>CADECO010000013.1:13481-20207 GCA_902825905.1 uncultured beta proteobacterium
CACCCTTCACCCTCATAGCACCCGCTCGAGAAAGAACACGCCGAAGAAAACCAGTCCGGCGAGTACGGCCAGTTGGATGACGCGGTAAGCGAACCACAGATAGCGGCTTTCGCGGGTGAATACCCACATGATCACCGAGACGGCGATGGCCAGCAGGACGATGACACCGATGATGCGCGCGACGATCATTGGGCCGCCGTCGTGCCGCGGGGGTCAGGCACTGCCGAGCTGCGGATAACTCGCGCGCAGCGCCTGCGGCGCCTCTTCGGCGCGCGCAAATTCGACGAATTCCCACGCCGATGTCTCAGCCAGCACTTTGCGCAGCAGCTTGTTATTGAGATCGTGGCCTGACTTGTAGGCCGAGAACGCGCCGACGATCGGGTGACCGCACAGATAGAGGTCGCCGATCGCGTCGAGCACCTTGTGCTTGACGAATTCGTCAGCGTAGCGGAGCCCTTCGGCATTGAGGATGCGGTACTCGTCCACCACCACCGCGTTGTCGAGACTGCCGCCCTGGATCAACCCCAGATCGCGCAGCGCTTCAACTTCCTGCACGAAGCCGAACGTGCGGGCTCGTGCCACATCACGCGCATACGACACCTCGGCGAAATCGACGGTGAGACTCTGCGCGGTGCGTTCGATCGCCGGATGATCGAACTGGATGGCGAAGGTCAGTCGAAAGCCGTCGTACGGATCGAAGCGCGCCCACTTGTCGCCTTCACTCACCTGCACCGTATCGACGATGCGCAGGAAGCGTTTCGGCTTGGCCTGTTCCTCCAGGCCGACCGACTGGATCAGGAACACGAACGGGCCGGCGCTGCCATCCATGATCGGGACTTCCGGCCCGGACAGATCGACCAGCACGTTGTCGATGCCCAGCCCTGCCAGTGCGGACATCAGATGCTCGACGGTGGCGACCTTCACGCCATTGGACTGGAGCGCACTGCACAGTTTGGTGTCGGTGACGTCCTGCGCGCGCGCGCGCAGATCAGCCGCCCCGGGCAGATCGAGTCGGCGAAACACTACGCCGGTGTCGATGGGAGCCGGCCGCAACGTCATCGTTACCTTGGCGCCGCCATGCAGGCCGACGCCTGTCGCGGTCACTGGAGCTTTGAGGGTGCGTTGTCGGAGCATGGTGGGTGATGGTCCGAGCGTATCGAGGCGAGGAGCGGGCTGTGCTTCGCGTAACGGACCCCCGAGCCTCCCGATGACAATCGGTCTGTCTGCCGCAGTCGGCGCGCGGAGTATCGCGCGGAATATCGGTGCGCGGACCCGGCCGAACGGCTGGACAAATTTCTTTTCGCGTCAAACCCTTGCAAGTATAGACAGTGTGCGCACCGGAGCATAGACCCTGGCCGAGCCTGGGTCGGAAAAAACAGTGCGGAGCGCAGCGGGCAAAACCGCGCTCCGCGCAAGCGGCGGATCAGATGGTGCGTTTCGGCTGACCACGCCTCCGAGACACTCGCGACTTACCTCCTGCCCGGTCGCGATCGTGATTCTTCGCTCTTCCCCCCGAAAACAAGCGAATCGAGTCGGCTCGATGCCAGGCGATCAATCAGCCTGCTTGCGCAGGAACGCCGGAATATCGAGATGGTCCATGCCGCTTGCGGCTAGTGCTTCCACCTGCGCCGCGCGCGGCCGGCGCACCACCGCCGGCACCTGACTCAACTGATTGAAGTCGATGTTGTGCAACGGCATGTTGTCGGTGCCGGTCTTGGAGGCGACGATCTGCAGCGACTGCGGCTTGGCCTGACGGATCGAATCGCGTCCCAGCCCGGTCGCCACGACCGTCACGCGCAAGGCGTCGTCCATCGAATCGTCGTACACCGCACCGAAGATGATCGTCGCGTCCTCGGCGGCGAAGCCGCGCACGGTGTTCATGACCTCGTGCACCTCGCGCATCTTCAGACCTTCGTTGGCGGTGATGTTCACCAGCACGCCGCGCGCACCGGAGAGGTTCACCCCTTCGAGCAGCGGACTGGCCACCGCCTGCTCGGCAGCGATGCGGGCGCGATCGACGCCGCTCGCCTGCGACGATCCCATCATCGCCATGCCCATCTCCGCCATCACGGTGCGCACGTCCTCGAAGTCGACGTTGACCAGCCCCGGGGAGTTGATGATCTCGGCGATGCCGGCCACCGCGTTGTGCAGCACATCGTCGGCGGCGCGGAACGCTTCCTTCATGCTCACGTCCTCGCCCAGCACCTCCATCAGGCGCTCGTTGAGGATGACGATCAGCGAATCGACGTGCTGTGCCAGCTCGTCGATGCCCTGCTCGGCCACGCGCGCACGCTTGCCCTCGAACTGGAACGGCTTGGTGACCACCGCCACGGTGAGGATCTTCATTTCCTTGGCGATCTCGGCGATCACCGGCGCCGCGCCGGTGCCGGTGCCACCGCCCATGCCCGCGGTGAGGAACACCATGTGCGCCCCTGCAAGCGCCTCGCGAATCGCTTCGCGCTGCTCCATCGCCGCCGCCCGGCCTGCTTCCGGACGCGCACCTGCACCCAGCCCCGATGAGCCCAACTGGATCTGGCTCTTCGTTTCACAACGCGCGAGCGACTGCGCGTCGGTGTTCGCGGCGATGAACTCCACGCCGGTCACGCCTTGCCGGATCATGTGGTCGACGGCATTGCCGCCCGCACCGCCGATGCCGACCACCTTGATCACCGTTCCGATCTGCTGACCTTCGACCAACTCGAACATACGCACCTCCTGTTATTAACTGCTCACCAGAGAGACAAACGCACCAGAACTACGCACACGAACCGCCGTGAAGCCCGAAGCAACCCTGCAGCTGCCCACCTTCAAAAATTCTTCTGGAACCAGTCCTTCATCCGCGCGAACGACTGGCGCACCGATCCGTTCTGCCGCTCCGCCAGGCCACGCTCGAGCTGGTTGCTGCCTTCCATCAGCAGCCCCATGACCGTGGCGAAGCGCGGATGCCCGACCACGTCGGCCAGCGACCCGCTGTAGCGCGGCACGCCCACCCGCACCGGCATGTGGAAGATCTCCTCACCGAGTTCCACCATCCCCTGCATGGCGGCGGATCCGCCGGTGAGCACGATCCCCGAAGACAACAGCTCCTCGTAGCCCGACTGACGCAGCACCTGCTGCACCAGCGCATACAGTTCCTCTACGCGCGGCTCGATCACCTCGGCCAGGGTCTGACGCGAGAGCTGGCGTGGCGCGCGATCGCCCAGCCCGGGCACTTCGACCATCTCGTGCGGATCGGCCAGCTGGCGCAGCGCGCAGCCGTGGCGTGTCTTGATCTCCTCGGCCTCGGCGGTGGGCGTGCGCAGCGCCATGGCGATGTCGTTGGTGATCTGATCGCCGGCGATCGGGATCACCGCGGTGTGGCGGATCGCCCCCTGGGTGAACACGGCGATGTCGGTGGTGCCCCCGCCGATGTCGACCAGACATACGCCGAGGTCCTTCTCGTCATCGGAGAGCACCGCCATGCTCGAGGCGAGCGGCTGCAGCACCAGATCGGCCACCTCTAGGCCGACGCGTCGCACGCACTTGACGATGTTCTGCGCCGCCGACACCGCGCCGGTGACGATGTGCACCTTCACTTCGAGGCGCACACCCGACATGCCGAGCGGATCGCGGATGCCGTCCTGGCCGTCGATCACGAACTCCTGCGTGAGGATGTGCAGCACCTGCTGATCGGTCGGGATCGGCATGGCGCGCGCAGTCTCGATCGCACGCTCGATGTCGACGCGCGAGACCTCCTTGTCCTTCACCGCCACCATGCCGGTCGAGTTGAAGCCCTTGATGTGGCTGCCGGCGATGCCGGTGTAGACATCGTGGATCTTGCAGTCGGCCATCAGCTCGGCCTCCTCCAGCGCCCGCTGGATCGCGCTCACGGTCGACTCGATGTTGACCACCACGCCCTTCTTCAGCCCGCCGGCGGTGTGCCGCCCCAGCCCGACCACTTCGAGCGAGCCGTCATCGCGACGCTCGGCGACCAGCGCCATGACCTTCGATGTGCCGATGTCCAGACCGACCACCAGGTTCTTTTCGTCTCTAGGCAACGTGACCTCCGTGCATCCCTATCTCGCCTTCTTGGTATTCGCACTGCGCGGCGGCTCCAGGCCCAGGCCCGGTACGCGCACCGCAAAGCCGTTGGGGTAGCGCAGATCGGCGTGCATGACGCGCCGTCCGATCGACTCGCTCGTGCTCGCCTGCATGTGGAAGAAGCGCTCCAGCCGGGACTCGACCGAGGTCTTGGCCTGCTCGCGGCCCAGGTCCACGGTCAGGCCGTTGGCGAAGCGCATGTGCCAGGCGTAGCGCGGCGAGAGCGTGAGCTCGACCGGTTCGGTCTCGATGATCTTGGCCAGCTCGCGTACGCGGTAGTAGCGCTGCGTGACATCGCGCTCGGTGCCCAGCGGCCCGGCCAGCCGCGGCAGCTCCGACTGGCTGTACGCGTTGAACACCTCGCCCAGCACGCTCACCAGTTGCTTGTCGCCCCAGCGCGCGAGCGCCTTGTGCTCCTCGATCGTGATCTCGATGCGATCGGGCCACTGCCGGCGCACGTCGGCGCGGCGCACCCACGGGATCTCCTCGATCAACTCCTTCACCAGTTCCAGATCGGCCGAGAAGAAATTGCCGATCGGCTGCCCGCTGAGCGCGCGATCGATCTGATCGCGGCCGACATGATCGAGCGCGCCGAACACCACCGCGCGCGACAACGCAAACCGCACCGAGTTGGCCGCGCTGACCACGCCGATCTGCACCACGATCAGCGCACCCAGCAGGAACATGCCGGTGGCGATCATGTTGAGCAGGCGGGTGTTGTTCCACATGGCCGCTAGCGCCCCGCACCTTTGCCATGCGCCTGCGCAAGCTCGAGGATGCGCACGCACAGATCTTCGAAGGACAGGCCCGCATGGCGCGCGGCCATCGGCACCAGCGAGTGATCCGTCATTCCCGGGGCGGTGTTCACCTCGAGGAAGTACGGATTGCTCCCGCGATCGAGCATCAGATCGACACGGCCCCAGCCGCGGCAGCCCAGCGCGTCGAACGCACGCAGCACGTCGCGCTGGATCACCGACTCGCGCTCCGGGGGGAGCCCGCACGGCACGATGTAGCGGGTATCGTCGGCGACGTACTTCGCTTCGTAGTCGTAGAACTCGCGCGGCGTTTCCAACCGAATGAGCGGCAGCGCCTGGTCTCCCAGCACGCCCGCGGTGAGCTCCGGACCGTCGATGAACTGCTCGGCGATGACGATCGGGTCGTAGTTGGCGGCCAGTGCATAAGCCTCGTCCAGATCCGACGCGCGCTTGACCTTGCTCATGCCGATCGACGAACCCTCGTTGGCCGGCTTGACCATGATCGGCAGGCCGAGGCGCGCCACGACCGCAGCGAGATCACTGCTCGCATCGAGCAGCTCATAGCGCGGGATCGGAATTCCGGCCGCCTGCCACACCAGCTTGGTGCGCCACTTGTCCATCGCCAGCGCGCTGGCGAGCACCCCCGAACCGGTGTAGGGAATGCCGAGCAATTCGAGCGCGCCCTGCATCGTGCCGTCCTCGCCGTGGCGACCGTGCAGGACGATGAATACGATGTCGAAGCGTTCGGCGATGAGCGCGTCGAGCCCGCGCTCTTTCGGATCGAATGCGTGAGCGTCGACCGAGCGTGCGCGCAGCGCATCGAGCACCATCGTGCCGCTCTTGAGCGAGACCGGACGCTCCGCCGAGGTGCCGCCGAACATCACCGCGACTTTGCCGAAAGCGCTCATGGTCGCCGGCCTCCGTCTGGCGTGCCGATGATGCGCACCTCGGGGATCAACGCGACGCCGAATCGCTCCAGCACCGTGGCGCGCGCCAGTTCGATCAGCGCTTCGATGTCGGCGGCACTGCCCGCTCCACCGGGATTGACGATGAAGTTCGAATGCTTCTCGGAGATGCGCGCGCCGCCGATGGCACGGCCCTTCAAGCCACAAGCCTCGATCAATCGCGCCGCGTAGTCGCCGGGCGGATTGCGGAACACCGAACCTGCGTTCGGAAGGTTCAGCGGTTGGGTGGCCACGCGCTGCGCGAGCAGTTCCTTGATCCGGTTGCGCGCGCGCTGCCGGTTGCCGCGACGGAAGTGGAACCAGGCGGCGGTGAACCACTCATCGGGTACGCCGTGGTCGGATCGGCCGTGGTCGGCTCTTGCCTTCGCTGCGCGCAACACGCAGTGCCGATAGCCCAGCTCGTAGTCCTCGGCCGACCGGGTGCGCAGCACGCCATGACGATCGATCGTCTGCACCTGTGCGACGTAGTCCCAGGTCTCTGAACCGTAGCAGCCGGCGTTCATCGCCAGCGCGCCGCCGACGGTACCGGGTACGCCGGCGAGAAACTCCGCCGCCTCGAATTCGTGATTGGCGGCGAAGCGCGCGACTTTCGGATTGGCCACGCTCGCCTCGGCGTAGACCAGATCACCTTCGGCGCGCATGAGGCCGTGGGTGCTGTGCATCAGCACCACCGCGCCGTCGAAACCGCCATCGCGCACCAGCAGATTGCTCCCCAGACCGACGAAGCAGATCGGCTCGCCCGCCGGGCGCGACACCAGGAACGAACCGAGGTCGGCCACGTCGGCCGGCACGTACGCGACGCGCGCTGCCCCGCCCGCACGCCAGCTCACATGCGCGCTCATCGGCTCGGCGTGCAGCAGCCGGCCGCGCAGCGCGGGGTTGAATTGGGCGGGCTCAGTCATCTTCATGGCGCCTCACGCCTGCCC
>CADECO010000013.1:20307-21667 GCA_902825905.1 uncultured beta proteobacterium
GGCCGCGCGTCTCACCGCGTGCGAGCTTGCCGGGCACCTGCCCGATCGAGCCTGCGCCCATCGCCAGCACCACGTCGCCGTCGCGCGCGATCTGCATGATCGTGCTCGGCATGTCCGCGATGTCCTCCACGAACACCGGTTCGACCTTGCCGACGACGCGAATGGCACGCGCGAGTGCCCGGCCGTCGGCGGCCACGATCGGGGCTTCGCCCGCCGCATACACCTCCGCGAGCACCAGTGCATCGACACTCGACAGCACCTTGACGAAGTCCTCGAACAGGTCACGCGTGCGGGTGAAGCGATGCGGCTGGAACGCGAGCACGATGCGCCGTCCGGGAAACGCCCCGCGTGCGGCTTCGAGCGTGGCCTGCATCTCCACCGGATGGTGGCCATAGTCGTCGATGAGCGTGAACGCGCCGGCAGCGGGCAGGCCGACTTCGCCGTAGCGCTGGAAGCGCCGGCCCACGCCGCGAAAATCCGCGAGCGCCTTGGCGATCGCGCGATCGGCCACGCCGAGTTCATCGGCCACCGCGATTGCCGCCAGCGCGTTGAGCACGTTGTGCCGGCCGGGAAGCGCGAGCGTCACATCGAGCGGCGCTTTGCCCGCACGCAGCGCGCGAAAGCGCATGCGGCCCCCGTCGGAAACCACTTGATCGGCACGCACCTGCACGTCGTCGGTGAAGCCGTAGGTGAGCATCGGCCGCGACACGAACGGGATGATCTCGCGCACCACGCGATCGTCGGCGCACAGGATCGCCGAGCCGTAGAACGGCAGGTTCTCGATGAAGGTCACGAACGCCTGACGCAGCTTGGCGAAGTCGTGCCCGTACGTTTCCATGTGATCGGCGTCGATGTTGGTGACGATCGCGATCGAGGGCTGCAGATGCAGGAACGAGGCATCGGACTCGTCGGCCTCGACGACGATGAACTCACCCGCACCCAACCGTGCATTCGAGCCCGCCGCGGTCAGCCGTCCACCGATCACGAACGTCGGATCGAGGCCGCCTTCGGCCAGCACGCTCGCCACCAGGCTGGTGGTGGTGGTCTTGCCATGCGTGCCCGCCACCGCGATGCCCTGCTTGAGACGCATGAGCTCGGCGAGCATGAGCGCGCGGGGCACCACCGGGATGCGCTTGGCACGCGCTTCGATCACTTCGGGGTTGTCGGACTTCACCGCACTGGAGATCACCACGACGTCGACCGCGGCGACGTGCGCGCGATCGTGGCCGAGCATCACTCGCGCCCCGAGCGCCACCAGCCGCTCGGTGGTCGCGCTCGCCGACAAATCAGAGCCGCTGATCTGGTACCCCTGATTCAGCAGCACTTCGGCGATGCCGGACATGCCGGAGCCGCCAATGCC
>CADECO010000013.1:21767-30197 GCA_902825905.1 uncultured beta proteobacterium
TTGTGCTTCATGCGCCCGCCTTTCGGGCGATCGCTTCGCACGCGTCGGCCACGACCTTGGTGGCTTCGGCACGCCCGAGTGCGCGAGCGCGAACAGCCATGTCGGTGAGGCGCTCGCGCGTCGTCTCGCGCAGCAGGTGCGCCAGCCGCTCGGCGCTCAGCTCCGTTTGCGGCAGCAGGATTGCGGCGTCGTGGTCGGCGAGATAGCGGGCGTTGGCCGTCTGATGGTCGTCGACCGCATGCGGATAGGGCACCAGCACGCTCGCAACGCCGGCCGCCGCCAGTTCCGCGATCGTCATGGCGCCCGCCCGGCAGATCACCAGATCGGCATCGGCATATGCCGCGGTCATGTCGTCGATGAACGCCACCAGATCGCCCGCCACGCCGGCTTGCTGGTACGCAGCGCGCAATGCATCGAGATTCTTCGCACCCGCCTGATGCCGTGCGATCGGACGTTGCACCGGATCCAGCATCGCGATGGCTGCCGGTACGGTCTCGTTCAAGATCTGCGCGCCGAGGCTGCCGCCGATGACGAGCACGCGCAGCGGCCCGCTTCGTTGCGCGTAACGCTCACGCGGCGTTGCCATCGCGCTGATGGTCGCGCGCACCGGGTTGCCGCTGTGCTCCGCCTTGCGCAGTGCATGCGGGAACGCGCTCAGCACACGGTCGGCCACGCCTGCCAGCACCCGATTGGCCAGCCCGGCGATGGCGTTCTGTTCGTGGATCAGCAGCGGCTTGTTGGCGAGTGCGGCCATCATGCCCCCGGGAAAACTGATGTAACCGCCCATGCCGACGACGACCTGCGGACGCACTCGTCGAACGACGCGAAGCGCTTGCCAGAACGCGACGAGCAGACGTGTGGGCAGCAGCAGCTTGGTAAGCAGACCCTTGCCGCGCAGCCCCATGAACTCGACCGTCTCGAGCGTGATGCCATGCTTGGGTACGAGCGTGGCTTCCATGCCGCTCGCCGAGCCGAGCCAGACGATGTGCCAGCCGCGCCCGCGCAGTTCCTCGGCGACTGCCAACGCGGGGAATACATGGCCACCGGTGCCGCCGGCCATGACGAGCGCGGTGCGCTGAGAGAGATTAGCCACACGCGGCGTCCTCCGTCATGCCGGCAACCCACGCATGAGTTGGCGATCTTCCCAATCGATCCGCATCAGGATGCCGAACGCCAGGCAGTTGGCGACGATGCTGCTGCCGCCGAAACTCATGAACGGTAGCGTCAGGCCTTTCGTGGGCAGGATGCCCATGCCGACGCCCATGTGGATCAGCGCCTGCATGGCGAACCACACCGCGATGCCCTGCGCGACGAGCGACGCATATGGCCGGTCGTGGCTGACGGCGAGCCGGCCGACGACGAATGCGCGCATCACCAGCCAGGCGAACAGCGCCACCACAAGCAGCACACCGACGAAACCCAGTTCCTCGGCCACCACCGCGAGCAGAAAATCGGTATGCGCCTCGGTGAGGTAGTGATGCTTCTCCACGCTTGCGCCAAGGCCCTCGCCGGTCAAGCCACCACGCCCGTAAGCGATCAACGAATGCGTGAGCTGGAATCCCTTGCCGAAGGCGTCCTGCCACGGATCGATGAAGCCGAGGAACCGCTTCAACCGATACGGCACGAAGACGATGAGTAGCGCGAACGACACCGCGAGCGTGCCGATCAGGCCCGCGAACCACGCCATGTTCATGCCGCCGATGAACAGGATCGATGCCGCGATCATCGCGATGACGAAGGTGGCGCCGTAGTCGGGTTCCATCAGCAGCAGCAGACCCACCGGTATCATCACCGCCAGCAGCGGCAACAGCCCGCGCTTGAAGTTGTGCATCAGGTGCGCCTTGCGGGCGGTGAAATCCGCGGCGTAGAGCACGACGAACAGTTTCATGAATTCGGACGGTTGCACGTTCGCGAAACCGAGTGAGATCCAGCGCCGCGCACCGTTGATCGGCCGGCTCACGCCCGGTATGAACACCAGCACCAGCAGCACCACGCCCAACACGAACAGCCAGAACGAGACCTCCTGCCAGGTCCGAGTCGAGACCTGGAAGGCGAACAGGGCCGCGGCCACGCCGGCGACGACATAGACGCTTTGTCGCACCAGGAAGTAGGTGGATCGATTGCCATACAACTTGCCGGTCTCGGCGATGGCGATCGAAGCGGAATAGACCATCACCAACCCGAGCACGAGCAGCAGCAGCACCGCCCACACCATGCTGCGGTCGTATTCGCCTACCACCCCGGGCGCGCGCACCGCACGCCTGGTCGTGCGCCGCGACCACGGCCATGCCAGTTTCAGGCTAGCGATGTTCAGCATCGGCCAGCTCCCGCACCGCGGCTGCAAACACCTCGCCGCGATGCCTGTAGTGATTGAACATGTCGAAGCTCGCGCAGGCGGGCGAGAGCAGCACCACATCCCCCGCTTGCGCATCTGCACGGGCCAGTTCGATCGCCTCGCGCATCGTTGCAGCGCATTGCTGGCGCGCACCGGTTCCGGTGAGCGCCGCACCGATGCGCGGACCGTCGCGCCCGATCAGCACGATGCTGCGCACGACGCGCTCGACCACGTCGCGCAACGGCGTGAAGTTCTGGCCCTTGCCGTCGCCGCCGGCGATCAGAACCACCTTCGCGCTCGTGGCGCCGAGTTGCTTGGCGAATCCGGTCAGTGCCGCCAGCGTCGAGCCGACGTTGGTGCCCTTCGAGTCGTTGAAATAGGTCACGCCGCCGATCGTGGCGATCGGCTCGACCCGATGCGGCAGACCGGTAAACCCGCGCAGCGCGTCGACCACCGCAGCGCGACTCAAGCGCATGCCATCGATCAACGCCAGCGCAGCCATCGCATTGGCGGCGTTGTGCAGACCGGCCAGTTTGAGTTCGTCGGTGGCAACGATCGCCTCCGCGCCGCGACGCACTTCGAACGCACCACCACGGGCGACCAGGCCGAACTCGTCGGCACTCGAAGGAGCATCCAGCCCGAAGGTGATCACGCGCCGGCCCGGGCGGCGCATCGCCATGCTCGCGGCGTCGTCGCGATTGAGCACTTGCGTGCCGCCGCCGTGGAAGATCCGCGCTTTGGCGGCGCCGTACGCCGCGATGCCGTCGTAGCGATCGAGGTGATCCTCCGACAGATTGAGCATCGTGGCGGCGTCGGGATCGAGCGAGCAGGTCGTCTCGAGCTGATAGCTCGACAGTTCGAGCACCCACGCGGCAGGAAGCGCATCGCGATCGACGCGCGCCATCAGCGCGGTGAGCGCGGCCGGGCTGATGTTGCCGGCGACCTCGGCATCGACGCCCGCGCCGCGCACCAACGCCCCGGTGAGCGCGGTGACGGTGGTCTTGCCGTTGGTGCCGGTCACGCCGATCACGGTCGGTCGGGCGTGTCCGGCGTAAAGCCTGGGTAGGGCCTGCGCAAACAGTTCGATGTCGCCCACCACCGGCACGCCGCGCCGCTGTGCCTCCTGTACCACCAGCTCGGCCACCGGCACGCCGGGACTGATCCCAACGAGATCGATCCCCTGCAGATGCGTGTGCTCGAACGCCCCGGTGCGCAGTTCGGCCTGCGGCACCTGCGCACGCAGTTCATCCACGCCTGGCGGCTGCGCGCGGGAATCGGCCACGCGCACCGAGCGGGCGCCCTGCCTGCTCGCCCATTGCGCGATCGACAGCCCCGTCTCTCCGAGTCCCAGCACCAGCACGTTTGCGCCTCGCAGTTCCATCAGCGTTGCAACCGTCTCCTGTCGCGCTTCAACGCAGCTTCAACGTCGACAACCCGAACAGCACCAGCATCATCGTGATGATCCAGAAGCGCACCACGACCTGTGTTTCCTTCCAGCCGCCCAATTCGAAGTGGTGATGCAGCGGCGCCATGCGGAACACGCGCTTGCCGCCGGTCAGCTTGAAGTACGCGACCTGGATGATCACGGACAGCGTTTCGGCGACGAACACGCCGCCCATGATGAACAGCACGACTTCCTGGCGGACGATCACCGCGACGGTGCCCAGCGCCGCTCCGAGCGCGAGCGCACCCACATCGCCCATGAACACCTCGGCGGGATAGGCGTTGAACCAGAGGAAGCCCAAGCCCGCGCCGACGATCGCGGCGCAGAACACGGTCATCTCCGCCGCGCCGGGGATGTGCGGGATCAGCAGGTACTTCGCGAACACGGCGCTGCCCGTTACGTAAGCGAACGCACCGAGCGCGCCGGCGACCAGCACCGCGGGCATGATCGCCAGACCGTCCAGACCATCGGTGAGGTTGACGGCGTTGGACGTGCCGACGATGACGAAGTAGGTGAGCACGATGAAGCCGAACACACCCAGCGGGTAGGCGACGTTCTTGAAGAACGGCACGATCAGATCGGTCTTGCCCGGCAGTTCCATCGCCATGCCGCTGCCAACCCACGCCATGAACAGATCCCACACCTTCGCACTGGTCGGGGCGTTGATCGCGAAGGCGAGGTACACGGCGGCGATGATGCCCACCACCGATTGCCAAAAATACTTCCAGCGTGCGGGCAGTCCCTTCGGATTGCGATGCACGACCTTGCGATAGTCGTCGACCCAGCCCACTACGCCGAAGCCGACCGTCACCACCAGCACCACCCACACGAACCGGTTTTCCAGATCGCCCCACAGCAACGTGGTGATCGCGATCGCCAGGAGCACCAGCGCGCCGCCCATCGTCGGCGTGCCGGCCTTGGTGAGGTGGGTTTGCGGCCCATCGGTGCGCACCGCTTGCCCGATCTTGTACGCGGTGAGCTTGCGGATCATCCGCGGCCCGAGCACCAGCGAGATGATCAGCGCGGTCAACGTCGCCAGCACCGCGCGCAGCGAGATATAGTTGAAGACGTTGAACGCTCGCACGTCCTTGGCGAGCCATTGCGCGATCTCAAGCAGCACGCTCGCCTCCATGCCGCAGAGTCATGCCGGCCGCGATGATCGCCATGCTCAGGCGCATGCCGCCTCCCCTTGCGCCTGCCCGCGCAACGCGCTCACCACGCGCTCCATGCGCATGAAGCGCGAGCCCTTGACCAGCACCGTCGCACCGCCGCGGGCGAGCGCTCGCGCACGCGAAGCCAGCGCGTCGATCTCGTCGAAGTGTTCAGCGCCACGACCAAATGCACCGACTGCGTCACGCGCGGCCGCACCGATCGCCAGCAAGTGATCGACACCACGCGCTTTGGCGTACGCACCGACCTCGTCGTGATACTTCGGGCCCTCGGCGCCGACCTCGCCCATGTCGCCCAGAATCAATACGCGCGGACGGTCGGCCCCGGCCAGAATGTCGATGGCGGCGCGCACCGAATCGGGATTGGCGTTGTAGGTATCGTCGACCAGCGTGGCACCGCTGGCTAGCTGCAGCACCTGCAGTCGGCCCTTGGCGGGGCGGAACGCGCTCAGCCCTGCGCCGATTGCGTGCGGCGTAGCGCCCGCGGCACTCGCGGCAGCGGCGGCGGCCAGCGCGTTGGGAACGTTGTGCAGCCCCGGAATGTGCAAGATGGCCGTGGCCACGCCTTCGGGCAGCACGATCTCGACGTCGGTGCTGGCGATGCCTGGCGCGAACCGCCCGGTCACCATGGCATGCGCGTTCAGTCCGAAGTCGCGGATCGGACGCGATCCGGCAGCACCGCGCCAATAGCCGGCGAACGCATCGTCGGCATTGAGAATCGCCGCTCCGTAGTCGGGCAACGTGGCGATGAGCGCGCCGTGTTCGGCCGCGACGTCGGCGACGCTCTTCATGAACTCCTGGTGCTCGCGCTGCGCGTTGTTGATCAACCCGATCGTCGGCTGCGCGATGGCCGCGAGCAGCGCCGTCTCACCCGGGTGATTCATCCCCAATTCGACGACGCCGACGCGATGACTCTCGCGCAGACGCAACAGCGTGAGCGGCAAGCCGATGTCATTGTTGAGGTTGCCCTCGGTAGCCAGCACGTGCTCGGCGCCGAACTGCTCGCGCAGGATGGCGGCGATCATCTCCTTCACCGTGGTCTTGCCGTTGGAACCCACCACGGCGATCAGCGGCAGCGTGTACTGCGCCCGCCACCAGCGTGCGAACGCAGCCAGCGCGCGCTTGGTGTCGTCGACGATGATCAGCGGCGCGGTCGGAAGCGTGCGCGCGAGCTGCGAAGCTTCGTCGACCATCGCGGCCGCCGCGCCGCCTTGCAATGCAGCCTGCACGAAAGCGTGCCCGTCGAAGCGCTCGCCGCGAAGTGCGACGAACAGAGCGCCGCGCCCTACATTGCGCGAATCGGTCGAGACGTGTTCGACCTGCGCATCGACGCCGCTCAATCGTGCGCCGATCGCCGCGGCCAGTGCGCTCAGGCTCAGCATCGCAAGTCCTCCAGCGCGCGACGCGCCTGATCGATATCGGAGAATGGACGGCGTACACCGGCGATCTCCTGATACGGTTCGTGGCCCTTGCCGGCCAGCACGATCACGTCGCCCGCCCGGGCATTGGCGATCGCCGCCTCGATGGCTTGCGCGCGATCGAGCACCACCGTCGGCTGCGCTGAATCGATGCCCCGCACGATCTCCGCGGCGATCGTCTCGGGCGATTCGTCGCGCGGGTTGTCGCTCGTCACGAACACTGCGTCGGCGATGCGCGCGGCGATCGCGCCCATCAGCGGACGCTTGCCGCGGTCGCGATTGCCACCGCAACCGAAGACGGCGATCAGGCGCCCGCCAGTGCCGGCTGCCACGTCGCGCGCGGCGTTCAACACCTTCTCCAGCGCGTCGGGCGTATGGGCGTAATCGACGATCACGATCGGTCGATCGCCACCACCGACGCGCTCCATGCGGCCGGGCACTGGCGCCAGGGAGGCCACGCACTCGATGGCGCGATCGAGATCGACGCCGACCGCGCGCAGAACGCCTATCACCGCCAGCAGGTTGGCGACGTTGAAGCGCCCGACCAGGCCGGTCGCCACCTCGCGCGCGCCCGCGTCGGTCTCGATCCGGAATGCGACGCCGTTCGCGTCGTGCCGGATGTCGTGCGCCTCTAGAAAACCGTCCAACCCGCCGCGGCGGGCCGCATCGGGATACAGCGAATAGCCGATGCGGCGTACGCCGCGTCGCGCCGCCTTCGCCGCCCGCACGCCAACCGGATCATCGAGGTTGGTGACGACGTGCGACAGCGTCTCCCACCCGAACAGCGCCAGCTTGGCCGCCGCATAGCTCGCCATGTCGGCGTGATAGTCGAGATGGTCGCGCGACAGATTGGTGAACACGGCGCAGTCGAAGTGCACGCCGTCGACGCGATGCTGGTCGAGCCCGATGGATGAGACTTCCATCGCCACCGCGCGGGCGCCCTGATCGGCGAAGCGACGCAGCGCACGCGCCAGCACGATTGCATCGGGCGTGGTGTTCGGATTCGGTTCGGCTGATTCGCCAAAGCGCATCCCCAGCGTACCGATGGCCGCGCACGGTTGGGCCACGGCATTCAGGGCTTGCGCGATCCATTGCGTCGTGGAGGTCTTGCCATTGGTGCCGGTGACCCCGATCACGCGCAGTTGCGCCGAGGGCTCGCCGTACACCTGGTGCGCGATCGGCCCGGCGAGTTCGCGCAGCGATGCGACCGATACGTTCGGCACCTGCCAGCGCGCGTCCCAGCGGAACGGTGTGCCATCGCGTGCGGCGCCTGCCTCCCAGATCACCGCGCTTGCGCCACGCTGGATCGCCGCATCGATGTAGTCGCGCCCATCCGCTCCGGCACCCGGATACGCAACGAAAGCATCGCCGCGATCGATGGCGCGACTGTCGGCGCTCAATCCGCGCACCGTCACCGCCTGTGCCGCGAGCGATTGCAGCACGCGCGCGGCGCGCGCGCGTGCTGGAGCCATGTCGCGGCCGCTCGCGCGCGCGTTCATGTGCTCTCCTTCACTTCGACCCCTGGCGGTGGCAACGCGACGGGTTTCATCGGCGCATCGGGGCTCACCCCGAGGATGCGCAGTGCGCCCGCCATCACCTCGGCGAACACCGGTGCCGCCACCACGCCGCCGTAGTACTGACCGGCGCGCGGCTCATCGATCATCACCGCCACGACCAGCCTGGGTTTGGACAACGGCGCGATCCCGACGAACGAGGCGACATGTTTGTCGGCGGTGTAGTGCTTGTTTTCGTCGAGTTTGCGCGCCGTGCCCGTCTTGCCGCCGACGCGGTAGCCCATGATCTGCGCGCGCGGCGCAGTGCCGCCCGGCTGCACCGCGAGTTCCAGCATGTTGCGGATCTCGAGCGCGGTTTTCGCCGAGATGACCGACTTGCCCTGCACCGGTTCGGTCACTTTGGTGAGCGAGACCGGCACCATGTCGCCTTCGCGCGCGAACACGGTGTACGCGCGGGCCAGATGAATCAGGCTTACCGAAATGCCGTGACCGTACGACATCGTCGCCTGCTCGATCGGCTTCCAGGTCTTGAGCGGGCGCACCCTGCCCG
>CADECO010000013.1:30297-33155 GCA_902825905.1 uncultured beta proteobacterium
CCCGATTGCGAACGAGCTTCTTGTTGACCGCCTGGGCGAGCGACTCGAGGTTGTTCGGGTTGTAGGCCGGCAGGCTGGTGAGCGCGAGCACCTCTCCGGTGGTGGTGTCGAGCACGACCAGGCTGCCGCTGACCGCCTTGTGATCAGCCATCGCCTTGCCCAGGCTGCGATGTGCGAGCGACTGGATACGGCTGTCGAGCGCGAGCACGAGGTCGCGACCTTCACGCGCCGGTCGCACGCTCTCGACGTCTTCGATGACGCGGCGCAAGCCGTCCTTGATGACGCGACGTGATCCCTTCCTGCCGGCCAGATGCTCGTGGAACGCGCGCTCGATGCCTTCCTGGCCGATGTCGTCGCGGCCGGTGAACCCGAGCACTTGTGCCATCACCTCGCCGCCTGGGTAGTAGCGGCGATACTCGACGCGGATGTCCACGCCCGGGATCTCGAGATGCTCGACCCTGGTCGCCAGATCGGGGGCGACCTGCCGGCGCAGATAGGCGAAGTCGCCCTTGGCGGCATTGACCCGTCCGGTCAACTCGCGCGTGGGCATCTCGAGGATCTTCGCCAGATCGTTGAGTTGCTTCGGCGTGGGGTCGAACTCCTTGGGGATCGCCGCGATCGATCGCGCGGGCGTGCTGACGGCCAACGGCTCGCCGTTGCGATCGAGGATCCGGCCGCGATTGGCCGGCACGTCGACGACGCGGCTGTAGCGCGACGCGCCTTTCTTCTTCAGGAACTCGTCGGCGAACGCCTGCAGATAGACGGCCCGGCCCAGCATCACCACGAACCCCGCACCCAGCATGCCGAGCACGATGCGCGAGCGCCAGGATGGCTGGCGTGCGACACGACCGGCGCTGGCGCTCGGGAATCTCATTGTTTGGTGGCCGGTGCGCCGTGTTGATCGGCGACGATCGTGCGGCTCGGATCGTTGGGGCGCATGCGCAGCTTCTCGCCGGCGATGCGTTCGACACGCGTGTGCATCGCCCAGGTGCTCTGTTCGAGTTGCAGCTGGCCGAACTCGACATCGAGCGTGCGAGCGTGGCGCATCTCGCGCTCCAATTCCCCCACGAGGTGACGTGCCCGATGCTGCGAGGTGACCAGGCCGATCGCGCACAACACCAGCACGATCAGCATCAGAAGGTTCACGCGTGCCATGGGATTACTCCGTTTTCTCGGCGACGCGCAGCAACGCGCTGCGGGCGCGGACATTGCGCGCGAGCTCGGCCGCATCCGCCCGGATCGGCTTGCCGATCAGCCGCAGTCGCGGCCGCGGCAGATCGACGGTGGCGATCGGCAGGCGCGCGAACTTCGCCTCGGGGTGCGCCGCATCGCGCATGAAGTTCTTGACGATGCGGTCCTCGAGCGAATGAAAGCTGATCACCGCGAGCCGACCGCCCGGGTGCAGCAGATCGAGGGCCTGTTCGAGGGCTAGCGGCAATTGCGCAAGCTCCGCATTGATGTGAATCCGTAGAGCCTGGAACGTGCGCGTCGCCGGATCCTGCCCCGGCTCGCGTGTGCGGACCGCGCCACCCACGATGCGGGCAAGCTGTCCCGTCGTGTCGACCCGCTCCACGGCCCGAGCAGCAACAAGCGCCTTTGCAATCGACCGAGCAAACCGTTCTTCCCCATATTCGCGAATAACCTCCGTGATCTCGTTTTCAGTCGCCTGCGCCAGCCACTGCGCTGCAGTGGGCCCGCTGTCCGGGTTCATGCGCATATCGAGCGGCCCGTCGTGACGGAACGAAAAGCCGCGTTGTGGATCGTCCAATTGCGGTGAGGAGACGCCCAGATCGAGAAGCACGCCGTGCACTCGCGTGATGCCGGCACGCGAGCATGCGGCGGCAAGCTGGCCGAATTCGGCCTGCGTGATGGCGAATCGTGGGTCGTCGATGTCCGCTGCTGCACGTATCGCCTGCGGATCGCGATCGATCGCGAACAACCGGCCATGCGGCCCGAGCCGCGCAAGCAGCGCGCGGCTGTGTCCGCCGCGGCCGAACGTCGCGTCGACGTACGTTCCGCTCGGATCGGTCGCCAACGCCTCGATCGCCTCGGCGAGCAGTACCGGCACATGCGTGAGGGAGGTGTCGGTCATCGAGGGCGCGCATCCGTGGCTCCGTCGCTCACAGTCGGAACGTCTCTGCCCCGACGGGGACGTCCTTGGGTGGATTGGCGCGCTGCGTGGCGACGTGCTTCTGATACTCGGCCAGGTCCCAGATCTCGATGTAGTGCCCGTAGCCGATCAGCCACAACGACTTCGTGAGCGCGCAGATATCGCGCAAGCTCGAAGGGATTTGCACGCGGTCGCTCTTGTCGAGCGTCACGTCCTCGGCGTGACCGACCACCATGCGCTGCCAGTGCCGCGCACCCTCGCTGATGCTTGGCATCTGCATCAGCCGGGCGGTCGCCTCCTCCCAGGCGCTCGTCTCGTACAGCAGCAGGCAGGGCTCGAACCCGGCGGTGAGTGTGAGCGCGGGTTCAGCCGGCAGACGGTCGCGATAGCGCTTAGGGAGCGCGAAGCGTCCCTTCTCGTCCAAGCTTGCCGACGTTGCGCCTTTGAAGAAAACCACGATCCCTCGACCTCATCCGGTCGAGCGGGAAGGTCCGCCCACCCAAGGGCAGTCCAAGAGCGTGATTGGTGGAAATATCGGCCGCTAGCTAAGCCGATTCCCACGTTTACACCCCATAGCTACCCCTGGCCGCCACTCTAGGCGTACCGATTTGGCAGGTCAAGCGGCGAACTGTGATTTTTTCAAGCTGCTACAAGCACTTAGCTACACATTACGATCTAGGTTCTAGATTGAAATTACGTGAATTCATAGGGTTACTGGGGTAACGCAAAGTGATTGCTCAAGAACGAG
>CADECO010000013.1:33255-39590 GCA_902825905.1 uncultured beta proteobacterium
TCAGTGCAAGTGCTTGGTTCCGCCGGGCAGCGGACCGCGAATCGATTGCGCAGTGGCGCTACTCGAAGTGCCTGCGCTCTGTCGCTGCGCAAAAATGCGTTCCACCACTGCGATGACTTCGCCGATCTCCGCGTCGTTGAACTGCCTGCCAAGCAGCATCGACACTTCCTGGATCATGCGATTGCGCTTGGCCTGTTCGATCGCTTCGGCGGAGGGACCGACGAAGGTGACCGCGAATTCGTCGCGTCCGTCCTCGTGATAGAACGACACTTCGATCTCCGCGGTGCGTTCTGCGAGCGGACCGATCCCCGCAAGCGCCTCTTCTACCGCGCGCTGAAAATTGCGTCCGACCCAACCCGTCCAGCAGATCTGCAGCATGCGACGACGTACATCGAAGGAAATACCAGGCTCGCCTTCACGCGCACTGGTCGCTTCGGCGATCGAGTCGACGTCGATGTAGTCGAACCATGGTCGCAGCGCGACTTCGACATCGCTCGCCGATATGCCGCGCTTGAGTGCCACTTCGCCATGGACATGGACTTCGGTATGCATGGAAACCTCGACGGGGAATTTTCGCGCGCTACTGGATTGCGGCGCGCGCTGCAGGATTGCCGCGGATGGGGTGCGATGATCGATGCGCCCACCGATGATCGATGCGCCCACTATACCCCGTTCCACTCACGTGACGCTTTCTCCGGACCTCTGCATCGAGGCCCGTGCGCGCTAACATCACGCATTCGCAAACCATTCCGTACCAGAAGCCAAGGAGCAGCCGCATGGCCCGCCTGACCGAGCCCGATCTCGACCTGATCTTCCGCAACGCCCGCAGCCAGAACGGCTGGCTGGACAAGCCGGTGACCGACGAGCAGTTGCGCGAGATCTACGAACTCATGAAGTTCGGCCCGACTTCAGCCAACTCATCACCCGCGCGCATCCTGTTTCTGCGTACCGCCGCGGCCAAGGAGCGCCTGCGTCCGGCGTTGTCGGAAGCGAACGTGCCTAAGGTGATGAACGCACCAGTGGCTGCGATCATCGGCACCGATCACATGTTCTACGATCATCTGCCGCGCCTGTTCGCGCACAATCAGACGGCGCGCAGCTGGTTCGCGGGCGATGACAAGAAAGCGGTCGCCGACTCCACCGCGTTTCGCAACGGGACGCTGCAGGGCGCCTACTTCATCATCGCCGCTCGGGCGGTGGGGCTCGACTGCGGCCCGATGTCGGGCTTCAACAACGCCCTGGTCGACACGGAGTTCTTCGCCGGCACGCCGATCAAGACGAACTTCATCTGCGCGCTGGGCTACGGCGACTCTAGCAAGATCTTCAAGCGCAACGAACGACTGCGCTTCGAGGAAGCGTGCACGCTGCTGTGAGGGAGCGCGTGGCGCCGGCGCAGCCGCCCTCGCCTTGCTCAGACATTCCCTAGCTGGTCTCGACCATCTCGACGCGATTGCTGGCCGCCGAGCGGAAGCACGCATCGAGCAACGAGATGTTCGCGACCATCTGATCCTGCGGCACCGGGTACTCGGCGCGGCCCGCGCACGCCTCGCCGAACGCCTCCAGGTTGAGCAGCACGCTGTGTGCGACCGGATAGTCCGTGGTCGCGACTTCGCCGCCGCGCTTGCACACCGACAAGGTCCAGCCTCTGGGCGTCTCCGGATGCGCCTTGTCGCGCACCTCGATCCAGCCGTGCGAGCCGAACACGGCAAATCGCCCGTAGAACGGCGTCGCCAGAATGCCGCTGATGAGCGCATGCCCGCCCTTGCGAAAACCGATCATGATCGCCAGTGTGTCGCCGTTGGTGAGCTGGCTGCCGAGTTGCTTGGCACTGGCGCGCGCCCATTCCGCCTCGCCGAACACCGCCGTCGACAGATCGAGCAGATGCACACCCGTGGCGGTCATCGGTCCGGCCGGCGCCTCCTTGCTCGATAGGCGCCAGTTGTCGGGCTTGAGCGCGAGGAACTTGTCCTGGCTGAAGTTCGCCTCGACCTGCAGCGGCGTGCCGATCTCGCCCGCCTTGATCATTCGCATCGCCTCGACGATCGGCGGGTTGAAGCGCATCTCATGACCGACCGCGAGCTTCACCCCGGCATCGTTCACGGCTTTGGTCGCGCGCAGCACTTCGGCGCGGTTCATGCACAACGGCTTCTCGCAGAACACGTGCTTGCCCGCGCGCGCCACCGCCTGGATCTGCTCACAGTGCAGCGTATGCGGCGTACATAGCACCACGCCTTGCACGTTCGGATCAGTCAACGCGTCTTCGAGCTTGGTGCCGTACGGTACGCCGCGCTGCTTGCCGATCGACTCGGCGAGCGCCGGGTTCACGTCAACGACGCGCACCAGCTTCAGTTTGCTGCTCGTCGGTATCAGGCCGGAAATGATGTTGCCCCACCAGCCCAGGCCGATCACTGCAACGTTCGTCATGTCGGTTCCTCCAGAGAGAAGCGCCCGCGGCTACATGCGCGCGAGCCAGGTCGATAACACGGGGAATGCGATGAGAATCATGAGCACCGCCAGCATGCAGCCCACGAACGGAAACGAACCGGCGAAGATCGTTCTGATGCTGATGCCCGGATCGTTGAGCGCCGCCTTCACCGTGTAGACCGACAGTCCGAACGGGGGCGTCAACAATCCGATTTCGACGGCGACCACGGTGATCACGCCGAACCAGACGATGTCCATGCCGAAGCCCTTGGCGATCGGCAGCACGATCGGCAGCACGATGAGCATGATCGACACCGAATCGATGATGCAGCCGAGCACGATGACCACCAGCAGATAAGCGCTCAGGAATCCTGCCTGCCCCATTCCAGCCGCAGTGAGCGCTTCGGCAGCGGCGCTCGGCAGCCCGGTCAGCGCCAGCATGCGGCTGTACAGGCTCGCCGCCAGCACCAGAAACAGCACCGACACCGTGATGTGACCGGTCTCAACCAGCACACGCCAGAAGGTACGCAGATCGAGTGAACGTCGCAGCAGCGCAATCACCAGCGCCGCTGCGGCGCCCACCGCGCCGGCTTCCGTCGGTGTGAACCATCCGCCGTAGAGCCCACCCAGCACCAGCGCGATTAGCGCGGCGATCGGCGCGGCCTTGCGCGCGGCGCTCATCCGCGTCTCCTCGCGCGCTGCATCTCCGATCGGCCTGACCGAGCGACCCGCCACGCCGACGAAGCCCGGCGTCACGTACGTCATAGCGACGATCATGATCGCGAACGCGAAGGCCAGCAGCAATCCCGGGACCACACCGGCGATGAACATGCGCCCCACCGACTCCTCGGCGATGACGCCGTAGATGATCATCAGCAGCGACGGCGGGATGAGCATGCCAAGCACCGAACTCCCGGCCACCACCCCTACAGCGAACTTCGGCGTGTAGCCGTGGCGGATCATTTCCGGCGCGGCCACTTTGCTGAACACCGACGCCGAGGCGATGCTGATGCCGGTAATAGCCGCGAACACCGCGTTCGCCGCGACAGTGGCCACGCCCAGCCCGCCCCGCACCTTGCGCAACAGCCACTCGAACACGTCGAACGAATCGCGACCCACGCCTGAGGTACTGACCAACAGCCCCATCAGCACGAACAGCGGCACGACGCCGAACAGATACTCCTGCAGTGCGTCGTTGGCGGCAGCGGCGGCCATGCGGCTGGCGAGCGCCGGCGTCTTGAGGATCCACACGCTGACGAACGACACCATGATCAGCGCCACGCCGATGTGCATGCCGAAGTAGATCGCGGCCAGCATCAGCACGATCGCGAGCAGGCCGACCTCGATGCCGCTCATGGCTGGGCCTCACCGCCCGAGACGACCGCGCGCGCGTCGCGCGCGGTGATCAGCAGGTACTGGATCGCGGTGACACCCAGCCCGATCAGCACGATCAACCGCACCGGCCAGGTCGGCGCGGTGAACACACCCTGAATGCCGATGAACTCGCTGTTGCTCCAGGCCTGATCGAATTTCGGCCAAGTCGCGTAGAACAGGATCGCACACACCGCAACGCCCGCCAGATCGAACAACATCTGCAGGAACGCCCCGGCGCGCGGATGGCGCAGCCTGAACCCGTCGATGAACAACTCGGCGCGCGACATGCGGCCATGCCGCAGCGTGCTACCCAGTTGCAGAAACACGATTGCGATGATCGACAAGCCGACCAGTTCCGAGACACCGTGGATCGGCTGGTTGATCAGGTTGCGCGAGAGCACGTCGGCACAGATGAGCAGCATGACCGCGCCGATCAGCAACGAACCGATCCCGTTCAGCCCGTCGACCAGCCAGCCGAACGCCGAGTCGCGCGCAACGCGCCCAACCCCGCCGTCGCGGCCGGTTGCTGCTGGTTCGGACACGTCTCCTCCTCGTTCTTCACGCCGCCTGTGCGGCCGCGCCGCGGGCGCACCGTGCGGAGCGCCTCAGTTCAAGCTTCAATTCAATCGATACACGCGCGCGGCGTTGTCGTGCATGACCGCGCGACGCTCGGCCGGGCTCAATCCGGCGAGGCTCGCCTCGGTCACGCGGATGATGTCGGCGTAGGTCGTCCACAGCTTCTCGATCGGCAGGTTGCTGCCGAAGATGCAGCGCTGCGGCCCGAAGATGTCGAGCGTTTCCTGAATGACCGGCGTCCAGAAGTGCTCGGAACATTCGTGCTCGAAAGTGCCCAATCCGGAGAGTTTGGTGAGCACGTTGGGCTGCGCGGCCAAACGCCGCATGCCGTTGCGCCACGCCTGCAATCCCTCGGGCGAACGATCTTCGAGCATGCCGGCATGCATCAGCACGAAGGTCGTGCCGGGAAAGTCGCGCACCAGCTTCACGCAATCGTCGAACTGGCTGGTGAACACCTGCAATTCGAACAACAGGCCGCGCTTCTGCACCTGTGCCAGCCCGGCGCGCCATTGCGGATCATTCATCCAGTCGGGCCGGCTCGCGTAGCGGTACAGGACCTTCTCGTGCCAATGCAGCTGCTGGCGCACACCGCGCAGGTTTCGATACTGCAGCATGCGATCGAGCGTCGCAGCTACATCCGGCGCGCTCAGATCGGCGAAGCCGACGATGCCGTGCGGGAAACCGTGACGATCGGCCACCGACTGCACCCACGCAACTTCATCGACCGAGTTCTCGATCGGCCAGTTGCACTGCACGTAGACCGATTTCACGACGTTCGCGGCAGCGATGTCGGCGACAAACTCCTCGATCGGGTAGTCGCGCTGCAGCGGCCGGTAGTCACCGAAGATGCGCGGCTGGATCGGGCCCTGCAGCCAATGCACATCGGCCAGCCGCCAGATGTGGTGATGCGCGTCGATGATCATTGCAATCGCGTCGTGGAGTAGTCCGGCGGCCGGATTCGGCGGATCGATTCGTCGCGGCTAGGCCGGAAGCGGCGTGGATTGCCACGCGACCATCTGCCAGCCGCGTGCGCCTTTGCTCCACACGTTGATGAAGCGACTGTTGAGCTGCTTCGGCTGCCCGTTGGAGACCAGGCTGATCTTCACGTGCCCGGTCACCACCGCGGTGTTGTCGCCGTAGACCTGGATGTTCTCCTCCGGACGATCGACGCCGCGATAGTCGAACTTGCCGCTTTTGATGCCATCGAGATACTGCGCCTTGCTGTCGGCGCCGCCGTACGAGTGGGTGTACACCAGCCCATCGCCCAGCAGTTGGTCGAGCGCGGCAAGGTCCTTGGCGCACATCGCCTGATAGCGCTTGTCTTCGAGCTTCTTGATTTCGCCGCGAATAGCGTCGCTCATTGCCCCCTCCTTGTAGTCGTCTATGCGGGTTGCAGGTTGAAGGTGTAATCGAGCGTGCAGTAGGGCACGTCGAGCTTGCTGCCGTCGGGCGCTTTCTCGCCGGCCTTGTGCGGCGCATAGTTGCCGATGCACGAACTGCGCACACCGAACACCGCATCGGAGTCGAGCCACTTGTCGCCCTCGACGAAGATGTGGGTGATCAGCTTCTGATAGCCCGGCGCGTTGACCATGAAGTGCAGATGTGCCGGACGCCACGGATGGCGCTTGGTGGAGTTGAGCATCGTGCCCACCGGCCCATCGGTCGGAATCGGATATGCGCACGGCTTGATCGTGCGAAAGCGCAGCCGGCCGTCACCGTCGGTGTGGAACGTGGCGCGCAACTCCGCGTGCTCCATCGACCAGCCTTCGTCCTGCACATCGTAGAACCCTTCGGCGTCGGCCTGCCAGACGTCGACCTGTGCATGCGCGACCGGCTTGCCGTCGATCGATTGCACGCTCGCGTTGACGAAACACGGCTCACCCTTGCGCTTGCCGGCGATGTCCGCCCCTTGCTGGAGCTGCGGAGCGCCCTGCACGTGGAACGGACCGAACACCGTCTGC
>CADECO010000014.1:0-12012 GCA_902825905.1 uncultured beta proteobacterium
CGATTTCACGCCGCCCTCGCCCATCGTCTCGAACACGTTCTCGAGCTTCGCCGCCTGCTGCTTGGCCAGTTTGACGTCGCGGAACTTGCCTTGACGGAACAGCGCGATTTCGCGCGCCTTGCGCTCGTCGCCGAGGACGATCAATTCTTCGCCTGCCACCGGCACGTCGGACAGACCCTGGATTTCCACCGGAATCGATGGACCGGCTTCAGTGACCGGTTTGGCGTTCTCGTCGAGCATCGCGCGCACGCGACCGAAAACAGCGCCGGCGAGCACCATGTCGCCGCGTTTGAGCGTGCCCGATTGCACCAGAACGGTAGCCACCGGACCGCGGCCGCGATCGAGGCGCGCTTCGATGACCAGCCCCTTCGCCGCGGAATCGGCCGGCGCCTTGAGCTCGAGCACCTCGGCCTGGAGCAGCACGTTATCAAGCAGATCGTCGATGCCCTGTCCGGTGCGAGCCGATACCGGAATGAAAGGCGATTCGCCGCCGTACTCTTCAGGCACGACGCCATGCGCCACCAGTTGCTGCTTGACGCGATCGGGATTGGCTTCAGGCTTGTCGATCTTGTTGAGGGCCACCACGACCGGAACGTTCGCGGCCTTCGCGTGTGCGATCGCCTCGAGTGTCTGCGGCATCACGCCGTCGTCGGCCGCAACGACCAGGATCACAAGATCGGTCGCCTTCGCACCACGGGCACGCATTGCCGTGAACGCTTCGTGGCCCGGCGTGTCGAGGAACGTCACGATCCCCCGCGGGGTCTCGACGTGGTATGCGCCGATGTGCTGGGTGATGCCTCCCGCCTCGCCACTGGCCACGCGGGTCTTGCGTATGTAGTCGAGGAGCGATGTCTTGCCATGGTCGACGTGGCCCATCACGGTCACGACCGGCGGGCGCGACTGCAGTTGCAATTCACCTTCGGCCGGGATCTCGATCAGGTAAGCCTCGGGATCATCGAGCTTCGCGGCGATCGCTTTATGGCCGAGTTCCTCGACCACGATCATCGCGGTTTCCTGGTCGAGCATCTGATTGATGGTCACCATCGAGCCCATCTTCATGAGCGTCTTGATCAGCTCGGCAGCCTTGACCGACATCTTGTGCGCAAGGTCGGCGACGGTGATGGTTTCGGGTACGTGAATCTCGCGCACCACCTTTTCGATCGCCTGCGCGGGTGCACGCTCCGCATCGCCCGCGCCGCGATGACGGCCGCCTTTGCTGTGCCAGCCCCCCGCACCCGGCGTGGAGTCGCCGCGCGTCTTGATCGTGCGCTTTTTCGCCGCGTCGCCGCCACGCCCATCCGGCCTGGGTGCCGGCTTCACGTCTTTCTTGGGCTTCTTGTCGGCGTCGGTCGTCTTGGGCTTGTGAAGCGTGGCATCGCCCGTTGCGCCCTGCGGCGCTTCGGCCGCGGGTTCTGGCGCAACAGCGGCCCGTGTATGGATCGCCGATGCGGCACGCGCGGCCTCCTCGGCTGCACGACGCTCGGCCTCGCGCTGTTCAGCGAGGCGGCGCTCACGCTCGTGGCGCACTTGAACTTCGGCCGCCTGACGCTCCGACAGCTCGCGCTGCTTGAGCATCTCGGTCTCGCGCAATTGCGCTTCGCGCTCGTCGATGATCGAAACAGGCGCGGATGCGGTCACCGGCGCGACCACCGGCGCGGCAGCCGGGGCTGGCACGGGCTCGGGTATCGGTGCGGGCGGTGGTGCGACTTCGACCTCGGCAACCGGCTCATCCAAGGCCTGCGGTACGGGTTCGGGCGTGTCGCGCTTGACGAACACGCGCTTCTTGCGAACTTCGACCTGAATGGTGCGCGCCTTGCCGGCCGCGGTGGCGGTCTTGATCTCGCTGGTCTGCTTGCGCGTCAGCGTGATCCGTTGCTTGGGCTCCTGTGCGCCGTGTGCGCGACGCAAATAGTCGAGCAGCTTCGATTTGTCCTGATCGGACAATAGATCCTTCGCCACGGTCTTGTTGACCCCGGCTGCCTTCAACTGCTCGAGCAGCACGTTAGGTGCTACTTTGAGCTCTCCTGCGAACTGCTCGACGCTCGTTTGGGCCATCGGTTTTCCCGGCTCCTGCGCTGCCCCGCCTACTCTTTGAACCAATGCTCGCGCGCTTTCATGATCAGCGCCTTGGCGCGCTCAGCTTCCATTCCCGTCATTTCCAGCAGGTCATCCACGGCCAGATCGGCCAGGTCGTCGCGGGTCTTGATGCCGACCTGCGCCAGCTTGGCCGCCAGCGGATGATCCATTCCGTCCAGATTGAGTAGTTCGGGATCCACTCCTTCGATCTGCTCCTCGCTGCGGATTTCCTGCACCAGCAGCGAATCGCGTGCGCGGCTGCGCAATTCGTTGACCAGATCCTCGTCGAAGCCTTCGATCTCGGTCATCTCGTTGATCGGCACGTAGGCCACCTCTTCCAGGGTGCCGAACCCTTCCTGGATGAGCAGGTTGGCGACCTCCTCGTCGACATCGAGCCGTTCGATGAACAACTGGCGCACCAGCTTGGTTTCCTCTTCCTGCTTGCGCTGCGACTCTTCCTCGGTCATGAGGTTGATGGTCCAGCCGGTCAGCTCCGATGCCAGGCGAACGTTCTGCCCCGATCGCCCGATGGCGATGGCGAGGTTCTCCTCGTCGACCGTGACGTCCATCGCATGACGCTCCTCGTCGACGACGATTCCGGTGACCTCGGCGGGCGCGAGCGCACCGATCACGAACTGCGCCGGGTCGGCCGACCACAACACGATGTCGACGCGCTCGCCGGCGAGTTCCTGCGTCACGGCCTGCACGCGTGATCCACGCATGCCCACGCAGGTGCCGATCGGGTCGATGCGCGGATCGTTCGACTTCACCGCGATCTTGGCGCGCACGCCCGGATCGCGCGCGGCGGATTTGATCTCCAGCAGCCCCTGCTCGATCTCGGGAACCTCGAGCCGGAACAGTTCCATGATGAACTCCGGCGCGGTGCGCGACAGGATGAGCTGTGGCCCGCGAGCGCCGCGATCGACACGCAGCAGCGCGGCGCGCACGCGGTCGCCGACGCGAAGATTCTCTTTCTGGATGGTGTGGTCGCGCGGCAGCACCGCCTCGACACGACCCACCTCGATGATCGCGTTGCCTCGTTCGATGCGCTTGATCGCACCGTTGATCATCTTGTCGCCGCGCGCCAGGAAATCGCTCAGGATCTGCTCGCGCTCGGCGTCGCGTATGCGTTGCAGGATGACCTGTTTGGCCGCCTGCGCGCCGATCCGACCGAACTCGATCGGTTCGAGCGTTTCCTCGATGTAGTCCTCGACCTGGATGTCGGAGATCTGCTTCTGCGCTTCGCTCAACGCGATCTGATGCGGCGGCGACTCGAGCTGATCGTCGGGGACGACCTGCCAACGCCGGAACGATTCATAGTTGCCGGTCTCGCGGTCGATCGCGACGCGCACTTCGACGTCGTCGGAAAAACGCCGTTTGGTCGCCGAGGCGAGCGCAAGCTCCAGCGCGCCGAAGACGATGTCCTTGTTGACGTTCTTCTCGCGCGCTAGTGCATCGACCAGCAGTAACAACTCGCGACTCATCGCTATACAGCTCCAGAAGCTCTCGTATCCGCACCGTCACAGCGCAGGCACCAGCCGGGCTTTCTCCAGCTCGGCCCAGCGCACTTTCAACGGTGCACCATCAACCGTAATCTCGAACTCATCGTCACCGGCCGGCCCCACCACGCCGGTGAACTTGCGCCGACCATCGCGAGGCACGCGCAAACGCAGCTCGATCTGATGGCCGGCGAACCGCCGGAAGTCGGCGGGCTTTCTCAGCACCCGATCCAGCCCCGGCGAGGACACCTCCAGACGGTCGTAATCGACGCCCTCGACCGCCAGTACGTTCTGCAGCTGGCGCGATGCGCGCTCGCAATCGTCGTGCTTGATGCGATCGCTTCGAACACCAACCGGAACCGGAGCGTCCGATTCCGCGCGATGCTCGATGAACACGCGCAGCAGCCGGCCGCGATTGGGCTGCTCGAGATCGACCAGGTCGTATCCCAGACCTGCCAGCGTCGCCTCGACCAACGCTTCAACCGCCTCCGGCCCCATGTCAGCTCACCTCAGCGTACAAACAAAAAATGGGCGCGAAGCCCACCCTTTGAGGGCCGGTATTCTAGCAAGGGACCCGTGTTCCAACAATGGGTTAAAGCGAAATCTCAAGCCTGCTCGCAGGCCTTCACGAGGCTCAGGCACGCGTTGTCGGGCAGAAGCTGCCAGCGACCGCGCGGCAGATCGCGTGGCAGATCGATCGGACCGTACCCCGTCCGGATCAGCCGGCTTACGGTGGCGCCCACCGCGCCGAATAGGCGCCGCACTTCGCGATTGCGACCTTCCTGGAGTGACACCGCATACCACCGGTTCGCGCCTTCGCCGCTTCGGGTCGACTCGATCTGCGAGAAGCGCGCCAGGCCGTCGTCGAGCTGCACGCCCTGTCGAAGCCGGGCAAGCGAGTCGTTGCTCAACTGACCGATCACCCGGACTGCATACCGGCGCTCGATGCCGGTACTCGGATGCATCAGCTTGGCGGCCAAGTCCCCGGAATTGGTAAGGAGAAGCAACCCGCTCGTATTGACGTCGAGCCGTCCGACCGGGATCCAGCGCGCGCCACGCAGCGGCGGGAGCTTCTCGAACACGGTGGCGCGCCCCTCGGGATCGCGACGGGTGACCATCTCCCCGATCGGTTTGTGGTAAGCCAACACGCGCAGGGAGGTCGCATCCTGACGCGCCCGCGCGACCGGCCGGCCGCCCACGACGATGCGTTCGGTACCCCAGACCCTCTGCCCCAGCACCGCGGGCTGACCGTTCACCAAGACCCGACCGGCGACGATCAGCTCCTCGATCGCGCGGCGCGAGGCCACGCCTCGGGCGGCCAGGACTTTCTGAATCCGCTCCGGGCCGCCTTGCTCGACAGCCACCTCAGCCGGCGGTTGAGCCGCGCGAAACGCACCGCGATCGCGGCGCGGTCCGACACGTCTATCCGTTCTCGGAGGAGGCTCGTTTTGCGGCGTCGGCCCCGGAGGCCTCGGGCGCCTCGGTCGTGGATTCGCCGTCTCCATCGGCGTCGGCGGCCGCTCGTTCCTGCGTGTCGGCTTCGCCGGCCTGTAACTCTTTGGCGGACGCGGCTTCTCCTCCGTCTCCGTCGCGGGGCTCGGACGCACCGGACTGGTCGGACGCACCGGACGGGCTGGACGCATCGGACGATTGGGACGCATCGGCCTCGACTTCGCGGGAGCGCGCGGCGGACGGCTCGGCTGCGTCGTCGGCGCTGCCGGCGTCGACGGGCTCGACTGATCCGTCCGCACTGGCGTCCGGCGTCCCGTCGGTCTTCGCGGGCGCGAGAAGCCCTGGGTCGATGCTTTTGGCGATTTCTTCAAGGGGGGGCAACTCCTGCAAACTGACAAGGCCCAGGTCGTCGAGAAACGCCTTGGTCGTGCCGTACAGCGCCGGACGTCCCGGCGTTTCGCGATGGCCAACCACGTCGATCCAACCGCGATCTTCCAACGCACGGATCACGTTGGGCGTGACCACCACCCCGCGGATGTCTTCGATATCGCCGCGTGAAACCGGCTGGCGGTACGCGATGATAGCCAGGGTCTCCATCACGGCTCGCGAGTACTTGGGCGCCTTCTCGGTGCTCAGTCGATCGAGGTAAGCCTGCATCTGCGGCCGCGTCTGGAATCGCCAGCCGCTGGCCAGCGCGACCAACTCGACGCCGCGGTCCTTCCACGTTTCGCGCAGTTCTTCGAGGATGCGGCGAATAGTGTCGGCGCCGATCTCGTCGTCGAACAGCCGGCGCAGGTCGTGGATCGGCAGCGGCCGCTGCGTCGCAAGCAACGCGGCTTCGAGCACGTTCTTGGCTTCAGTCGGGTTGAGCATGGTTGGCTGGAGCATCATTGACCGGAGCACCATTCACGGGAAGATGATCGACGGAGCATCAAACAGCATCAATCGTCCGACGACGCTTTGCTGCCGTCGGCGGACTCGAGCAGCGGGGCTTCGCCCGAGGCGCTTCCCAGGGTCACGTAGATCGGTGCGAACGACTCGGCCTGCGTCACGGTGATCAGTCGTTCGCGTGCCAGTTCCAGGATCGCCAGGAACGTGACCACCAGCACCGGCACGCCGCGCTCGACCCGGAACAGCTCGCGAAACTCGCGGAAGCCGCCGTCCTGCAGATCGCGCAGGATGATCGTCATGTACTCGCGCACCGACAGCTCTTCGCGCGAGATGCGGTGGTGCTGGCGGATGCGTGCCTGACGCAGCAGTTCGCGCCACGCCGCTTCCAGATCGCCCGCATCGACGTCGGGCAGGCGCTGCGCCAGCGTCTGCTCGATCCACACCGACACCGACAGGAAGTCGCGGTCGCGATGCGGCATCGCGTCGAGTTTGCGCGCAGCGTCCTTGATCTGCTCGTACTCGAGCAGCCGTCGCACCAGTTCGGCGCGCGGATCGAGATGATCATCCGAATCGTCGGCGCTCTTGGGCCGCGGCAGCAGCATGCGCGACTTGATCTCCATCAGCATCGCCGCCATGACCAGATACTCCGCGGCAAGCTCGAGATTCTTGTGCCGCATCACCTCGACGTACTCCAGATACTGCCGGGTGAGCTGCGCCATCGGGATATCGAGGATGTCGAGATTGGCGCGCCGGATCAGATACAGCAGCAGATCGAGCGGGCCTTCGAACGTGTCGAAGAACACCTCGAGCGCATCGGGCGGAATGTACAGATCCGCCGGCAGCTCGCGCAGCGGCTCGCCGCGGATTTTGGCAAACGGAAGGTCCGCCTGTTCGGCGGGTTCGGCGACGGTGCTCATCGAGGATGGTGAGGTCGGCACGACTTGGGCGTGATCAGGAGTAACTCAGGCCCATCACTTCACGCACTTCACGCATCGTCTCGCGCGCCAGCTCGCGGGCCTTGTCGCAGCCGTCGGCCACGATGTTGCGGACCAGCGTCGGATCGTCGAGATACTTCTGCGCACGTTCGCGCATCGGCCCCTGTTCGGCGAGCACCTTGTCGATCACCGGCTGCTTGCATTCAAGGCATCCGATGCCGGCGCTGCGACAACCCTCCTGCACCCACTTGCGCGTCGCGTCGTCGGAATACACCTGATGGAACTCCCAGACCGGGCAGCGCTCGGGGTCGCCCGGATCGGTGCGCTTCACGCGCGCCGGATCAGTGGGCATGGTGCGAATTTTCTTGGTCACGCTCTCGGCGTCCTCGCGCAGCCCGATTGCGTTGTTGTACGACTTGGACATTTTCTGTCCGTCCAGGCCCGGCAATCGCGACGCCTCGGTCAGCAACACATCGGGCTCGACCAGAATGACGCGCCCGCCGCCTTCGAGGTAACCGAACAGCCGCTCCCGATCGCCCTTGCTGAGATTCTGCTGGCCATTGACCATCTCGCGCGCGGCTTCCAGCGCGGGCTCGTCGCCCTGCTCCTGAAAACGCCCGCGCAGATCGAGGTACACCTTGGAGCGCTTGCTGCCCAGTTTCTTGATCGCGGCCTTGGCCTTGTCCTCGAAGCCCGGCTCGCGCCCGAACATGAAATTGAATCGTCGCGCCACTTCGCGCATGAACTCGATGTGCGGAACCTGATCCTCGCCGACGGGAACGAACTTCGCCTTGTAGATCAGCACGTCGGCCGCCTGCAGCAGCGGATAACCGAGAAAGCCGTAGGTCGACAGATCCTTGTCGACCAGCTTCTCCTGCTGATCCTTGTAGGTGGGCACGCGCTCGAGCCAGCTGAGCGGCGTGATCATCGACAACAGCGTGTGCAGCTCCGCATGTTCGGGAATGCGCGACTGGATGAACAGCGTCGATTGCGCCGGATCGATGCCGGCGGCGAGCCAGTCGACCAGGATCTCGGCGGTGTTCTGCTCGATCAGCTGCGGCGAATCGTAATGCGTGGTGAGCGCGTGCCAGTCGGCCACGAAGAACATGCATGGATGCTCGGCCTGCAGGCGCACCCAGTTCTTCAATGCCCCGTGGTAGTGCCCCAGATGCAATGCTCCGGTGGGCCGCATGCCCGAGACGACGCGATCGGCAGCCATGGTCAAAGCCCCAGACGCAGCAGGCGCGCGAATGCGATCTCAGCGCCGTTCATGAGTGGATTGAGCAAACCGGTCTGCGTGTGCGCGAACAGCAGCACCAACAGGATCGGAAAACCGTAAGGTTCGAGGCGTCCGTACGATGCAGCCAGTCGGTCGGGCAGCAGGCTGTAGGTGATGCGCCCGCCGTCCAGCGGCAGGATCGGAATCAGATTGAGCACCATCAACACCAGGTTCACGGCGATGCCCGCCTGCGCGATCAACAGCAGCGGCGTACTGAAAAATCCCTCGCCGAAGGGTAACGTCAACCGCAACACGAGCCCCCACGCCAGCGCCTGCAGCAGATTCGCGCCGGGGCCTGCGGCGGCGACCCACATCATGTGCGGTTTCGGTTTGCGCAACGCGTGGAAGTTGACCGGCACCGGCTTGGCCCAGCCGAACAGCAGCGGCGCAGCCCCGACTGCCGCGCTGCCCAACAACATGATCAGAGGCACGGCGATCGTGCCGATCGGATCGATGTGCCGCAACGGATTGAGGCTGACCCGACCGAGTCGGTAGGCAGTCAGATCACCGCACTGCTTGGCGATGTAACCGTGTGCGGCCTCGTGCAGCGTAATGGCGAGAACGACCGGCAACGTGTAGATCGCCAAAGTCGGGACCAGCAGATTGATGTCCATCCGTTGGCAGCCACGCGCCGCGAATTCGAAGCCGCGCATTCTAGCAAACAAGCCGCAGCGCGAACCGCGCCACTGACGTGACGCGCACCTTTATCGGGCGCGATCGATGTCAAGCGGCTCGAGCGGACCACGTCCGGCGCGCACCAGACGCACGTCGCCCTGCGACAGATCGAGAACCGTGGTGGGCTCGGAGCCGCAAGTGCCGCCGTCGATGACCACATCCAGTGCGTGCCCGACTCGTTGCACGATCTCGGCGGCATCGTCGAGCGGCGTGGCTTCGTCAGGCAGGATCAACGTACTCGACAACAGCGGTTCATCGAGCGCCTCGAGCAGCGCCTGCACGATCGGATGGTCGGAGATTCGCACGCCGATAGTACGTCGACCTGCATGTACGACGCGCTTTGGCAACTCGTGCGTGGCCGCCAGAATGAAGGTGTAGCTTCCGGGTGTGATCGACTTGATCAACCGGAACTGGCGGTTGTCGAGCTGGGCGTAGCGGCCGAAGTCGGCCAGATCGCGGCACATCAGGGTGAGGTGATGGCGCTCGCTGATGCGACGCACCGCACGCATACGCTCCACCGCCTGCTTCGATTCCATGCGAGCGCCGAGCGCATAGCACGAGTCGGTCGGATAGGCGATCAGGCCGTCGGCGCGCAATGCGTCGACCGCAGCCGCGATCAATCGTGGCTGGGGATTGTCCGATCGGACGATCAGGAGGCGCGCCACAGTGGGTTCTGCGGGTTGCGCCGCGGCTAGCCGTCGCGCGCGCTACGGCCGGGACGGCAGCGCCGACCACACCGGCGTCAGCGTATCGGGCAAGTTCGGCAACTTGCCCAGATCGAACTGTCCCTCGCCGGGCTCGTGGAAATCGGATCCGCGCGAAGCGAGCAGCGCGTGCTTCGCACACAAGGTGCTGAAGCGACCGAGAAGATCGAGCGACTGGCTGCCCGTCACCACTTCGGCGCCGGTACCGCCGGCCGCCTTGAAATCGGCGAACAGATCGTCCATGCGCTGGGCCGAAATCTTGTAGCGACCAGGATGTGCGAGCACCGCAATCCCGCTGCTTGCGCGGATCCACGCCACCGCGTCGGTGAGCTCGGCCCACTGGTGCGGCACGTAGCCGGGACGGCCCACCGAGAGATACCGCTCGAACGCATCGTTGGTATTGCGCGCGTGTCCGGCTTCGACCAGATGGCGGGCGAAGTGCGTCCGGCTGATCAGCTCGGCGTTCTCGGCGAATCGATAGGCGCCCTCGAGCGTGCCGTGAATGTCGATCTGCGCGAATCGCTCGGCGATCGCCGAGGCGCGGCCATGTCGAGACGAACGCACGGACTTCAGACCCGCCGTGAGCACGTCGCTCTGCGGATCGACATCCAAGCCGACGATGTGCACGGTCTGCCACGACCAGGTCACCGAGATCTCGACGCCGGCGATCAGGCGGATGCCGAGTTGATGCGCCGCCTCGCGCGCTTCGCTCAGGCCATCGATCGCGTCGTGATCGGTGAGCGCCAGATCGGTCACGCCGTTGGCCGCCGCGCGCGCGACCACCGCCGACGGCGACAAAGTCCCATCGGACACGGTGGAGTGGCAGTGCAGGTCGAAGTTCATCGCAAAAATGCTAGCACGCGGCCGCAGATGCTCAGATCAGCGCCGTTAGCGTCGCAGCAGAAATGTCTCGATCGCTTGCGCCAATCGCTCCGGCTGGTCGTGGTGGATCATGTGCCCTGCGTCATCGATCACGACCGACTCGAGCGTGCGGAAGTGGGCAAGGCGCGCACTGATCTGCTCGCGGGTCAGGGCGATCTTTCCGGAGGTGTCACTCTGCGCACCTTCGATCCACAGCACCGGCGCCTGAACATTGCGCCAGCACGCCTGCGCCTCTTCCATGCGATAGAGGATCGGGCTCACGCGTTTGTGGCTCGGATCGCCGCGCAACGCCACGCGCCGCGCTCCGCCGCCCTGGTCATCGATCTCCTGCCCCCAGTGCTGCGCCAGAAAGCGCGCACGCTCGTCGCTCAAGCGCGGATTGTCCCGGCGCAGCCGGGCGGCGAGCGCATCGTAGGACTCGTAATCGCGCATGCGCATCGGTTCGTTCAGTTCGTTGAGCCAGCGCTCCAGCCGCTCAGGTGCCAGATCGGGCGCCGTGGGCCGCATGCCGAAGCCTTCGACGTTGATGAGCCGCGCCACGCGCGCCGTACGCACGCCGGCATAGATGCACGCGACGTTGCCTCCCATGCTGTGTCCGAGAAGGTTGACCGGCTCCTGCCCCGCGAAATGGGTGAGGATCGCGTCGAGGTCACCGTAGTAGTCAGCAAACCAATACGAATCCCCTGCGGTCCAACCGGTCAGTCCGAACCCGCGCCAGTCGGGCGCCACGACGAACCAGCGTTGTTTCAACTCGTCCACCACGAACTGGAACGACGCCGACACGTCCATCCAGCCATGCAGCGCGAACAATTTCGGCGCATCGCGATCGCCCCAGGTGCGGCAGTGATAGCGCAGACCACGCAGGTCGAGAAAATGCGACTCACTCGGTTTCAACGGCTTGCTCCCTGCTTGCTCCTGGCTCAATGCGCCAGCGGTTGCAGATGCGTTTGCTTCGGAATGAACGAAGGGGCTCGCCCCCTCGTAGCTCCCTATGAAGTATGGAACCTCCGCATCACCGTGGTAGGTTATGCGGAGGTTCCCCAATCTGGCGCGTTCCTTCACGCCCCACTCTCATGTCCATCTTCTCATTGCCCGACCGCACCGTCCGCTTCGACAGCGACGACTGGTTCGTGGCGCACAACGCGACGGTGATCGGATCGGTCGTGATCGGTCATCAGGCGAACGTGTGGTTCAACGTCGTCATTCGCGGCGACAACGACCTGATCACCATCGGCGAGCGCAGCAACATCCAGGATGCGTCGGTGCTCCACACCGACGCCGGGCTGCCGCTCACTCTCGGCCGTGGCGTATGCGTCGGGCACAAGGCGGTGTTGCACGGCTGCACGATCGGCGCCGGAAGCCTGGTGGGCATCAACAGCGTGGTGTTGAATCGCGCGGTGATCGGCCGGCATTCGATCGTCGGTGCCGGCGCGCTCGTGCCCGAAGGCAAACAGTTTCCCGACGGCGTGCTACTGCTTGGCTCGCCTGCAAAAGCGGTGCGTGACATCCGGCCCGACGAAATCGCGTGGATCGAAGGGATCGCCGAGGGTTACGTCAATCGGGCGCGACTGTTCAAGACTTCGCTCGCGCCCCAGCCCGAAATCCGGGGATAGCCCCGG
>CADECO010000014.1:12112-13662 GCA_902825905.1 uncultured beta proteobacterium
GCGACTGTTCAAGACTTCGCTCGCGCCCCAGCCCGAAATCCGGGGATAGCCCCGGAAGAATCCGCGCAATCAGTCCAATCGGTCGCGTGGCGAAGCTTTCTAACGCGGCGCCATCCGGATCGCGCCGTCGAGGCGGATCGTCTCGGCGTTCAGCATCTCGTTCTCGATGATGTGACGCGCGAGCGCCGCGTACTCGCTCGGTCGACCCAAGCGCGACGGAAACGGCACCTGCTTGCCGAGTGAGTCCTGCGCTTCTTTCGGCAGGCCCTTGAGCATCGGCGTCTCGAAGATTCCCGGTGCGATGCTGCAGACACGGATGCCGTCGCGCGACAGGTCGCGCGCGATCGGCAAGGTCATGCCGACGATGCCGCCCTTGGAGGCCGAGTACGCCGCCTGCCCGATCTGACCGTCATATGCGGCCACCGATGCCGTGTTGATGATGACCCCACGCTCGCCCGCCGCGTTCGGCGTGCCCTTGGCCATCTGCGCAGCCGCCAGGCGGATCATGTTGAATGATCCGATCAAATTGATCTGCACGACCTTGCTGAAGGTTGCGAGCGAATGCGGACCTTCCTTGCCGATTGTCTTCTCGCCGACGGCGATGCCCGCGCAGTTCACCAGGCCGTTCAGCCCGCCGAACTGACTCATCGCCAGCGCCACGGCGCCCTGCCCGTCGGATTCGGACGTGACGTCGCATTTGACGAAGCGGGTGTTGGCGCCGAGTTCGTTCACCAGCGCCTGCCCGCGGTCAACCTGCACGTCGGCGATCACGACCTTCGCCCCGTTCTGCACCAGCATCCGCGTGGTGGCCTCGCCCAATCCGGACGCTCCGCCGGTGACGAGAAAGATGCTCGCTTGAATCTGCATGGTTCGGGCTCCTAGGCTGGCTTCGCTAGAGGTTGCGACATGCGCCGGCGCTTCCACATTCCGATCAGGATGCCGGCGATGGCGACGATGATCGGCATCGCCGCGATGTTCATCACCTTGGTCCAGAACTGCAGCGCTTCGGTGTCGGCGCGCAGTTCCTTGCGCACGTCCTTCAACTCGCGCCGCGTCTCGAGCACCCTCTTGCGGAAGTTGTCGACTTCCTGCTGCTGCTCGGGCGTGAGCTGCTCCTTCACCGCGGCCTGTTGGGGTGCACCACCTGGCGCGGGCTTCTTCTCCAACGCGGCGAGCTTCTCCTTGGTCTGGTTGAGGTTGTCTTCGAGTTCCTTCATCTTGCCCAGGTAAGCCTGCTGCGCCTCGGCTTCCATCCGCTTGACCACGGTCAACGGGCGTGTCGACACCGAGCGGCTGGCAAGATTGATGAGCGCTGGGTCACCGGCCATCTGCTCGACCACCGCCTGGAACAACGGCAGATTGCCGTTGACCGGAATCGCGATGCGTCGTCCGAACATCTCCTGGATCTGCACCGCCGCGCCGTCCTGCAGGAAGTCGCTGTCGCCGAACAGCACGACCGTGTTCGCGTCTTTGGATTCCTTCAACTGATTCGGGTCGGCGGCGAACTTCGGCGCGGGCTTCTCCGGCGCTTTCTTCGCTGCGGCAGCCTT
>CADECO010000014.1:13762-27674 GCA_902825905.1 uncultured beta proteobacterium
TTTGCGTCCTTGGGATCGTCTTTCTTCTCTTCTTCCTTCACCGGGCGGCCATCGGGGAAGGCGGTCTTGAATTTGCCGTTCACCTTGATCGCGATCGGATACTCGACGCCGCCCTTGGCGAAATTGCGCAACGCCTCGTTGCCGCGCTTGTCGGCCCCGGTCGAGCCGTCGATCAATTGCGCGTTGGCCGATGATTTGAGCAACACAGTCTGCGTGAGCCCGTCGACCAACTTGCCCGAGAACGCGCCCGCCATCGGGATCAATGCGTTCGGGATAAGGCTCGTCGCGACGTCGTCGCGGTTGATATACGGCCCGTCGAGTGCCAGCACGGTGGGCATCATGCGTTGCCCCTGGCCGGCGGCGTTCTCCAGATCGAGCACGATCTTGCTGGTGTCGAACTCCACGCCCCAAGCCTTGAACAGTTTGTCGAACGTCGATGAAGTGCCGCCCTGGAACTGCGGCATGCCCGGGATCTGATCCAGGTACGCATGCGAATCGAGAAATGCGATCAGCTTGCCGCCGCGCAGCACGAACTGGTCGATCGCGTACTGCGCCTGATCGGAAATGCCGCGCGGATGGATGACGAGGAGCGTCTTGATCTCGTCCTTGATCGACTCGGCGTCGAGTCCGACACGCTCGATCTTGTAGTCGCGCTCCAGTTCGCCATAGAACACCTGGGGCTGCGCCGCGGCAGGATTCCCCTGCATCGCTGCCATCGGATTGCCGGTGACCATCAGCGGCGTCATCACGCCTATCACGGGTTTGTCCTTGGTGGAGGCGCGCGAGATGGCACGGGTGAGGTCGTACTCGAGCAGTCGCTCGCGATCGGCGCTCAACCCCGGGATCGCCGACTTCAGCTCGCCCTGGCTCACGACGATGCCCATATAGAACTTCTCGCCGCTCGGCCCAACCTGGCCCTCGAGGCCGTCGACGGTCGCCGCGTCTTCAGCTTCGCTGTCGGGCTGCGGATTGATCTTCTCGTACTCGATCTTGCTGCCGGCGACCTGCCGGTACTCACCGAGCAGGTCCTCCACGCGTTTGGCGAAGGTACGCACCTGAATCGGAATGGTCTCGTCGCCTTCGGTGTAATAGAACTTGAGCTTCACCGGCTCCTTCAGATTGGCGATCACGCGGCGCGTGCCCTCGGACAGCGAGAACTGCCGGTCCTGCGTGAGATCGATGCGCTGCTTGCCCAGGCTGAGCACGTAGTTCCCGGCGACGAGCGCCGCCGCCACCACGATCACGCCCAGCAGCGAGTAGATGCCTTTCTTCATGCGTCCATCCTCTTTGTGTCGGGTCGGCTTCGCCGATCAGTTCTTGCGCCGGTTACGCACCAGCACCGCGGTCGTGAACAACGAGAACGCCATCACCGACAGGAAGAACAATACGTTGCGCGAATCGAGCACGCCTTTCTGGAACCCGTCGAAGTGCGTGAGCACGCCGAACGATGCAACGCGCTCGACCCCGACGGGGCTGAGATAGCGCCCCAACAGCGTCGTGATCGGCACGAACCCGACCAGGATCAGCGCCAGACACAGCATCACCGCGACGATGAAAGCGATGACCTGGTTACGCGTCATCGCCGAAGTCATCGACGCCACTGATAGGTACGCCCCGGCAAGCAGCATGCTGCCCACGTAGCCGGCGAGAACCACGCCGTTGTCGGGCGTGCCCAGCCAGTTGATGGTGAGCCACATCGGAAACGTCAGTGCCAGCGCGATGCCCAGGAAGATCCACGAGGCCAGGAACTTGCCAAGGATCGCCTGCCATGGCGTGAGCGGCATGGTCATGAGCAGCTCGATCGTGCCGCTGCGCCGTTCCTCGGCCCATAGCCGCATGCCCGCGGCCGGCACCAGAAACAGGAACAGCCACGGCAGCCAGCCGAAGAAGGATCCGAGCGAGGCTTCGCCGCGCTCGAAGAATCCACCGAACGTGAATGTGAACACGCCCGCAAGCAGCAGGAAGATCACCAGGAACACATACGCGACCGGCGAATCGAAGTAGGCCGCCAGCTCGCGCTTGGTGATGGATTTGATGTTGTGCCAGGCACCCATTGTTCAGCTCCTCGTGCTTCAGGCGGCCACGACCGTGTCCGGCCGCGTGAGCGAGCGGAACACATCGTCCAGCCGACCTTCTTCGGTCTGCAACGCATCGACGGCCCAGTTCTCGCGCGCCAGACTGCGCGCGATCTGCAGTGCGAGCGTGCCGCTCAATGCACCGCGCTGCGGATAGGCCCGCACCGTTACCGCACCCTGCGCTTCGCGCACCGATTCCACTCGCGCGACTTCGGGCAGCGCACCCAGCGCATCCTTGAGCGCTTTGTCGCTCGGACCTTTGACGGTCATGAGCACCGCCCCGGCGCGATCGGAGCGCGACTTCAGTTCATCGGGGGTGCCGTTGGCGACGACCTTGCCGCGATCGATGATCACCGCGCGCGTGCATGCCGCTTCGACCTCCTCGAGGATGTGCGTCGAGAAGATGATCGCCTTGTTGGCGCTCATGCGCGTGATGAGCGAGCGCACCTCGTGCTTCTGATTCGGATCGAGACCGTCGGTGGGCTCGTCCATGATCAGTACTTCTGGATCGTGGATGATCGACTGCGCCAGACAGGTGCGATGCCTGAAGCCTTTGGACAGCGTGTCGATCGACTGATGCACCACGCCCTCGAGCGAGCACAGCTCGATCGCCCGATGCACCGCGCGCTTGCGTTCGTCACCGCGCAGACCGCGCATCTCGGCCGCCCAGCGCAGGAACCCGATCACGCTCATGTCGGTGTAGGTGGGCGCGGCTTCCGGCAGATAGCCGATGCGCCGCTTCGCTTCGATCGGGTGGCTGCCGACGTCGAACCCGCACACGCTGACCGCACCACCGTCGGGCTGGATGAACCCGGTGATCATGCGCATCGTGGTCGATTTGCCGGCCCCGTTGGGCCCCAGGAAGCCGAGCACTTCACCGCGCTCGACCGTGAATGAGACGTCATCGACGGCGCGCTTGGCGCCGAAACTCTTCGATACATGATCGACCTTGATCACGAATCGCCTCCATTTTTGTGCAATGCGAACTGCAAGATGCCGTTCACTGGTCTGTGCGCAGCAGCATCCAGGCACGCCACCGACGCAGCGCCGCAACTTGGGGCGGGCTACGATCGATTCAAGTGCCTGGAACGCAGCGCTGTTGCGCGCTCTCCGCGCGGCGGAGTCCTCTCCGCGCAGCGGAGTCGTATGTGACTGCGATAGCGGGCGGCGATTGTAGCCGAAGCCTCGATGCAAAGCCGCAACCGACCGTTCGCGCTAAGTGATTGTCGCTGCAAAGCTTTCCGGCGGATAGCGGAAGACCCGCTCGATTACGATTCGCAATCGAGCGATGAGCGCGCATCCGGATCGAGCGCACCCGGCGATTTTCGGGCCGTGACCTCGCTCTCAGGAGGTCGACTCGGTGCTCGCTCAGCGATCCCGGCGCTGCGCCCTGCACTGCTCGGTACCGGCAATGTCCAGTGACCCGTCGTCGCCAACGATCACGCCGAACATTGCCCGCGCATCGTCTGCATCGTAATAGCCGCGTTCGAGGTCGCGCATCACCAGCACAGGATCGCGCTCGAGCGGATTGCCATAGCCGCCCCCGCCGGGCGTCGAGACTTCGATGACGTCACCGGGCTCCAGAACGATGCCCTGGTCCTTCGACAGATGTTGCGGGACGTAGTCCCCTGCCACGCGACCGATGCGCACCTTGTTGACGCCGCCGTTGCTGCCACCCAGCGCGCCATTGGGGCCGCCGCGGCCGTGGTCCATCACCATCGATGCGCGCGCCTCGCCTGCGCGAATCCGCAGTCGGTAGTTCACGCCGAATCCGCCGCGCTGACGCCCCGCACCGCCCGAGCCCTCGTGCAATGAGTACTCCTCGAACAGCACCGGGTAGTACTGCTCCATGACCTCGATCGGCGTGGTCTTGGAGATGCCGATGGTCGAGCAGCCGTTCGAGATGCCGTCGCCGTGGGGCGAGCCGCCGTAGCCGCCACCCGAGATCACGTACATCACGTAATTGCGATTGCGCTTCGGATCGAATCCGCCCACCGAAAGGTTGCCTGACGTTACCGCCGGCGCCGCGCACAGTTGGTCGGGCATCGCCTTGACCAGCGCATCGAACACCGCCTCCGCGATCCGCTGACTCACTTCGGCCGCGCAGCCCGACACCGGTCGCGGATACCGGGCGTAGAGGAACGTCCCGTCCGGATCGGCAATTTGTAGCGGCGCGAACGTGCCGGCATTGATCGGCACGTCGGGGAAGATGTGCTTCATCGCCAGATAGACCGACGAGCGCGTGGTGGCCAGCACGCTGTTCATCGGACCGCGGCATGGCGGCGACGATCCGGCAAAATCGAAATGCAGTGACTCGCCCGACTTGGTCACGGCGAGGGCGATCCGCAGCGGTGCGTCGACCACGCCGTCGGAATCGACGAACGATTCGCCGTGGTATGTGCCGTCGGGAATCGTCGCGATCTTCGCGCGCATCTGGGTGGCGGCGCGCGCTTTCAGCTCCGCGATCGCGTCCTCAACCACCTCGGCGCCGTAACGATCGAGCATCGCGGACAGCCGCTTCTCGCCCACCGTAAGCGCCGCGGCCTGCGCTTTGATGTCGCCGATGCGTTGATCGGCAATGCGGATGTTCGACAACACGATCGCCAGGATCTCTTCGTCCATCAGGCCGCGCTTGAACAGCTTCACCGGCGGCAGTCGCAAGCCTTCCTGCTCGACTTCGGTGGCGCTCGCGGAGAATCCGCCGGGCACCATGCCGCCGATGTCGGGCCAATGACCGGTGTTGGCGAGCCACGCGAACAGCGTGCCGCGATAGAAGAACGGTTTGACGAAGCGCACGTCCATCAGATGCGTGCCGCCCATGTACGGATCGTTGACGATGAACACATCGCCATCCTCGAGCGCGATGCCGCGCGCCTTGGTGTACTCGATCACCGCCTGCGTGGAGAACTGCATCGTGCCCACGAATACCGGCAAGCCGAGCTCGCCTTGCGCGACCAACTCGCCGGTGTCGCGGTGATAGATGCCATCGGAGCGATCGAGCGTTTCGGCGATGACCGGCGAGAACGCCGCGCGCACGAACGCCAGATCCATCTCGTTGCACACCTGCTGCAGGCCGTTCTGGATCACGACCAGCGTGACCGGATCGATAACGCGCGCGTTCATGCGTTGCCTCTTTGCGGCGTCATCCCTGCACTCCTCATCTGCACCTCAATCAGCAGATTGCCGAATCGGTCGATGTCTACGTGACTGCCCGGCTCGATCACGGTCGTCGCATCGAGCTGCTCGACGATCGCCGGACCGTCGAACACGCCGCCCGGCGGCAATGCGTCGCGCTGATAGATCGGCGTCTCGACCCAGCCGGATTCGAACCAGACCGGGCGCTTGCCGATTCGCGCATCCGCGACGGTTGTCTGCGCGGTTTTGAAGGCGAGCGACTCCAGCGCGATCGGCGCGCGGCGTCCGAACGCAGCCGTGTGCACATTGACCAGCACCGGCCGGATCTCGTCGAGCCGTACCTGGAAGCGCGCGAAGTACGCCTGCTCGAACAGTCGGTGCAAGGCGGCCGTGGTCATCTCCGCGTCGGGCAACGCCACCGAGAGGACGTGACTCTGCCCCTGGAACTGCAGATCGGCGCGATAGACGTAGTCGATCGAGGCCACGTTCGCCCGTTCGCGCTCGATGGTCTGCGCTCCGTCGCGCCGGTGCTCGGCGAAGATCGCGAGCAATTCGGCATCGGCAACTTCTTCGAGCGGCCGGTTAATCGTGCGCACGTAGTCGTGGCGCACATCGGCCAGCACACAACCCAATGCATTAGTCAGCCCTGGTCGCGCGGGAACCAGCACGGTCGGAATCGACAGTTCGCGCGCCAGCGCGGCCGCATGCAACGGCCCGGCACCGCCGAATGCGAACAGCGCGAAATCACGCGGATCGTGACCGCGTGCGAGGCTCACCATGCGGATCGCACCCGCCATACGATCGTTGGCGATGCGCAGGACCGAAGCGGCAGCGCCGTTGCCATCGAGTCCGAGCGCGCTCCCCACGACTGCGAGCATGCGTTCGCGCACGTAGTCCAACGACACCGGCCGGTCGACCGACAGCAGCCTGGACGGGTTGAGCCGACCCAGCACGAGATTGGCGTCGGTGATGGTCGGCTGCGTGCCGCCGCGGCCGTAGCAGATCGGACCCGGATGCGCCCCCGCCGAGCGCGGCCCTACTTGCAGCATGCCGGCTTCGTTGATGAACGCGAGCGATCCGCCACCGGCGCCGATGCTGTGCACGTCGACCATCGGCACGTGGATCGGCATGGCGTACTCCAGCTCCAGCTCGGTGGAGATGTCAGGCAGCCCACCCTGAATCAACGCCACGTCGCTTGAAGTGCCGCCCATGTCGTAGGTCACCACGTTCGGGTGTCCTGCCGCTTTCGCGGTTGCCGCCGCCGCGATCACGCCGGAAGCCGGCCCCGACATGACGGTGTTGACCGCCGCCTCGGCGACGATGCTCGCCGCGACCGTGCCGCCATTGCCCTGCATGACCAGTAGCTCGCGTGCGAAGCCGCGCGCAGCCAGTTCCGACTGCAAGCGCTCGATGTAGCGCGCCAGCACCGGTTGCACCGTCGCGTTCACCGTCGCTGTCACGCCACGCTCGTACTCGCGGTACTCCGAGATGATGCGATGGCCTTCGGTCACGAAGCGGTTCGGCCACAGCGCGCGCACGATTTCGCCGGCGCGCCGCTCGTGCTGCGAGTTGACGTAGCTGTGCAAGAAATGAATCACGACGCTCTCGGCACCCAGCTCCAGCAGCCGGCGCGCCGCCGCGGCGACTTCCGCTTCGTCGAGCGCTCGCACCACCTCGCCACGAGCATCCATGCGCTCGGTGACTTCCAGGCGCAGCGTGCGATCGACCAGCGGCACGAAGGTGCCGGTCAGTCCATACGGCTTGGGACGCGTCCGCCGGCCCAGCTCCAGCACATCGCGAAAGCCACGGGTGGTGATCAGCCCGGTGCGCGCCACCTTGCGCTCGAGCATCGCGTTGGTGGTCGTGGTGGTGCCGTGCACGATCGCATCGAGCATCGCGAGCGACGCACCCGCGGCGTCCAGCGCGGCGATCACCCCGATCGCCTGGTTGTTCGTCGTCGTGGGAACCTTGGCGATCTCGAGCGCACCGCTTGCCTGATCGAGCACGATCAGATCGGTAAACGTGCCGCCGACATCGACTCCGGCAATACGGCTCATCGCGCGTCGCGGAAGGAACAAGGAGGGAGCAATCGAGGCGCGACTATAGCCGAGGCGCGACCGATATCCGAGGTGCGACTATTTGCCCGGAAGCTCGAGTGCTCAAATAACAACGCAGTCGTTTCGACCCCGCGCAACGGCTGCGTAAGACCTATCGGGGCAAATCGGGCATGAGGCAAAAGGCTGAGGGAATTCCGTTGCTTAGCGTCGGGCGTCCGATGGACGAAGACGGTGATCTCCACTAAAATTCAGCGCTTCGGTTGATCCTGATACAGCTCGCGTTCGATCGCGCGCTTCACCTCGATTGGTCTCGATTCGCCTTCCTTCGCCCTCGCTCGCCCTCATTCGCCCTCATTCGCCCCTACCCGCTTCGTGCGCATTGCCTCGCACACGCAACAACCGCGTGCACTTAACAAATCATTCAAGCGCTTCCAAGCGTTCTCCAAGCACCCGCCATCCGAGAGGAACACGATGACTCACGTCGTCACCGAGACGTGCATCAAATGCAAGTACACCGATTGCGTCGACGTCTGCCCGGTCGACTGCTTTCGCGAAGGCCCGAACATGCTGGTGATCGATCCCGATGAGTGCATCGATTGCGCCGTGTGCATCCCCGAGTGCCCGGTGAACGCGATCTACGCCGAGGAAGACGTGCCGGCCGATCAGCGCGACTTCACCGCCCTCAACGTCGAGTTGGCCAAGCAATGGCCGAGCATCACCGAGACCAAGGCGCATCCGGCCGACTCCGACGACTACAAGGACATGAAGTCCAAGCGCCACCTCCTCGAGCGCTGAACCACCGACCATGGCTGGTATCGACGAAGCCCTCGGGCGCTTCGGGCTTCAGTTCAGCGATCTCTACTCGCACACCGGCCTGGGCAAGCTCGACGCACGGTTCCTGGAATTCCTGACCACCGCCGACGCCGCCTGCGCTGCAAAGCTGCAGACCGCGCGCAGCGCGCCTGCGCCGCTCGCTGCGAAGGACGAGTCGACGCTGATCCTGGAACTCGCGCCGCACCTCGATCGCTTCGTCGCGCAGCTGTTCGGCATCGCCGATGACGCGCTGGCATTGGCGCATCGCCACGACGAACTGGCGCCGCTCTACGACATCAAGCGCAGCTTCGTGCAGCGCAAGGCGGTGGCGAAGTACAAGGCGGACCAAGCTGCGGGCTTCGATGGCGCCGCGCTCGAACGCGCACTCGCACAACGCATGGGCGGAAACATCGACGAAGTGCGCGACGAAGTGCGCTTCGCCCATCACGTCACATCGTGGCAGCAAGACGAGACAGCCAACGCTGCAGCGATCGATGAAGCGCTCCGTTACGCCTCGTGGGCGTTGTTCACCGAGGCGGGTCGCGCGCGCAACGCCGCCGGCGTACTGTTCAAGCAGCCGCAAAAAGTCGATCCGCTCAACTTGGTGCAGCACAGCGCGGTGAGCGAGCGCGACGGCGTCAAGTCGTTCCGCATCGACCCGCATCATCTGCGCGAGCGCGAGGGCTTCAAGCTCACCGATGCCGGCATGGAGCTCACCGGTGCGCTCGATCACATCAACTATTGCATCTGGTGCCACAAGCAGGGCAAGGATTCCTGCTCCAAGGGCCTGCGCGACAAGGCCGACCCCGCCCAGCCGCAGCGCGTCACGTTCAAGAAGAGCCAATTCAACGTCAATCTGGCGGGCTGCCCGCTGGAAGAGAAGATCTCCGAGTTCCACTCGGCCAAGGCAGCCGGACTGTCGATCGCCGCGCTGGCGGTCATCACCATCGACAACCCGATGACCGCCGCCACCGGGCACCGCATCTGCAACGATTGCATGAAGGCGTGCATCTACCAGAAGCAGGAGCCGGTCAACATTCCGCAGGCCGAGACGCGCACGCTCAAGGACGTACTCGCCCTGCCCTACGGTTTCGAGATCTACGGCCTGCTTACGCGCTGGAATCCGTTGCACCTGCGCCGACCGTTTCCGCTCGCGCCCACCAACAAGAAGGTGCTGGTGGTCGGACTCGGGCCCGCCGGGTTCTCGCTCGCGCATCACCTGATGAACGACGGTCACACGGTGGTCGGCATCGATGGCCTGAAGATCGAGCCGCTGCCCGAGCGCTTCTCCGGCGTGCGGCCCGACGGATCGCGCGTCGCGTTCGAGCCGATCCGCGACGTCACCACGCTCTACGAATCGCTCGATGAGCGCGTGATGGCCGGTTTCGGTGGCGTGGCCGAATACGGCATCACCGTGCGCTGGGACAAAAACTTCCTCAAGGTGGTGCGCCTACTGATCGAGCGGCGCGAGCAGTTCGCGATGATCGGCGGCGTACGCTTCGGCGGCACCGTCACGCTGGAACAAGCGATGGCACTGGGCTTCGATCACGTCGCGCTGTGCATGGGCGCAGGCAAGCCCACGACACTGGACATTCCCAACGGCCTGGCGCGCGGCGTGCGCACCGCCTCCGATTTCCTGATGGCGCTGCAACTCACCGGCGCGGCCAAAGAGGAGTCGCTCGCCAACATGCAGTTGCGTCTGCCGGCGGTCGTCATCGGCGGCGGCCTGACCGCGATCGACACCGCCACCGAATCGCTCGCCTACTACGTGGTGCAGGTCGAGAAGTTCCTGCAGCGCTACGAGACGCTCGCGGCCGAGGTTGGCGAGGACGTCATCCGCGACAAATGGGACGGCGAAGAGCGCCAGATCGCCGAGGAGTTCCTGGCGCATGGCCGCGCCATTCGCACCGAGCGCCTCAAGGCGCAGCAGGAGCAGCGCGCGCCGCGGATCATTCCGCTGCTGCACAAGTGGGGCGGCGTCACCATCGCCTATCGCCGCCGCCTGATCGACAGCCCTTCCTACACCCTCAACCACGAGGAGGTCGAGAAGGCGCTGGAGGAAGGCATCGTGTTCAGCGAAGGGTTGTCGCCACTGGCAGTCGATGTCGACGACTACGGCGCGGTCAACGGCATCAAGTTCAGCAAGCAGACGCTCGGCGCCGACGGCAAGTGGCAGGCTGCCGGCGAACACCGGCTGCCCGCGCACACCGTGTTCGTCGCGGCGGGCACGCAACCCAACACCGTGCTGGCACGCGAAGACGCCAGGCACTTCGTGCTCGACGGCAAATACTTCCGCGCCTGCGACGAAGCCGGCGATCCGATCAAGCCGCAGTTCTCGATCTCCAAGCCCGAGCGTGCCGACGTGCTGCTCTCGCGCCTGGCCGATGGCCGCTTCGTGTCGTTCTTCGGCGATCTGCATCCGTCGTTCTTCGGCAACGTCGTGAAAGCCCTCGGCTCCACCAAGCAGGGCTATCCGGTGGTCTCGCGTGTGCTCGCGCAACGCACGCCGCACAACACCAAGGACGCACGCGCCTTCATCGACGAGATGAACAGCCTGATGCGCGCTGCGGTCCACGCGGTGAAGCGACTAACGCCGACGATCGTCGAAGTGATCGTCAAGGCGCCGCTCGCCGCACGCAATTTCCAGCCAGGTCAGTTCTACCGGCTGCAGAACTACGAGACGCTCGCCCCGCGCGTGAGCGGCACCCGTATGCAAATGGAAGGCCTGGCGCTCACCGGCGCCTGGGTCGATCGCGCGCAAGGCCTGGTCTCCACGATCGTGCTGGAGATGGGCGGCTCGTCCGATCTGTGCGCGATGCTCACGCCGGGCGAATCGGTGATCCTGATGGGGCCCACCGGCGCGCCGACGCACATCCAGCCCAACGAAACCGTGCTGCTCGCCGGCGGCGGCCTGGGCAACGCCGTACTGTTCTCGATCGGCCAGGCGTTTCGCGCGGCGGGTTCGAAGGTGCTCTACTTCGCCGGCTACAAGAAGATCATCGACCGCTACAAGATCGAAGAGATCGAGCGTGCCGCCGACGTCGTGGTGTGGTGCTGCGACGAGGAGCCGGGCTTTCAGCCCAGCCGTCCCCAGGACCTCGCCTTCGTCGGCAACATCGTGCAGGCGATGGAGGCCTACGCCTCCGGACGACTAGGCAAGCAGCCGCTAAGCATGCTCGACACCGACCGCGTCATCGCCATCGGGTCCGATCGCATGATGGCCGCCGTCGGTCAGGCGCGACACGGCGTGCTCAAGCCCTACCTCAAGCCCTCGCACTGCGCGCTCGGCTCGATCAACTCGCCGATGCAGTGCATGATGAAAGAGATCTGCGCGCAGTGTCTGCAGGCGCATCGCGACCCACAGACCGGCAAGGTGAGCTACGTCTACTCCTGCTTCAATCAGGATCAGCCGCTCGATGCGGTCAACTTCGGCGTGCTGGCCGACCGCCTGAAGCAGAACTCGCTGCAGGAAAAACTCACCGCGCAGTGGCTCAAGCACTGTCGGCCCGGGTTGAAGCGGGTGCGCACGCTGGTCTAGCGTCGCGGCAATCGGCCACCCGCGCAAGCGCGGCAACGAGGCATAGAACCATGGAACTGCGTCTGGACGGCAAGATCGCGCTGGTCACCGGCGCCTCCTCGGGCCTGGGCGAGCGCTTCGCCAGCGTGCTGGCCGATTCGGGTGCGAAGGTCGCGCTCGCGGCGCGGCGCGTCGATCGGCTGCAAACGCTCGAACAAGCGATTCGTCAGCGCGGCGGCACCGCGTTCCCGATCGCCATGGACGTCACCAAGGTCGCCGACATCGAAGCCGCCGTCGAACGCATCGAACGCGAATTCGGCGCAATCGACATCCTGGTCAACAACTCCGGCGTGAGCGTCACCAAGAAACTCGGCGACTATGACGAGTCGGACTACGACACCATCATGGATACCAACCTGAAGGGCGCGTTCTTCGTCGCGCAATCGATCGGCAAACGCATGGTCACGCGCGGCCGCGGCCGGATCATCAACATCGCCTCGGTCGCCGGGCTGCGCACGGTGTCGCGGATCAATCTCTACGGCATGTCCAAAGCCGCGGTCATTCAGATGACCCGTGCGATGGCGAGCGAATGGGCGCGCTTCGGTGTGAACGTGAACGCGATCTGCCCCGGCTACATCGAAACCGAAATGAACAGCGCGTATTGGGAAACCGAAGGCGGCAGGAAGCTCACGGCGCTCCTGCCGCGCAAACGCGTCGGCCAACCGCAGGATCTGGACGCGCTGATCGTCTACCTCGCCGCCGATGCGAGCAGCTTCGTCAACGGCGCGGTGATCGCCGCCGACGACGGATTGAGCGTCAGCTGAGTTCGCGCGCGGCCGATCGCCACGCGACCGCACGCCTGCTTCAGCGAATGGGTTCGCCCGTAGCGGGCAATGCGGCCAATCGCTCCGCCAACCCCGGACTCATCTCACGCAGCCGTTGCGCGACCGCGTCACGCTCGTTCATGCGCCCTTCGGCATGCTCGACCAACCCCAGCCCGTACCACGCCTGCGCTGCGTGCGGCGCCAGCCGAATCGCCTCGCGATACGCGCTGCGCGCCGCACCGAACTGGCGCTGCTCGCGGCGGATCTCGCCGATCAGATAGAACGTGAGCGGCGCATCGCGCGCCACCTCGAGCGAGCGCTCGAGCGTGTGCAGCGATTTCATCCACGCGCCGTCGCTGCGCTGCGCCTGCGCCAGCATGTGCCAGCCCTCGAGCGCCTGCGGATCGATCGCGACTGATCGACTCAGCGCATCGGCGGCTTCGCTCCAGCGCGTCTGTCGTCCGAGCGCATAGCCGCGCACCAGCCACCACTCGGCGCTGAATGGGTCCTTCGCCAGGCTCTGATCGGCCAGCGTCACGATCGCCGGCCAGTCTTCCTTGGCGTGCAACTCGCCCAGCTGCTGCTGCATCGGCATTGGCAGCGTCTTGAAGTTGGCCAGGAACGTCGGGATCGTCCCATCGGGGATCAGCGCGAACAGCAGCTGTTGCGGCAGCGTGCAGCCGTGCAGCAGCAGCGCGGCGAGCGCACCGATGAACCAAGGGAACCAGGGCTGGAGGAGACTGCGCATGGGAAGCCGGCGCGCGCATCGAGGCAGACGCGCAAGCGTGCGCAGGCAGGCGGGGTCCGTCGAGGAAGTGTGTCGCAGGCCGCGCGCAGCGCCTGCCGGCGCACTCAGTCGGTCTGATAGACGTAAGGCTTCTGCTTCACCTTGGCGTCCTGGGTGCGATTGAGCTCGTCCGGATCGAGCTTCTTGTCCCACCACAGCGCGCGCCCTTTGCGCTGCTCCTCGACGATGTGCGGCTTCTCGGCCAGCAACCCGCGGATGAACTGGGTGATGTCGGATTCGTAGGGTTTGCGGAACAGAGGCATGGCAGCGGGCGAGTGGAGACTACGAACCAAGGCGACAAGACGACGATGAAGCGTCGATGAAGCGTCGATGAAGCGGTGGCGATTATCGCCCACACCTGCGGTCGCGCCAATCCAAATGCCACAAATCTTTCCTGTGCAGCTGAAGTTGGCCGCTCAAACCGATGAACCGGAACGACTTTCCCGGGCGGATTCGAATCTCGCGCCGGGCATGATCGCGCGCTGCGTGACGCGCGCCACAAAGCATCGTTTGCCAAACGCCCGATTACTGTATAAAGATATAAGCTGTGCGTGCATCCACCAGGGTACGCACGCCGCGAAACGGTGTCATGCCGCGGCGGCAGCCGTCTTCATCATGCCGTCGTTGCGGGCCGTCGCGGCTGAATTTTTGTCCAGCACGATTTCACCCCAGGGAGGAAGGCAATCATGAATACCACACACACC
>CADECO010000014.1:27774-31874 GCA_902825905.1 uncultured beta proteobacterium
TGTCCAGCACGATTTCACCCCAGGGAGGAAGGCAATCATGAATACCACACACACCCTCAAACTGTTGACGGCGCTGTCCAACGGCACCGATCCGTTCACCGGCGAAGCGTTTCCCGCCGACAGTCCTTACCAACGCCCCGAGATCGTCCGCGCCCTGTTCCAGGCGGTGCGCCAGCTCGAAGCATCCGCTGCCGCCCCGGCGACGACCGCCAAAGCCGCCCGCACGCCTGCGGCAGCCAATGCCCAGCGCCCCGCCAATGCCGGCAAACCCTGGAACAAGGACGAAGACGACACCCTGTTGGGCGCCTACGACGGCGGCGCCCCCATCGATGAGCTGGCGCAGTCGCACGGGCGCAGCCGCCTGGGGGTCGAGGCCCGTCTGGCCAAGTTCGGCCGCGTGCCGATGCCCGAGCGGGTGCGCTCCCGCCAGGAACGCAGTGAAGCCCCGCCTGCCGAAGCCATCGACGAGCCGATGCAGATCCGGCAGCCGGCGCGAGTCGTCTATCAGGTGCACGCCTGATCGGGTGAAGGGTGAATCCCCGGGATTCGACGATATCGCTGTCGCGCAGAGCCATCCGAGGGGCGTCGATTTCGGCGGTGGCGTATCGCCAATATGCGCTCCCCTCAAAGTCATAAATCAATATTAATCAATCTATTAGAAAAGATTTCCATATTCAATATCTCATGTGGTACTTGAGATAAATGAATCTAAGTATTTTCATATACATCAAATAGATATCAAATAAATCTAATCTAATTTCAATAATGGAGTGCCTTGCTCATGGCAACCGACCTCACGCCCCGTCAAGCTGAAATCCTGACCCTGATCCGCGACGCGATTGAAGCCACCGGCTTCCCGCCCACCCGCGCCGAGATCTGTCAGGCCTTCGGTTTTCGTTCACCCAACGCCGCCGAGGAACATCTGCGCGCCCTGGCCCGCAAAGGGGCGATCGAGATCCAGGATGGCTCGGCACGCGGCATTCGCCTCACCGAAAGTCTCGGCATCCCGCTGATCGGCCGGGTCGCGGCCGGCTCGCCGATCCTGGCTGAAGCGCACATCCAGGGCCGCTACCAGATCGACGCAGGCCTGTTCAATCCGCGCGCCGATTACCTGCTCAAGGTGCGCGGCCTGAGCATGCGCGACGCCGGCATCCTCGATGGCGACCTGCTGGCGGTCCATCGCACCAGCGAGGCGCGCAGTGGCCAGATCGTGGTGGCGCGGCTCGACAGCGACGTCACCGTGAAGCGGCTGCGCCGGCGCGGTGCGATCGTCGAACTGGTGCCCGAGAACCCGGATTTCGACACCATCGCCGTCGACACCCGCGAAACGCCGGTGACGATCGAAGGCATCGCAGTGGGGTTGGTGCGCAACAACCGGGTGCTCTGAATGCAGGCGGTGAGCGCACTCACATGTCCGATCTGGCCAAGCTCCTCGAACACCCTGCCCTGTGGCGCGGCGATGCGCTCGCGCGAGTGCGCTCGGGCAGCCTGCCGACCGGGTCCGATCGGCTCGATCGCGAACTGCCCGGCGGCGGCTGGCCCACCGGCGCGCTCACCGAGATCCTGCTCGAGCGCCACGGCATCGGTGAGCTGAGCCTGCTGCTGCCCGCGCTCGCCCGATTGTCCGCCGGCGGTCGCTGGCTCACCTGGATCGCGCCCCCGCACACCCCTTTTGCACCGCACCTGGCGACAACCGGCATCGATCTGCGCCGGCTGATCGTCGTGCAACCCACCGCGCGCACCGGTCAGCCATGCCGCGTGCCGCGCGACGACATCGCACTACAGGACACGCTGTGGTCGACCGAGCAGACCTTGCGCGCCAATCTGTGCGGCGCGGTACTCGCGTGGCTGCCGCAGGCCGCGGTGAACGGCCGTGGTGCGCGTGCCCGCACCAGCGCGGCAAGCGTGCGCTACGCGGCGCTGCGCCGTCTGCAGTTGGCGGCCGAGCGCAGCGAAACGTTCATCGTGCTGTTTCGTCCGGCGCAAGCCGCGAGCGAGGCTTCGCCTGCGGCGCTGCGGCTTGCACTCAATCCGGCCAGCAACGGCCGGCTCGCCGTGCACATCCTCAAACGCCGCGGTGTTGCCGCCGAGGCTCCGGTCATCCTCGATTTGAAGCGCCCTCATGCTGTGGATCGCCATTACGCTCCCGCACCTGCCGCTGGAAGTCTTCCTGCGCAGCGTCTCGGCAGCAACGTGCTCAACTGAGGCGAGCAGCGAGCCCTGGATCGTCGTCGACGCGCATGCCGTGTCGGTCGCCAACGAGGCCGCGCTTGCCAAGGGGGTGCGACCGGGCATGGCGCTGGCCGCAGCGTACGCGCTGGCGCACACGCTGCGCGTCAAGCAACGCGATCCGCTGAGCGAGGCCGAGGCGTTGCGTGCGCTGGCGGCCTGGGCCGGGCAATTCACGCCCAATGTCACGATCGAGGATGGCGCCGGGCTGCTGCTCGAAGTGTCGGGCAGCCTCAAGTTGTTCGGTGGCATCGCGCCCATCCTGCGCGCGTTGCGTGCCGGCATGAGCGAGCTGGGCTTCACCGCGGCGATCGCTGCTGCGGTCACCGCGCGTGCGGCGTGGTGGCTCGCACGCAGCGGCAAGGAAACGCTGGCGCAGCATCTCGACGAGTTGCCGGCGAAGCTGGCAGCACTGCCGATCGATGTGCTGGCCTGGCCCGGCGAGGCACTCACGACGCTGCAAGCGCTCGGCGTCAACACGCTCGGCGAAGCGATGGCATTGCCGCGCGATGGCTTCGCGCGCCGCTTCGGGCAGCGCCTGCTCGATCAGCTCGATCAGGCCCGCGGGCGCCTGGCCGATCCACGCTCGTACTTCGTGCCGCCCGAGCAGTTCCGTTCACGGCTCGAGCTGCCGGCCGCGGTCGAGCAGGCGAGTGCGTTGCTGTTCGCGACCCGGCGATTGCTGGTCGAACTGGGCGGATACCTGCGTGCGCGTACCTGCGGCGTGCAGCAATTTCGGCTGCGGCTCGAACACGACGACGCGCCATTCACCGAACTCGTGTTCAATCTGGTTGCACCCGGCCACGATGAAGCGCACCTGGCGCTGCTCGCGCGCGAGCGCTTCGATCAGCTCGTGCTGCGCGCGCCGGTGTATCAGATCACCCTCGAAGCCGACACGCTCGTTGCGCTTGCCGGTGCCAGCCTGACGCTGTTTCACGACCACTACAGCACCGACACCGACTGGAACAAGCTGGTGGAGCGCCTGCGCGCCCGGCTGGGTCATGCGGCCGTGCACGGCCTGACCATCGTCGCGGAGCATCGGCCCGAGTACGCGGTGCGCCGCGCCGAACTCACCGAACCACGCAAAGCGCCGCAGCGCGCCGTCACCTCACCGGTCGACCGGCCGCTTTGGCTGCTCACCACGCCGCGGCCGCTGGTGGAGGTCGATGCCAAGCCGTATCTGCGCGGCCCGCTGGCACTGGTGGCCGGACCGGAGCGGATCGAATCGGGCTGGTGGGACGGCCACGATGTGCGCCGCGATTACTTCATCGCGCAGGACATCGATCGCAGCCTGCTGTGGGTGTATCGCGATCCGGCGGCGGCAGGCTGGTTTCTGCACGGGCTGTTCGCCTGAAACTCCCGGCCCATGCTCACCGTTCACGCCCCTCGCTCATGCTCCCTGATTACGCCGAGCTGCACTGCCTGTCGAACTTCTCGTTCCTGCGCGGCGCGTCCCATCCTGAAGAACTGATCGCGCGTGCCGCAGCGCTCGGTTATCGCGCGCTGGCGATCACCGACGAATGTTCACTGGCCGGTGTGGTGCGAGCGCATCTGGCCACGCGCAGCCATCCGCTGCCGCTCATCGTCGGCAGCGAGCTGCGGCTGAGCAGCATCGATGCGACAGAAGATCGACCGACAACGCGCGGATCGATCGCTCCGGGCAAGCATGCCTCCCCGAGCACCGATCTGAAGCTCGTCCTGCTCGCCTGCAACCGGATCGGCTATGGACAGCTGAGCGCGCTGATCACCCGTGCCCGCATGCGCAGCGCCAAGGGCAGCTACCGGCTCACGCGCGCCGATCTCGATGACGGCCTGGAGCATTGCCTGGCGCTTCTGGTGCCGCCCCCGCCTGCGCCGAACATTCCCGGCGC
>CADECO010000014.1:31974-34126 GCA_902825905.1 uncultured beta proteobacterium
CTCACTTGCCGACGCGCGCTGGCTCGCCGATCGCTTCCCCGGACGTGCGTGGATCGCCGCGGCGTTGCACGGCGGTGCGAACGACCGGCGACAGCTTGGCTGGCTGCGCGAGCTGTCGCAGGCAAGCGGGCTGCCGCTCGTTGCCGCCGGCGACGTACACATGCACGTGCGTTCGCGCCGGCCGCTGCAGGACACGCTCACCGCGATCCGGCTGGGCACGCCCGTGACGCACTGCGGACACGCCTTGTTCGCGAATGCCGAGCGCCATCTGCGGTTGCGATTGCGGCTGGCGCAACTCTATCCGCCCGAGCTCCTCACCGAAACGTTGCGTGTTGCCGAGCGCTGCAGTTTTTCGCTCGACGAATTGCGCTACGAGTATCCACACGAGCTGGTCCCCGAGGGCGAAACGCCGGCCTCGCATCTGCGCATGCTCACCGAGCAGGGGCTGCGCTGGCGCTTCCCCGAGCGCGCGGTCCCGCCGCACGTGCGCCAACTGGTCGAGCACGAGCTGACGCTGATCGCCGAGCTGCACTACGAGGCCTACTTTCTCACCGTGCACGACATCGTGCGCTTCGCGCGCAGCCGCGACATCCTGTGCCAGGGCCGCGGCTCGGCGGCGAACTCGGCGGTGTGCTACGCGCTGGGCATCACCGAGGTCGATCCGGCGCGCATGTCGATGCTGTTCGAGCGCTTCATCTCGCGCGAGCGCAACGAGCCGCCCGACATCGACGTCGACTTCGAGCATCAGCGCCGCGAGGAAGTGATCCAGTACATCTACGGCAAGTACGGCCGTGATCGCACCGCACTCACCGCCACGGTCATCACCTATCGCACCAAGAGCGCGGTGCGCGACATCGGCAAGGCGCTCGGCCTGGGCGTGGAGGAAGTCGACCGGCTGTCGAAATCGCTCGCCTGGTGGGACGGCCGCAACGTGCTGCCCGAGCGCATGCGCGAAGCCGGCTTCGACCCCGACAGCATGGTGATGCAGCAACTGGTCGCGCTGCTGGGCGTGCTGCAGGGTTTTCCGCGCCACCTGTCGCAGCACACCGGCGGGTTCGTGATCTCGCGCGGGCCGCTCTCGGAACTGGTGCCGATCGAGAACGCCGCGATGCCCGAGCGCAGCGTCATTCAATGGGACAAGGACGATCTGGATGCGCTCGGGCTGTTGAAAGTCGACGTGCTGGCGCTGGGCATGCTCTCGGCGATCCGGCGTGCGCTGGCGCTGATCGACGGGTTCCATCGTCTTCACCCGACCGATGCGCAACCCGCGTGGTTCCGCGCCCGCACCCGCGAACACTTCACGATGGCCGACATTCCTGCCGAGGATCCGGCCACCTACGCGATGATCCAGGCGGCCGACACCGTGGGCGTGTTCCAGATCGAGTCGCGCGCGCAGATGTCGATGCTGCCGCGGCTGCGTCCGGCTCGCTTCTTCGATCTGGTGATCGAGGTGGCGATCGTGCGGCCCGGGCCGATCCAGGGCGGCATGGTGCATCCGTACCTGCGCCGGCGTAACGGCGAAGAGCCGGTGGACTATCCGAGCGAGGCGGTGCGTGCGGTGCTGGCGCGCACGCTCGGCGTGCCGATCTTCCAGGAGCAGGTGATGCAGCTGGCGGTGGTCGCGGCCGGCTTCACGCCCGGCGAAGCCGATCAACTGCGTCGCGCGATGGCGGCATGGCGGCGCAAGGGCGGCCTGGAACCGTTCGAGCGCAAGTTGATCAACGGCATGCTGCAACGTGGCTACTCGCGCGCGTTCGCCGAATCGATCTATCGGCAGATCCTGGGCTTCGGCGAGTACGGCTTCCCCGAGTCGCACGCAGCCAGTTTCGCGCTGCTGGTCTACGTGTCGGCGTGGATCAAGCACCATCAACCCGCCGCCTTTCTCGCCGGGCTGCTGAACAGCCAGCCGATGGGCTTCTATGCGCCGGCGCAGTTGATCCAGGACGCGCGCCGGCATGGCGTCGAAGTCCGTCCGGCCGATGTGCTGGCGAGCGACTGGGATTGCACGTTGGAGGTGAAGGGTGAGGTAACGAGTGAGAGAGCGGCGCCTGAAGCGGCGGTGCGACTGGGATTGCGGATGGTGCATGGCCTGTCGCAAGCCGCAGGCGAGCGCATCGTCGCCGAACGCAAGCGCCGCACCCTTTCGCCTCCC
>CADECO010000014.1:34226-39497 GCA_902825905.1 uncultured beta proteobacterium
ACCGTGCCCGTCACGTCGATCGACGAACTCGCCCGCGCCTGCCAGCTCGACAAGCGCGATCTCAAGGCGCTCGCGGCGGCCGGTGCGCTACGTGGTTTGAGCAAGCACCGCCGCACGGCTTATTGGGATGTCGCCGGCATCGGGGATGTCGCCGGCATCGAGCGCAAGGCACCGCTGCTCGCCGCAATGACGATCGTCGACACGCCCGCGTCGTTGCCTGCGCCCACCGAGGGCGAGGAACTGATCGCCGACTACGCCAGCCTGGGCTTCACCCTGGGTCGGCATCCGCTTGCGCTGTTGCGCGAGCGACTGCGCGCCATGCGCCTGTCCTGCGCGGCGGAGATCCGCGCGATGCCGCATCGACGTCTGGCGCGCGCCGGTGGCATCGTCATCGGCCGGCAGCGTCCGGAGACCGCCTCGGGCGTGGTGTTCGTCACGCTCGAGGACGAGACCGGCCATGTGAATGTCGTCGTGTGGCCGGGCCTGCTCGAACGCCAGCGCCGTGAAGTGCTCGCGGCGCGACTGATGACGGTGTACGGCGTGATCGAACGCGAGGGCGAAGTCGTTCATCTCGTAGCCCGGCGGATCGTCGATCACAGCGCGCTGCTCGGCCGGCTCACCACACAATCACGCGATTTCCATTGAGTGCGGTGGTTGATGACACCCACCCGAATGCCCGCAATGACGCCGCGGCAAATTCCCTGTTGCGATCCGCCCAACGCGATGATCGCCCCCACCGATGGTGCTACAGTTGAACGGCCCGCAACGCGCCCGTCGAGTGCGATGCGCCCTTCGTCACAGCGCGGAATCTGCCATGTACGACGAAACCGTCCGACTGATCGCCTCGATCGACAAGCGCAAGCCAAGCGACGCCCTGCCCTCCCGGCTCGACGCGTTGTTCCGTCAACTCGCACTGGCGCCGGGCGACACCGAAGCCATCGAGGAAGCGATCTGGACCATCTGGATGTACCACCCGCACCGGCAGGCGGCACGCGTCCTCGATCAGGCCGCTTCCGACATCGCGGCGCAGCGCTACGACATCGCCGAGACGCGCCTGGCACGCCTGATCCGCGCACGCCCCGACTTCCCCGAAGCGTGGCACAAGCGCGCTACGCTGCACTACCTGCGCCAGGACGACAGCGAAAGCGTGCGCGACCTGCACCACACGCTGGAACTGGAACCTCGCCACTATCCGGCGATGATGGCATTCGGTGAGATCTGCCTGTCGAACCAGGACGGCACCGCGGCGCTGATCGCGTTCAACGCCGCGCACAAGATCTATCCTTCGCTTGCTGCCATTCAGGATGGCCTGGAACGTGCGCAGACACTGGTCCCCTGAGTTGGAAACGCCTGCACCAGCCCGTATGGAAGCCACTCTGCTCAAGCTGATTTCCGCTCTGCAATCGAGCGCGCCGTCGACCGCCCTCGCGCCGCGGCTCGGCCGACTGTTCGGCGAGTTGCGCCACGCCGAGGACGACGTTGCCGCCAGCCGCACCGAGGAGCAGATCTGGGAGGCCTGGATGGAGCACGACGATCCAGGCGCTGCGCGGTCACTCGACGATGCCACCCGATCGCTCGCCACTGGCGATCTCACCCGCGCCGAAGCGCTGCTCGATGCCCTGATCGAGGCGCATCCGGAATTCGCCGAGGCCTGGAACAAACGCGCGACCTTGCGGTTCATGCAAAAGCGCGACAGCCAGAGCGTGGCCGACATCACCCGTACCTTGAGCCTGGAGCCGCGCCACTTCGGTGCGCTATGCGGCTTCGGGCAGATCTGCCTGCGCCGCGGCGATCACGACGCGGCCTTGTTCGCCTTCGCCGAGGCGTTGCGGATCAATCCGCATCTCAATGCGGTGCGCGAAGCCTACGACGCGCTGCTTGCCGACGACGGTACGACGCGCCATTGAGCAGCGCCGCCGCGCTCAGGCGAGCGCGGCGCGGATCGATCGTTCGAGCCGCTCCAGGCAGAGCTGAATCTCGCCGGCCGTCACGTTCAGCGCCGGCATGAAACGCAGCGTCGCCGGACGCGGCGCATTGATCAGCAACTGATGCTCACGCGCCGCCTCCACGACGCGTGCCGCGCAGTCCCGGCGCAAATCAAGCGCGAGCAACAGGCCGCGACCGCGCACTTCGCCCAATCCCAAGGCGCTGGAGATCGACCGCAGGCCGACGGCCAGTTGCTCGCCACGCGCCTGCACCTGCGCGAGAAAGGCGGGCTCGATCACGCGGCGCATGATCGCCACGCCTACCGCCGCCATGAGCGGATTGCCGTTGAACGTGCCGCCTTGGTCGCCCGCTTCGAACACGCAGCAATGCTCGCGCGCGAGCAATGCTGCCAACGGCACACCACCGCCGATGCCTTTGGCGAGTGTCATGATGTCGGGCTCGATGCCCGCGTGCTCGTAGCCCCACAGGCGTCCGGTTCGCCCCACGCCGGTCTGCACTTCGTCGACGATCAGCAACAGGCCGCGTTTGGTGGTCAGCGCGCGCAACTGCCGCAGGAACTCTTCCCCCGCGGGGATCACGCCCGACTCGCCCTGGATCGGCTCGACCATCACGGCCACCGTCTTCGGACCGATCAATCGCTCCACCGCGGCGATATCCCCCAGATCGGCCTTCGGGAAACCGGGCACCTTGGGCTCGAACAACTGGTCCCAGTGCGGCTTGCCCGAGGCCGACATCATCGCCAGCGTGCGGCCATGAAAACCATTGCGGAAAGTGATGACCTCGTAGGCACCATCGCGATGTTTCGCTCCCCACTTGCGCGCGAGCTTCACGGCACCTTCGTTGGCTTCGGCTCCGGTGTTGGCGAGGAACACGCGGTCGAACACGCTCGCACCGACCAGCAACCGCGCCAGTTCGATCGCACGCGCGTTGTGGAAGGCCGGGCTGCAGTTGATGAGTTGCGCGGATTGCTCGCGTAGCGCGTCCTGGATCTCGATTGGCGCATGCCCGAGCGTGTTCACCGCCCAGCCCTGGACGAAGTCGAGGAAGCGGCGCCCGGCATCGTCGACCAGCCAGGAGCCCTCGCCACGCACGAACGTGAGCGCGGGTCGATCGGTGATCCACATCAAGGCGTCGCTGTTCAACGCCTCACTGGTCAAGGCGTCACTGCTCCGTACGGCCTGCTGCATGGCGATTCCTTTCATCTGAATCGGGGTGGGGTGAAGGGAGAAGGGACAAGGGTGAAACAGGCACCGGAAAGGGGACGAAAAAAAAGGCCGCAGCGTGTGCGGCCTTCTTGTCTGAACTGTGTGGGAGTGCGAGCGATCAGCCGCGCATGCGCCCGCCCCCGCGGCTACGCGCGCGACGTCGACGCGAAACGGCTTCGCGTCCGCACGCCTGCAATTGAGTGCTGTACTCGCAATGGGTCATGGCGCGACTGTGCCAGAGCGACTGAAGGGCGTCAAACCTTGAGCGCGTCGCCCAACGCACGAGCAGCGTACGAGCGTCGTGCGTGCAGCGTGTGCCGTATCAGGAGCCGCTCCGTCATCCGCTCGATCGTCCCCTCGGGCACGCGCCGCTCACGACCGATACATGTACTCGCGGGTCATGGGCATCGAATTGAGCCCCGGCCCGCCCTGCTTGCACGCCAGCACCTGGTAGATGTTGATCCAGTTGTGGCGGAACGCATGCGCGCAGCCAGCCAGGTACACCGACCAGATCCGATAGCGCTTGTCGCCGGCGAGCGCCAGCGCGCGTTCGCGGTTGCTCTCCAGATTCTCCGCCCAGATCGAGAGCGTTCTGGCGTAGTGCCGACGCAGCGACTCGACGTCGGTGGTCTCCAGATTGGCACCGGACAACTCGCGCAGCACCAGCCCGATGTGGGGTAGCTCACCATCGGGGAACACGTAGCGATCGATGAAGTCTCCGGCGCCCAGTCCTACCGAGCGGCTCTCCGGGTCGATCGAGGTGATGCCGTGATTCAACACCAGTCCGCCATCGGCCAGCAGCGCGTGGATCTTGCTGAAGTAGACGGGCAGATTCTTCAACCCGACGTGCTCGAACATCCCGACGCTGGAGATCTTGTCGAACGGCCGATCTTCGGGAACATCGCGATAGTCCTGCAGTCGCACCTCGCAGCGCCCTTCGAGCCCTTCGGCCTTGATCCGCTCCCGGGCCAGCGCGTACTGGTTCTCGCTGAGCGTGACACCGGTGGCGATGGCGCCATATTTCTTCGCCGCCCGGATGACCAACGCGCCCCAGCCGCAGCCGATATCGAGCAAGCGCTCGCCGGGCTTGAGCTGCAGCTTGTTGAGGATGTGATCGAGCTTGTTTTCCTGCGCGGTCTCGAGCGAGTCGTCGTCACGCTTGAAGTAGGCGCATGAATAGATCATGTTGCGATCGAGCCACAGCGAGTAGAACTCGTTCGACACGTCGTAGTGGTACTGGATCGCCTTCTTGTCGCTTCTGCGGGTGTGCGTCACCATCGATACGATGCCGCTCAGCCGGCTGGGCGAGGCCCCGCTGCGAGCGAACTGCTCGCCCACTTCGAGAATGTCGCTGAGCCGCCCTTCGACGTCGATGTGGCCTTCGACGTAGGCTTCGCCAAGCTTCATCAGATCGGGCGAGATGAGATACCCGAGCGAGGTCATCTTGGGCACGGTGATCTTCACCTTGGCCTGCTCGCCCAGGGTGTAGCGATGCCCGTTCCAAAGCTCGATTTCCAGCGGGATGTTGTGCTTGCTGCGCAGATCGTTGGCGAATTTGCCGAGCCGGTTCTCCAGAAACATCTCAACCCCCTTTTGTCGTCACTTTTGTCGTCACTCTTGCCAAGCTTGTCGTACTTGTCGTTCTAGCTAGAATGATTACCACGACCCTCACTGCAGAAGGAGCCTCGCGTGAGCGACATCGATATTCGACGCCCTCACTCCCTGCCGCTTGCCGATGCCCGCAAGCAGGCCGAATCCATGGCCGCTGAACTGCGCCGGCAGTTCGAGCTCGAATCGGAGTGGGAGGGCGACACGCTGCGCTTCTTTCGCCAGGGCGTGAACGGCGCGCTCGAAGTGAGCAAGGCTGAAGTCCGCATCACCGCCCAGCTTGGTTTTCTGCTGGCCTTCCTCAAGCCGCAGATCGAGCGCCATATCCACGATAACCTCGACCGGATTTTTTCGGCCTCGGGCAAGGCGGCAACGAAGACGGCCGCCAAGACGGCCACCAAGGCCCCCGCGGCGAAGACCGGCAAGGCCAAGCGCTAGGCGCCCACGCCGCCCCCGGCAGGCTTCACTTGCTGAGCGATCCGACGAGATCCACATACTTCGTCATCGCCTC
>CADECO010000015.1:0-1356 GCA_902825905.1 uncultured beta proteobacterium
GAGAACACCACGAACACCTGCATCAGCACCGACAGCATGTTCTTGGCGCGCACCATGCCGCCGTAGAACAGCGCCAGCGCCGGTACCGACATCATCAACACCAGCGCGGTGGAGATCAGCATCCACGCGGTATCGCCCTTGTTGGGCACCGGTGCTGGTGCAGCCGCGGCGGCGGCGGCCGGCGCTTGCGCCAGTGCAACGTCCATCGACAACAGGCCCGCAGCCAGCGCCGCGAGCAAACCGATCATCACTTTCACTTCGCTGCTCCCCTTTTATAGTGCGGACGCGCCGGTCTCGCCGGTGCGAATGCGAACGACCTGCTCCAGTTCGTACACGAAGATCTTGCCGTCGCCGATCTTGCCGGTGCGGGCCGACTTTTCGATGGCCTCGATCACCGCGTCCAGCAGATCGGCCTGGATCGCGACTTCGATCTTCACTTTCGGGAGGAAATCGACGACGTACTCCGCGCCGCGATACAGCTCGGTGTGGCCTTTCTGCCGGCCGAAGCCCTTCACTTCGGTGACGGTGACGCCCTGCACACCCACTGCAGCGAGCGCTTCTCGCACCTCGTCGAGCTTGAATGGTTTGATGATGGCGGTGACTAGTTTCATGGTGCTTCCCCTGACGTGCCCCGCGCGGGTGCGCGCGAGGCGGATCGCTTGCCGGTCAGAACGTCTTGCCGACCGTGAACACCACGGTCGCCGTGCCGGTCTCTTTGGTTCGCCCGCCGCCGGTGACGTAGTACCACTTCTTGTCGGCGTCGGTGGTGATGAACGCTGCCCCCAGTAACCAGCCGTTGAGGTCGTAGGTGGCGCCCAGTTTGTAGTCGGTGTAGTCGAGCTTGCCGTAGTGGCGCACCGTCTGATGACCGATGTGCGCGCTCAGCGTGAGCTTCGGGATGATTTCGTAATTCGCGCTCAGATCGAGGTAGCCCGAGCCTTTCGAGTTGCCGGGTGCGGCGCCGAAACAATCCGCGCCGTCACGATTGCAGCTGCCGCCGAAGGTGGCCGTCTTCACGCCGAAGTAGTCGGTGAGCGTGTGCGAGTACTTGAGCGAGAGCCACTTCCAGCTCCCCGCCACGTAGCCTTCGAGCGTGTCGAACTTGGTGCCGTTGGCGTACTTGGCGCCGGGGTAGTAGTACTGCAGCAGGCCGACGTCGAAGCCGAAATCGCCGAACGATTTCTTGTAGCCGCCGTAGAGATCCATCTCCAGACCGGCGCCGTTGGGATAGCTCAGCCCGCTGACGTTGGAGTTCCAGTTACCCAGATAAAAACCGCTCGCGTGCGAGTAATCGAAGCCGCCCTGAAACGCGGGCAGCTTGAACGTCTGCGAGATGCCGCGGAACCGGTAGTCGCT
>CADECO010000015.1:1456-6550 GCA_902825905.1 uncultured beta proteobacterium
GAAAATGCGCGATGAGGCGCGAAGACGCGCGAGCAAGCGCAAAGAGAAAGCAGCTACGCGATGCGGGTCGATGCGTGCATCGCCATAGCACTTCGTGTGCCACTCACTTAGCTTCGCTAAATCATGGGCTTACGGAGCAGCAACGCGATGGGGGAGGTGCCGGCGCACCTGAGCGGTGCGCGCAACCGATCGGTGTGCCCCACCCCGGGGCGTATCGATGAGGCGGGCCAGTAGGGTGCAGACGCTGTGCTAGAGTGCCCCGATCCCACCGTTAGCTGCGACCGCACCATGACCACGCCACGATTCTTCGAAGAGATTCAGCGCCGCATCGCCGAACTCACGGCGACCAGTCCGGCCAAGGATCTGGAGCGCAACGTGAAGGCGATGCTCTCGAGCACCTTCAATAAGCTCGATCTGGTGTCGCGCGAGGAATTCGATATCCAGGCCAAGGTGCTGGCGCGCACGCGCGAGCGGCTCGAAGCGCTGGAGAAGCGCGTCGCCGAAATGGAAGCGCGCCTGGGCGAGCAGCGCACCACGCTGCAGTAGTCCCGACTGTCGCTAGAGAAGCGCGTCACCCCGAATCGATCCACGCCTCGCGCAGGTCCGATTCGATGGCATTGGCAGTCGTCTACAGCCGCGGGTTAGCCGGCGTCGAAGCGCCAGCGGTCACGGTCGAAACCCATCTGGCCAACGGCCTGCCCAGCTTCACCATCGTCGGTCTGCCCGATACCGAAGTGAAAGAAGCCAAGGACCGCGTGCGCGCCGCGCTGGTCAATTGCCAGTTCGAATTTCCCGCGCGGCGCATCACCGTCAATCTCGCCCCGGCTGAACTGCCAAAGGAAAGCGGGCGATTCGATCTGCCGATCGCGCTGGGCATCCTCGCCGCTTCGGGCCAGGTCCCCGATGCCAAGTTGAAGGAGCTGGAGTTCGCGGGCGAGCTCTCGCTGTCGGGTGAGTTGCGGCCGATCCGTGGTGCCCTGGCGATGACGTTCAGCGCGCGGCGTTCAGGGCGCGCGTTCGTCGTCCCGCAGGCGAGTGCGCCCGAAGCGGCGCTGGTGCACGATGCGACCGTCTATGCCGCCTCGACGCTGAACGAGATCTGCGAGTGCCTGCACGGCACGCGACCGTTCGAGCCATTCACTGCTTCGGCGCAATCGATCGCGCCGATCTATCCCGATCTCGCTGATGTGAAGGGGCAGCGCGCCGCCAAGCGTGCGCTCGAAGTCGCGGCTTCGGGATATCACAGCATCCTGCTCGTTGGCCCGCCGGGCACCGGCAAGTCGATGCTCGCCAATCGGTTGCCGGGCCTGTTGCCGGCGATGACCGATGACGAAGCGATCGAAGCCGCGGCGCTGCAATCGCTCGCGCGCACCGGTTTCCAGATCGAGCGCTGGCGCCAGCGGCCGTTTCGCTCGCCGCATCATTCCGCCTCGGCGGCGGCGCTGGTGGGCGGCGGCGGTGATCCGCGCCCCGGCGAGATCTCGCTCGCGCATCACGGCGTGCTGTTCCTCGACGAATTGCCCGAGTTCGATCGCAAAGTGCTCGAAGTGCTGCGCGAGCCGCTCGAAGCCGGGCGCGTGCACATCTCACGCGCGGCGCGGCAGGCCGAGTATCCGGCGCGATTCCTGATGGTCGGCGCGATGAATCCGTGTCCCTGCGGCTGGCTGGGTCAGGCCCGTTGTCGCTGCACGGCCGATCAGGTCCAGCGCTATCGCGGCAAGATCTCAGGTCCCTTGCTCGATCGCATCGATCTGCACGTCGATGTACCGGCCGTACCGCAGACCGAACTCACCCAGGTCGACGCTGCCGCCGAATCAAGCGTGGCCGTACGCGCGCGGGTGCAGGCCGTGTTCGAGCGGCAGCTTGCGCGCCAAGGCAAGCCCAACGCCTCGCTGGCTAACAAGGAGATCGAGCAGCACTGCGCACTGGAGCCTGCGGCGCAGACGCTGCTGCGGCAAGCTTTCGACCGACTGAACCTGTCGGCGCGCTCCTACCACCGCGTGTTGAAGGTGGCCCGCACGATTGCCGACATGGCCGGCAGCGCTTCGATCAGGACGGCCGATGTGGCCGAGGCGTTGCAGTATCGGAAGCTGGATCGGGGGGTGTGATGACAGCGCGCTCTACAGTCCAAGCGCACGCAGATCGAGCTTGCCCTCGCGCATGGCAGGACACCAGTAGTACGCGCCGCTGAGCGGCCGGGTGAATTTGAACAACGCGTCGGTCACGCCGTCTTCAGTGCCGACCATGCGCCGCAGCTGCGCCTCGAACGCATCGAGCGACGCACCGAACGCAACGAATACCAGCCCGGCGTGCGTGGCGTCGGCCCATGGCATCGAGCGGCGTAGCACGAACGCTTCGGGCTCGAAGCTTTCCTGCGCGGTGCGTTTCACGTGGGCGGACCTCGGCGCGTTGTCGATCTCCTCATTCGTGTCGCGGCGCCGGCCGATGCTCAGATCCTGCTCCTTGCGTGACATCGCATCGAAGCGCGGGAAGTCGTGGCGCCACTGCTGGACCGCGACGAAGCTCGAACCGTCCAGGCGCGCATCGCCGCTGCCGACGAGCGCTGCCTTGCGCGCATCCTTGCCTTTCGGATTCTCGGTGCCGTCTTCGTAACCGGTGAGATCGCGCCCGCCGTCGTGCTGGAAAGCATCGATCACGCCGTCGAGCTGCAACGCCGGCGCGAGTTCGGCCGCGAGATGCCGGGAGCGATGCATCAGCTCGCCACGATCGTCGCCGCGCATCCATAACCACAGCGCCGCCGGCGTCGATGGAATGTCCAGGCCGTGCGTAGCAAACTGCGGAAAACCGCGCAGGCCGTCGATCTTGCGGCCCAGCGCCGAGACCAGCGACTCGCCGATTCCCACCACCGTGCGCTCGCCGTCGATGAGGTTGCGCAACTTGCGCAGGCTCGTGCGCGCATCGGCGTTGGGCGCGAGGCTGAAGGTCGCGTAGCGAGCCAGTCGCGGGACGGGCAGCAGAATGGCTTTCTGTGGTGTGCTCATGGGCGATCGGAGACGATGGGGTGAGGAGATGGAATCGGTGAGGCAGGTGCGCAACGTGGCGTCATGGTTGAGCGACGGTTGGATCTGCCAATATGCTTCGCGCGAGTCTGCTTCGAGCAAATCGCGCGTTGCGTTCACGATTTTCGCACGCCACTGATGACATCCCGCTGGAGTTTCGCTTGTCCGTATACGTAATAGGCGATGTGCAGGGTTGCTACGACGAGCTGGCCGAGCTGCTCGAGCAGATCCGCTTCGACCCCGCCTCGGATCGCCTGTGGTTCGTCGGCGATCTGGTCAATCGCGGTCCCGACTCGCTGGCCGTGCTGCGATTCGTGCGCAGTCTCGGCGCGTGTGCGACGTTCGTGCACGGCAATCACGATTTGCATCTGCTGTCGCTCGATGCCGGGCAGGGTCGCCCGCGCGCCGATGACACGCTCGATGAAGTTCTGGCCGCGCCCGATCGCGACGAGCTGATGGCGTGGCTGCGCGCGCAGCCATTGATGCACGTCGAGGGCAGCTTCGCGCTGGTGCATGCAGGGCTGCTACCACTGTGGAGCGTCCCGCAGGCTCGCGCGCTGGCCCGCGAAGTCGAAGCGGCGATGCAGGCGCCGTCGTATCGCGAATTCTTCGCGAGCATGTACGGCAGCGAACCGGCGAATTGGTCCGATGCCCTCGCCGGCGCGGCGCGGTTGCGGGTGATCGTCAATGCCATGACGCGTATGCGCTTCTGCACACCGCAAGGCACGATGGAGTTCCATCACAAAGGTGGCTTGTCCGATGCGCCTGCGGGCTTCCTGCCATGGTTCGATGTGCCGTCGAGGCGTAGCACCACGCACACGATGTTGTGCGGACACTGGTCGACGCTCGGGCTGATGCAACGCGCCGACGTGATCGCCCTCGACACCGGCTGCGTGTGGGGCGGGATGCTTACTGCGATCCGGCTGGACGATTCAACACTGCATCAAGTCCGTTCGCGACGACCTCGACGCCCAGGCGCTGACTGATGACCGACTCGCAGGCGCGCACGAGCGCGCGCCGGTCCGACTCGGTCGTGAGCAGTGGATCGGCGAAGTGCACATCCACCACGATGTGCGGTTCGGTGGCAATGCTCCACACGCTCGACACCAGCGAGACTTCACCGACGTAAGACGCCGCGCGCGTCGGCGCGCCGTGCATGTCGCGATAGCGCAGCGCCACCGGCACCAGCGTCGCCTCCGCATCGACCGCGGGTTGAAACAACGCGCCGTGAAAGCGCAGCAGCGTATCGCCGTGCGTGGTCGTGCCTTCCGGACAGATCGCCACGCGTCGTCCCGATTGCAGCGTCTCGCGGATGCGCTCGTTCATGCGCCGCACGTCACTTTTTTTCTCGCGTGCGATGTAGAGCGTGCCCACTGCGCTCACCAGCTTGCCCACCACCGGCCACCCGGCGATATCGGACTTGGCGACGAACACGCCGGGCGAACTCGCCAGGATCACGAACACGTCGACCCACGAGATGTGGTTGGTCACGATCATGCAGCGCTCGGGCCATTGCGCCGGCGCGTTCTGATGGTTGAGGCGGATGCTCAGGATCGAGAGCAGTTCGCCCGACCAGCGCTGGATGTGGTCGTCGTGGCCGTTGTAGTCGAGCTTGGGAAAGTGACGCGCGCAGATGTACAGGCCCTTGAAGATGTGCACGACCAGCCGCGTGATGCGGGTGACGCGGGTGAGCCGGGACGTGCGTGGGCGCGACATGGTGCGGGGCGCGTGAGTCTACGAAGCGGCGAAAGTGGCAAACGCGGCAAAGGCGGCGCTAGCTGCGTCGCCTGGTGATGCGGGCAACGCCGCGACGGGCGGATACGCCGCTGCCGCCACGGCCGGGCTAGCCGAAACTCGACCCGAACGCCTCGCGATACTTCTGTTCGATCTGCGCGCGCGTGATCACGTGATTCTGCCCGCCGCGATGCGCCACCTTAAGTGCGCCCATCAACGAGGCGAGCTGGCCGGTCGTCTTCCAGTCGTAGCCGTTGACGATGCCGTAGAGCAGACCGCCGCGATACGCATCACCGCAGCCGGTCGGGTCGACCACGTTGTCGGCCTTGACGCTGCCGAT
>CADECO010000015.1:6650-7827 GCA_902825905.1 uncultured beta proteobacterium
GCGGTGATCTGGTTGTCGTCCAGATCGGTGGTGATGAACGCCTGCGCGGTGAGCGTGTCCTTGACGTGTTTGATGCGCTCGCGCGTGATGCCCAGCTTGTCGAGGCGCGCGCCGTAGCTCTCGGCATCGTCACCGACGGTGGCCATGATCACCGGTTCGCCGCCCAGCAGCTTGAGGTTGTAGGCGATGTTGCCTGCGCAGCCGCCGAACTCGCGGCGCAGCTGCGGCACCAGGAACGACACCGAGAGCATGTGGATCTGCTCGGGCAGGATGTGCTCTCGAAACCGACCCTGGAACACCATGATGTTGTCGAAGGCCATCGAACCGCAGATCAGCACACGCATGAGGACATTGCTCCGGGTGAAAGAAGTCGTCAGATTGGTTGGCGGGTTGAAATTCTTTGGATGCGTCGGTGGGCGCGGCACCGCTCAGCGGTAGAACACGATCAGCTCGTAGTTCGCCGCGGCCTGTCCGAGCTTGGCTGTGTCGATGTACACGGTCGCCTGCACGGCGCCTGATGCGGGCAGCACCTGCGCGTTCGTGGCGGGATCGGCCAGGTAGTCCTTGGGCTCGAGGACGCGCCGCGATATCGCCCGATTGCGATCGTCCATCAAAGTGAGCATCAGCGATGGCAACGCCTGTTCGAACACCGAAGTGTTGCGGATCACCGCGCTCAACGTGAGCAGGCCGGCTTCTTCACGTTCGAGTTCGGAGGAATCGAGCAGCACCGCTTCGGTGCGGCGCAGCTGCGGTACGTCGCAACCCAGCTGCGAACAGATCTGTTCGAAGACCGGTCGCGTACCGGGTGCCCATGCGGCGATATAGCTGCGCGTGGCGTAGGCAAGCTGGCCCAACGCGATCACCGCCAGCAGACCCGCCGCGATGCTCATGCCGATGCGAGCCCGCAGACTCGCGCGGCGCGGCCCGAAACTGAAGTCACCCTCGACAGCGTCGGGCTCCGGTACAGGCGCTATCTGCGGTTCGCTCGGCGCGGGCACGATCGGCAGCGGATCGGCGATCGAGTAAGCCGGCACCTCTGCCGCCGGCGCTGCGGATGCGTCACTGTCGGCGCTCGATGCTGCCGGCGCAGCGAATCCCGATGATGGTGGCAGCGCCAGATCCTCGGCCCTGAACGCGGGATGCGCGCCTGGGCCCGGGTCAGCGCGAAACTCATGCG
>CADECO010000015.1:7927-12486 GCA_902825905.1 uncultured beta proteobacterium
GCGCGAAACTCATGCGCGATTTCAGAGGTAGCGCGCGCTACCGGTTCGGCCGCAGGTGAATGCTGGGGTGCCCGTGCATTGCCGATGTCGAAGATCGGATCGACCAGCGACACCGGATCCTGATATTCGCCGACGTGAGCGGAGCGCTGCGCGGATGCCGCTGCGGTGGTGCCTTGCGCCAGTTGCCACTCGACCGGATAAGCCGCGCGATCTTCGTCGGGTTGCTCGGTCAGCGTCGAGTACGCATCGAACACGTGTCCGCACGCGCCACAACGCACCCGGCCCTGCCGCACCGCGAGCTGGTGGTCATGCACGCGAAACGAAGTGTGGCACTGCGGGCAACGAGTGATGAGCTTCATCGCCGCACCCCTTCCAGCGCGACCCAGCCTTCGCGCGCTGCGAACCGACGGACCGTGAAGAATGGGTCGTACACTGCGGCGATCTCGTCTTCCTGGCTGTCGAGCAATCCGGCCAGCACGAGTCGGCCGCCTTGGCGCGTCAGACTTGCCAGCGCAGGGGCGAGCACGCGCAGCGGGTTGGCCAGGATGTTGGCCAGCACGATGTCAGCGGTGTCGCGCAGGGGTGTGCTCACGTCTTGAAAGATTCCAGCGACTTGATTGCGATGCGCATTGATGCGCGCGGCATCGACGGCCACCGGATCGATGTCCACGCCAAGGATGCGTCCGGCCCCGAGTTTGGCGGCGGCGATTGCGAGGATACCGGAGCCGCACCCGTAATCGATGACCGTCTCCCCACCATAGACATGGTGATCGAGCCATTCCAGACACAGGCGAGTGGTCGGGTGTGTGCCGGTACCGAACGCCAGCCCCGGATCGAGCAACAGGTTGATCGACTGCGGATCGGGTGGCTCGTGCCAGGACGGGACGATCCACAGCCTGCCACTCACCTGGATCGGTGCAAACTGCGACTGGGTCTGCTGCACCCAGTCCTGCTCCGGCACTTCTGTGATGTGATGATCCGGGCACCGGGTCAGGCCGCATGCCGCGGCAGCTTGGGTGAGCAGCGCTTCGAGCGGAGCCGATGCGTCGAACAGCGCCAGTACCTTGCTGTGCGGCCACGGTTCGGGCGCGGGGGTATCGGGCTCGCCGAAGCGCGGCTGTTCATCGAGTGTGCCGGCATCGGCATCTTCGATGCTCACCGACAGCGCGCCGGCTTCCAGCAGCGCATCGGATAGCGGCTGCGCCAGCTCGCCCGCGACCATGAGTTCCAATGAGCGCCACGCCACGATCGCACCCGTTATGTCGCGTGCAGTACGCCGCCGCTCACTTCGGCTTGGCGCGCTGCGCGAGTTTCTTCTCGAGGTAGTGGATGCTGGTGCCACCGCGCAGGAACTGGCTGTCCTTGAGCAATTCCTGATGCAGCGGGATGTTGGTCTGGATCCCCTCCACGACCATCTCGGTCAGCGCGATGTGCATGCGCCGGATCGCCTGCTCGCGCGTCACGCCCGAAGCGATCACCTTGGCGATCATCGAATCGTAGTGCGGCGGCACGAAGTACCCGTGGTACGCATGCGAATCGACGCGGATTCCCGGTCCGCCCGGCGAGTGGAAGCTGGTGATGCGTCCTGGTGATGGCGTGAACACGAACGGATCCTCGGCGTTGACCCGGCACTCGATCGCGTGGCCCTTCATCACGATGTCCTTCTGCCGGAACGGCAGCTTCTCGCCGTTTGCCACCAGGATCTGCTGCTGAACCAGATCGATGCCGGTGACCAGTTCGGTGACCGGATGTTCGACCTGGATGCGGGTGTTCATCTCGATGAAGTAGAACTCGCCGTCTTCGTAGAGGAACTCGAACGTGCCCGCGCCGCGATAGTTGATGCGCTTGCAGGCCTCGACGCAACGCTCGCCGATCCGTGCGCGCTCTTTCACGGTGATGCCGGGTGCCGGCGCTTCCTCGATGATCTTCTGATGGCGCCGCTGCATCGAGCAGTCGCGCTCACCCAGATAGACCGCGTTGTTGTGCGCATCGGTCAACACCTGGATCTCGATGTGGCGCGGGTTCTCCAGGTACTTCTCCATGTACACGGTCGGATTGCCGAACGCCGCCTGCGCCTCGCCGCGCGTGAGGTGCACCGCGTTGATGAGCGCGGCCTCGGTGTGCACCACGCGCATGCCGCGTCCACCGCCGCCGCCGGCTGCCTTGATGATCACCGGGTACTTGATCGCGCGCGCCGATTTGATGATTTCGGCCGGTTCCTCCGGCAACGCGCCCTCGGTGCCCGGCACGCAGGGCACGCCGGCTTCGATCATGGCGGCCTTGGCCGAGACCTTGTCGCCCATCAGGCGGATGTTTTCCGGCCGCGGGCCGATGAACACGAAGCCGCTCGCCTCGACGCGTTCGGCGAAATCGGCGTTCTCGGACAGAAAGCCATAGCCGGGGTGGATCGCCTCGGCGTCGGTGACTTCGGCCGCGGCGATGATCGCCGGAATGTTCAGGTAGCTCTGCGGTGCCGGGGCCGGGCCGATGCACACCGATTCGTCGGCGAGCTTCACGTACTTCGCCTCGCGATCGGCCTCGGAATGCACCACCACGGTCTTGATGCCGAGTTCGCGGCACGCGCGCTGCACCCGCAGGGCGATTTCACCGCGATTGGCGATCAGGATCTTGTCGAACATGGAAACTCGAAACGGTGCGACGGTTGGCGTTCGCGATGTGCCGGGCGCGCGGCGTGGCGGTACGCGATGGGGGAGATGCGTCCGATCAGCCTTCGATCACCAGCAGCGGCTCGCCGTATTCGACTGGCTGGCCGTTCTCGATGAGGATCGCCTTGATCACGCCGTCTTTGTCGGCTTCGATCTCGTTCATGAGCTTCATCGCCTCGATGATGCACACCGTCTGGCCGGCTTTGACGGCGTCGCCCACTTCAGCGAAGGGCTTGGAGCCGGGCGCCGAGGCCCGATAAAACGTGCCGACCATGGGCGACTTCAGCACGTGTCCGGGTGGCGCTTCGGGCGAACCGGCCGGCGCAGGCGCGGCCGGCGCACCGCCCCCCGCGATCGGCACGGGCCGGGCGGCGACTGGTGGTGCGTAGTACTCAGGGCCAGGCGCGGCGATGCCGCCCCGGACGATGCGCACCCGTTCTTCACCCTCGGTCACTTCGAGCTCGGCAATACCCGATTGCTGCACCAGCTCGATCATCGTCTTGAGTTTGCGCAGGTCCATGGAGCCGGGGAAACCTCACGTGTTGCGGAAGCCGGCGCGGCGCATCGCTGCGGCGTGCCGGTAGGAGTGGGAACCTTGGAAAGCGGCGCGAGTATGGGCAAGTCGGCCGAAATTGTCTACAAATGGCGCCAAGATCGCCCAACTTCGGCGATCGTGCGGCACAGCGCTAGCGCAGCAGTGGCTGGATCAGGCCGGCCACCTGTTCCGGTGTGAGCAATCCGAGGTGGCGCGCGGCGACGGCGCCTTTGCGATCGAGCACGAGGGTGTAGGGCAAGGCACCGCTGACGTTACCGAGCCGCCGCATCAGCTCGAGCGCGTTGGCTTCACCGAACAGCAGCGGGTAATCCATGTTGAACTGCTGCGCGAACGGCCGGACCTTCTCGGCGGTATCGATCGCCACGCCCACGACTTCCACGCCCTGATCGGCAAACCGCTTGCGTGCGCTGATCAGGCCCGGGATCTCCTCGCGGCACGGCGGACACCAGGTTGCCCAGAAGTTCACCACCACCACCTTGCCGTTCCAATGCGCGAGCGCCCGTTTGCCGCCGGCCAGATCATCCAGCTCGGTCGTGGCGAGCACGCGCTCGGCGTCGACGATGCTGCCGCCACCGGTCAGGCCACGCTGGTAGAGCAGGTAGCCGCCCACGCCCAGTACCAATGCGGCCAGTCCGAGTGCGATGCGGCTCAGCACGATTTCAGCTTTCCGATGCCACCAGGTTGCTCACCGAGCTGAGGCTGGCCCGCTCGATCGGCTTGCCCGAGGGCGATGTCTTCAGCGACGCGCGCTCGTCCTTGGCGGCGTGGATTGCGATCGCCACCGGCACGCCATCCCACTCGGCGCGCAGCACTGTCACCGCGCGCGGCTCGTCGCCGCAATAGTGACGCTGCTCCTCGGCGTCGTACGTCACGCCGCGATTGAGCAGATACAACTCGACTGATTTGGCGTCGTCGGTGAACAGCTGCAGATCGATGTCGGCGTAGCGCCCGGCGGTGCCCTTGAGCACCGAGCCGCACAGGTACGGCCGGAACTCCTCGAGTTCTTCCATGATGGTCAGCGCTGCTTCACGCAGCTCCGACAGACGCGCGCGATGTTCGTCAGCCTGATACAGCGACAGGTAGGTGCGCAGTTCGGCTTCGACTTCGTCGTTGGCGGGCAGTGATTGCGTGTCCGAGGCGCCGAGCAGCCGCGCGGCCTTGCGTTTGGCGAGCGCGTAGTCCTCGATGCCATCCTCGGCCATCATCCGAGCGGCCGCCGCGGCGATCCGCAGGCGCATCTGTTGTTGTTTGGGGGACTTGTCCCGAGCCATGGGGCGAGATCCTGATCGCGCATGTGTTTTCCGCGACCCCACGATGATACCCGAGCGGGTCATCGG
>CADECO010000015.1:12586-31695 GCA_902825905.1 uncultured beta proteobacterium
CGAGTCAGGACCCAGAGTCAGGAGCCACTTTGCACATACACGTGTTGGGCATTTGCGGGACCTTCATGGGCGGGCTGGCGCTGATCGCGCGCACGCTCGGCCATCGCGTGACCGGCTGCGACGCGAACGTCTACCCGCCGATGAGCACGCAGCTCGCGGCTGAAGGCATCGAGTTGATCGAAGGGTACGGCGCCGAGCAGCGTGCGTTGTCGCCGGATCTGTGGGTGGTCGGCAATGCGATCACGCGCGGCAATCCGCTGATGGAGGCGATCCTCGATTCGTCGGATCGATTCATCTCCGGTCCGCAGTGGCTCGCCGAACATGTGCTGCACGACAAGTGGGTGCTGGCGGTCGCTGGCACACACGGCAAGACCACCACCGCGTCGATGCTCGCGTGGATTCTCGATGCGAACGGCCTCGATCCGGGCTTTCTCATCGGCGGCGTACCCGGCAACTTCGGCATCTCGTCGCGCGCCCGGACCAGTCGCCATTTCGTGATCGAGGCCGACGAGTACGACACCGCGTTCTTCGACAAGCGCTCGAAATTCGTCCACTACCAGCCACGAACTGCGGTGCTCAACAACCTCGAGTTCGACCACGCCGACATCTTTGCCGACCTGGCCGCGATCGAGACGCAATTTCACCACCTGGTGCGCATCGTGCCGGCGAGCGGCCGGGTGATCGTCAACGGTGCCGATGAGGCGCTCGGACGTGTGATGGCGCGCGGGTGCTGGTCGGAGCGCGATGCGTTCGGCACGGCCGAGGGCTGGTCGCTGGGCGCGGTCGATCAGCGCGGCTTCATCGTGCAACGCGCCGGCGCAGCGATCGGCCGCGTCGAGTGGACGCAACTCGGCGAACACAACCGCTTGAACGCACTGGCGGCGATCGCGGCCGCCGCGCATGCGGGTGTCGCGCCGCAGGCAGCGATCGAGGCACTTGGACGATTTGCTGGGGCCAAACGCCGCATGGAGGTGCGCGGCCGTGTTCGCGATATCACGCTCTACGACGATTTCGCGCACCATCCGACGGCGATCGAGACGACCATCGCCGGATTGCGCGCCGCGGTCGGCAATGCCCGCATCCTCGCCGTACTCGAGCCACGCTCCAACACGATGAAGCTCGGCGTGATGAAAGCGGCGTTGCCCGGCAGTCTTGCCGCGGCCGACCGGGTGTACTGCTTCACCGGTGGGCTCAATTGGGATGTCGCCGCGGCGTTGACGCCGCTCGGTGCGAAGGCGCTATGCGATGCCGACTTCGAGCGATTCACGGCGACCATCGCCGCACAGGCGCGGCCGGGTGACCATATTCTGGTGATGAGCAATGGCGGCTTTCTCGGGGTCCACGACAAGCTGCTCGAGCGTCTGAGAGAAACCGGTTGATAGGTCGGCAGCAACGATGATCATCTATCTGCATGGCTTCAACAGCACGCCGGCCTCCAAGAAGGCGACGCAGCTGCGCCAGTATCTGGAACGACGCGGGCTGGGCGATGCATTCGTCTGCCCGGCTTTGCCGCATTGGCCGCAACAGGCGATAGCGCTGGTGCAGGCGGAGCTGGAACGTCGTACCGGCGAGCCGATCACGCTGGTCGGCAGTTCGCTCGGCGGCTACTACGCCACCTATCTGGCCGAACGCCACGATCTGCGCGCGGTGCTGATCAATCCGGCGGTGCAACCGCAGCACGATCTGCACAAGTATCTCGGTCCGCAGCGCAATCTCTACTCCGGTGAGCAGTACGAGCTTACGCCCGCGCATATCGAGCAGCTCCAGGCGCTGTGGATCGAGCGGATCGATCCGCGCCGTTACCTGCTGCTCGTCGAAACCGGCGACGAGGTACTCGACTATCGCGAAGCGATGGCGCGCTACGCGGGCGCGCGGCAGGTCGTGGTCGAAGGGGGCGATCACACCCTCATGAGCTTCCCCCAGCAGATTCCGCAGATTCTCGCGTTCGCCGGAATGCGCGCGCCGTTATAATCCGCCCTCCCCGATTGCTTATCGCACGCCCGCATCGGCCTCTCGCGTGTTGCGATCGGCGGCCACAATCACCCAAGCGTTGGCCCGCTTCCCTTCCCTCCGCGCGCTTCGTGCGCGTGGCGCTGCTTTCGAATGTACGCGCTCTACGAAGACAACGGCGAGTTCAAGGTCGGCACCATCCTCACCGAAGCCGACAGCTCGTTGCAGATCGAGTCGCAGCACGGCAAGCGCCAGAAGATCAAAGCGAACAACGTGCTGCTGCGTTTCCGCGAACCAGTGCTGAGCGAATTCCTCGATGCCACGCGCGCGATCGCAGACGACCTGGACATCGACTTCCTGTGGGAAGCGAGCGGCACGGAGGAGTTCGGCTTCGATCAGCTCGCCAAGGAATATTTCGGTCGCGTCGCCACGCCGACCGAGGCTGCCGGCATTCTGTTTCGACTGCACGGCGCACCGATCTACTTTCACCGTAAGGGCAAGGGACGCTACCGCGCTGCGCCGGCCGACACGCTGAAGGCAGCGCTTGTCGCGGTCGAACGCAAACGGCAGCAGACCGAGCAGATCGAGCGCTGGGTCGAAGCGCTGGCGCGCAGCGAGTTTCCGGCTGAGTGGAAGCCGCTGATGCGCGAGCTGCTCTACAAGCCCGATCGCAACCGCATCGAGACCAAGGCGCTGGAGCAGGCGTGCGATCGCGTCGGCCTGACCGCAGCGAAGTTGTTCGAGCGCTGCGGCGTGCTGCCGCCCACTCACGACTATCACCTCGGTCGGTTCCTGTTCGAGTATTTCCCGCAGGGCGAAGGATTCGCCGGTACGCACCAGTTCGACGTACCGGGCGAGCTCGAGGCGAGCACGGTGCGTGCTTTCAGCCTCGACGACGTGGCCACCACCGAGATCGACGATGCGTTCTCGTTGCGTACCACGTCCGAAGGGCTGCTCGAAGTCGGCATCCACATCGCCGCGCCGGGACTGGGCTTCGACGCCGAGACCGGACTGGGTCGCATCGCACGCGAGCGGTTGTCCACCGTGTACATGCCCGGCCGCAAGATCACCATGCTGCCTGATGTGCTCGTCGATGCGTTTACGCTCGCCGAGAAGCAGTGGCGTCCGGCAATCTCGCTGTATGTGCAAGTCGATCCGCAGACGATGGCGATCCGCTCATCGCATTCGCGCATCGAGTCGATCGAGGTGGCGGCCAATCTGCGGCATCAGGACGTCGATCCGCTCAATGAGATCTTCCAGGTGGGCGCGGCCGATGCGATCGAGCAGGCCGAGCGCATCACGCCGTGGGCGCAGGCGTTGCATACGATCTACCGCTTCGCGCAGCGGCTCGAAGCCGATCGCGGTCAGAGCGGCGCGTCCAACGACCGGCCCGAGTACGTGTTCCACGTTTCCGGCGATCGTGTCACGATCACCGAGCGCAAACGCGGTGCGCCGCTCGACAAGCTCGTGGCCGAGATGATGATCCTGGTCAATCGCACCTGGGGCAAGATGCTGGCCGATCACGACATCGCGGCGATCTACCGTGGCCAGAGCCAGGGCAAGGTGCGCATGAGCACGGCCGCGGGCGAACATCAGGGGTTGGGCGTGTCGCACTACGCCTGGACCAGTTCGCCGTTGCGTCGCTACGTCGATCTGATCAACCAGTGGCAACTGCTCGCGCTGCTCAACAACGAAGCGGCGCCATTCGCGCGCAACTCCGCGTCACTGCTCGGTGCGATCCGCGAGTTCGAGGTCGCGTACGCGTCGTACGGCGAGTTCCAGGAGAAGATGGAGCACTACTGGTGCTTGCGCTGGCTGGTCCAGGAGGGCGTCACGCAGAGCGAGGCGACGGTGGCGCGCGAAGGCGTGGTCAAGCTGCGTCAGATTCCGCTCTTCGTCCGCGTATCTTCGCTGCCGGACCTTCCATCCGGGACTGCGGTCATCGTGCAGATCGAGTCGGTCGATCTCGTTGACAGTAGTTTGCACGTTGTCTATAAGCAGCGCGTCAATCCCTAGATTTGCGCAGGCGGACATCACCGCCCCGCCATTCCCTCGTTCGTCCCCTTCGTTCAACCGGTCGCGAATCGTCCCGTGGCTGCTCACGTCGTAATGCGCGCCCTGTCGCTGACGGCGGCGACGCGCAGTTCGCTCTCGGTGCTGCACATTGCACTGGCCGCATCCGTGCTGTTGCACGCGGTCGCGCTGTCGATCAAGTTCACGTTCCCCGAGGCGTTCCAGCTCAAGACCCCGCCGTCGCTTGAGGTGGTGCTGGTCAACAGCAAAACCGCGACGCGACCCGAGAAACCAGACGTGCTGGCGCAGGCCAATCTCGATGGCGGTGGCAACACCGATCAGGACCGGCGCGCCAAGTCGCCGATGCCGGTATTGCCGCAGGTGCGACCCGGCAACGACGCACTGGAACAGGCGCAGCGGCGAGTGAAGCGGCTGGAGCAAGAGCAGCGCGCGTTGCTCGCCCAGGCCGCCAAGAAGAGCGCAACGGTTGTCACGCAACCCGAAACGGTGCTTGATCCGACTCCACCCACACCGCAGCCGCCCGCGCCGGACCTGCCCAGCGGCCAGGAACTCGTCGCTCGCACGATGGCCATGGCGCGACTCGAGGCGCAGATCGCGCGGCAGACCGAGGAATACAACAAGCGGCCCCGTAAGCAGTTCGTGGGCGCTCGTGCGGCGGAGGTGCGATTCGCGCAGTACGTCGAGGACTGGCGCCAGAAGGTCGAGCGCATCGGCAACATGAACTACCCGGCCGATGCGCGTGGGCGCATCTACGGCAGCCTGCAGATGACAGTGCAGATCAGGGCGGACGGATCGCTTGCAGCCGATCCGGAGATCACGCGACCGTCGGGCTATCAGGTGCTCGATCGCGCGGCGCGGCGCATCGTCAACATGGGCGCTCCGTACGCGCCGTTCCCGGCCGACATCCGCCGCGACACCGATATTCTGGTGATCACGCGCACCTGGATCTTCGCGCCGGGCGATCGCCTGCACAGCGAGTAGCGCCGCTGGCGGTGGCGCGACCGATGCCACGATCCCTGTCTGCCCGAAACGTCGCCCGTTCCCGCGGCCCATTGATCGGGCTCGGTCGCGCGATCGTCACGGCTTGGAAGTTCTATTGCTATGCGCTGGGTGTCATCACGTTGATCTTCGTGCTGGTGCAGACGAGCTTCTGGGCGCAGATCGTGTGGTGGAAGTTCTTCAATCCGGGTTCCACCAGCTTCATGGAGTTGCGCCTGGAGGAACTGCGAGCCAAGCAGCCGAACGCCGCCTTGCGGCACACCTGGGTCGACTACGGCTCGATCGCGATGAGCTTGAAGAGCGCGGTGATCGTTGCCGAGGATGCGAAGTTCGTCGACCACGAAGGCTTCGACTGGGAAGGGATCCAGCGCGCGATCGATCGCAACAAGCGCAGCGGGCGCGCGGTCGCCGGCGGCTCGACGATCACGCAGCAACTGGCCAAGAACCTGTTCCTGTCGGGCGAGCGCAGCTATGTGCGCAAGGCGCAGGAGGCGCTGATCACGCTCATGCTCGAATGGACGCTCGACAAGTCGCGCATTCTGGAGATTTATCTGAACGTGGCCGAATGGGGTGAAGGCGTGTTCGGTGCGCAGGCCGCGGCGCAGCACTACTTCAAGACCGGCGCGGATCGTCTGACCGCCGAGCAGGCGGCGCGGCTGGCGGCGATGTTGCCGCGCCCGCAGTTCTACGACAAGAATCGCGGGGCACCGTATTTGTTCGAGTATGGAGCGCGGATCCTCGCGCGCATGCCGCAGGCGCAGGTGCCCTGAATACGAGCGTGCTGACGCGCCTCGCCTACTGAACCTGACGGTCGCGGAAGCGGAGCCATGCATCGATTGCTGATCAACAACGGTAGCTGTCAGGCGCTCGAACCCGGCCAGGCGGCCCCGGAGCACGGTTACATCTGGCTCGATGGATCGCACGACGAGCTCGACCAGCTGGTCGAGGAGATCACCCGGCTCACCGGCGTCACTTTGTTCGAGGACCATGTGCTCGATGCGCGCAACATGGGCCATCCCTCGTATTTCGACGAAACCGATCAGTACGAAATGATCGTGTTTCGCGGGTTGGTGCCCAGCCCCAATGCGCTCAAGATCGACACCCAGCCGCTGTTCGTGTTTCGGTTCGAGCGCCTGATTGCCACCGTGCATCCGGCCGACAATCGCGCCTGTGTCGTGGTGCGCGATCGGATCCGCAACCAGCCCGGTCGCCTGCCGCGCAACACCGACGAGCTCGCGCACCGCCTGCTGTCGACTATGGTCGATCAGTACCTCGACCTGCGCCAGGGCATCACGACGCGCTTCGAGCAGTTCCAGCGCGCACTGCTCGATCCGCGCCGCGCCTTCAGCGACTGGTACGCCCTGCTCGAGCAGCGCAACGAAGTACGCAAGCTGGAAACACTGAGCGAAGGTCAGCTCGATGCGGTGCAGGAATGGCGCGACGCCCGCTTCGACAGCCTCGGTCCGGAGCTGCAGGTGCGATTTGCCGATCTGGTCGAGCACATCGGCCGCGTTCTTGCGCACGCGCGGCGCGTCGAGTCGCAGATCGAGTCGGCGGTGCAGCTGCATTTCGCGGCGGTGGCGCACCGCACCAGCGAGATCATGCGCACGCTGACGCTCATCACCGCGATCTTCATGCCGCTTACGCTCATCACCGGGATCTTCGGCATGAACTTCGAGCTGATCCCCGGACTGCACTCGCAATACGGGTTCTGGTGGTCGCTCGGGGGCATGGGGGTGGTCGTCGTGGCCATGCTCACGTACTTCCGCTGGCGGCGCTGGATCTGACGCCGCCCTGACTCACGCTCTCAATCGGCAAGCGCGGCGCGTCCCCGCGCGACGTCGATGCGCGCCAGCAGCACCAGGCCAATCAGGAAGAACGCGCCCGTCGCCACGATGGCGGTTCGATGGTTGCCCTGCGCAACCCACACCACCAACCCGTAGGTGATCGGCCCGAGAATGGCCGCGAGCTTCATCGCCACGCCCCACAGGCCGAAGAATTCACCGACCCGATCCGCGGGACTGAGATAGCCGACCAGCGCGCGTCCGGCCGACTGCGACGATCCCAGACAGATGCCGGCCAGCGTGGCCGCCAGCCAGAACACCGCAACCGTCGTGGCTCCCCAAGCGATTACCACGGTGAGTAACCAACCCCACAACGTGATCGCGATGGTGCGGCGGTGTCCGAAGCGATCCTGCACGATGCCGAACGCGTACGCGCCTGCCGCGGCAGCGATATTGACCGCCAGGATGAGCGTGATGGTCTGCTGCGTCGTGAACCCCAACACCTGCTCAGCGTAGACCGCAGCCAGCGCGACCACCGCCTGCACGCCCGCTTGGTAGAACACGATGCACACCAGAAATCGGACCAGGTCGCGATAGCGGCGTGCCTCCTGCCAGGTGTGATGCATGCGGCCCAGGGCATCGGCTAGCGCGTGCCGCACAGTCCCGCGCTGCGGCTGAGCTCGCTCGCGCAGGAACAGGAACGTGGGCAGGCTGGCCAGGGCGAACAGCACGGCGGTGATCAGCAGAGTGACCGGCACGAACTCACTCGCCCCCGCCCCGCGTGCCTGGGCGTGGGTCACGTAGGCCAGGCAGGTGCCCAGCACCAGTAATCCGCCGACGTAGCCAAGCGACCAGCCCCACGCTGAGAGTCGTCCCAACCCTTCGCGCTGGCCCAGTTCGGGCAGGAAGGCCGCAATGAGATCCTCGCCCGTGCCGAAGAAGAAGTTGGACAGGATGAGCAGCATCACCGCGAGCCAAAGCTCCTCGGGGCCGGCCAGACCGAGCGCCGCGGTGCTGAGCACGCAGCCGATCGTCGTGACGACGAGCAGGGGCTTTTTCGCCGCGCGCAGATCGGCGATCGCGCCAATGAGCGGCGCGGTCAGCAGCACGAGCGCGTACGACACGCCGAGCGCGACGGTCCAGGCGAGCGTGGCCCAGGCGGCGTTGCCGGCGATCACCTTCACGAAGTACGCGTTATAGATCGCCGTGATGACCACTGTGGTGTAGCCTGAATTGGCGAAGTCGAACATCGCCCATGACCACGCCTCGCGTCGTGTCACGCCGGGAGCAAGGACGGCACGCGATGATGGTGGTGAAGTCGACGAGCGCATGGCGGTTTGGCGGTGGCGAGCGTTGTGGGCAGCGCCGCCGCTTCGCAATGCCGAGGGCCGCTGATAAAATTTCCCGATTATCCACTTGCGTGCGAGATCGTCGTCCTCGCGCTTCCCCTCATGGCTCGCGATGTCCGAAGTCCTCGAACGCAAAGGGTTGGAAGACCTGCAGGAAGCGCTGCACGAAGTGCAGGCCCTGCTGGCGCGCTATCACGAAAGTGAGTTCACTCCCGAGCACCTTCCCAACCCCAACGAAGTCGTCACCCACGAGCTGAGCCAGCAGGAGCAGCTCGCCGAGCTGCGTGCGCGGCTCGATGAACTCCACCCCGCCGATGTCGCCTACGTGCTCGAGGCGCTGCCGCTGCGCGAGCGCCTGGTGCTGTGGGATCTGGTCAAGGCCGAGCGCGATGGCGAGATCCTGCTCGAGGTGTCCGATGCGGTGCGCGAATCGCTCATCCGCAGCATGGACGCCGATGAGTTGGTCGCGGCGACCGAGCAGCTCGACACCGACGAGATCGCCGATCTCGCCCCCGACCTGCCCGACGACGTCATGGAAGACGTCTTCCGGGCCCTGCCGGTCGAAGAACGCGAGCAGGTGCGCGCGGCGATGTCGTACGCGGAAGACTCGGTCGGCGCACTGATGGACTTCCAGGTCGTGTCGATTCGTGCCGACGTAACACTGGAAGTGGTGTCGCGCTATCTGCGCCGCTTCGACGAGCTGCCCGATCACACCGATCAGCTGTTCGTGGTCGATCGCGACGAGCGGCTGCAAGGCGTGCTGCCGATCGCCAAGCTGGTGGTCACCGATCCGGACATGCAGGTCGCCGACGTGCTCACCGTCGAGGCGGTCACGCTGCGTCCAGGCGACGATGCGCAGGAAGCGGCGCAGGCGTTCGAACGCTACGACCTGGTCTCGGCTGCCGTCGTCGATGACGAGGGCAAGCTGCTGGGCCGGGTGACGGTGGCCTCGGTGGTCGACTTCATCCGCGAGCGCAGTGACACTGAAACGCTGGCCAAGGGCGGTCTGCGCGAAAGCGAGGATGTGTTCGCTCCGGTGCGCGAGTCGTTGCGCAATCGCTGGTCATGGCTGGCGGTCAATCTGGTGACTGCGTTCATCGCCTCGCGCGTGATCGGCGTGTTCGAAGGTTCGATCGAGCGGCTGGTGGCGTTGGCCACGTTGATGCCGATCGTGGCCGGCATCGGTGGCAACTCGGGCAATCAAACCATCACGATGATTGTTCGAGCGCTTGCGCTGGGGCAGGTCCAGACCGATCAGGCGCGCCAGCTGTTCGGCAAGGAGGTGCGCGTCGCCCTCGTCAACGGTTTGTTTTGGGGTTCGATCCTGGGTCTGCTCGCCTACACGCTCTATCCGCGCGCGGGCTATATGTTAGGCATCGTCATGATGACGGCGATGACACTCAATCTGCTATTGGCTGCGTGCATGGGCGTCATCATTCCCATCGCCATGACACGCATGGGGCGTGATCCGGCTATCGGCTCGAGCGTGATGATCACCGCGGTCACTGACGTGGGCGGCTTCTTCATCTTCCTCGGGCTTGCGACATTGATGCAGCAGTTCGGGCTGCTTTCGCCCTCTAACAGTTGACTACAGTCGACCAAAAGCCGCGTGCTATATTGGCTTGCACCCGATCCGCCCAGGGGAATCGAGAGCGGGTCCCGCCCATCCAGTGTGGGCGGTCAGGCGTTTGCGGATTGGGTTTTCGACTAAATAGGGGGAATCAATGATCGAAGATTTCAAGAAATTCATCATGCGTGGCAACGTAATGGATCTCGCCGTAGGCGTGATCATCGGCGCCGCATTCGGCAAGATCGTCGACTCGATCGTGGGCGATCTGATCATGCCGGTAGTAGGTAAGATCCTCGGCGGGCTTGACTTCAGCAACTTGTATTACGTGCTGACGCCGGGTTCGACCGCAGGTCCGTACGCTTCGCTCGATGCAGCCAAGAAAGCCGGTGCGAACATCTTCGCCTGGGGCAACTTCATCACTGTGGTCGTGAATTTCGTGATCCTGGCGTTCATCATCTTCATGCTGGTGCGCTCGGTGAACAACCTGATGGCCAAGGCCATCAAGACCGAAGCGCCCGCTGCGCCGGCCCCGCCGCCCGAAGATGTGATGCTGCTGCGCGAGATCCGCGATTCGCTGAGGACTGCGCGCTAGTACGGCACATACCGCTCTCGAAGCAGAAACGGCGCTCCTTGGAGCGCCGTTTTTGTTTGTCCAGCCAGCGCATGCATCGCGTTGGCCTTGGCCGATCCGAATGCGACGCTGCTATCGCGACGCCGCGAGGATCGAATCGGCCGCCGCGACGGTGGCATCGATGTCCGCTTCGCTGTGCGCACTCGATACGAAGCCTGCCTCGAACGCCGAAGGCGCGAAGTAGACGCCCTTCTGGAGTGCGGCATGGAAGAAGTGGTTGAACGCGTCCTTGTCAGCCGCCATCACCTCTGCGAACGACTCTGGCGCGCGATCGCGGAAGTACAAGCCGAACATGCTGCCCACCGCGTGTGCACAGAACCCGATGCGGTGCTTGCGCGCAGAAGCATTCAGACCGTCGATCAATCGCTTGGTCGATGCGAACAGCCGATCGTAGAAACCGGGCTCGCGCACCAACGCCAGCGTCGCCAGGCCCGCGGCCACCGCAACGGGGTTGCCCGAGAGCGTGCCAGCCTGATACACCCCGCCAAGCGGCGCGATGCAGCGCATGATGTCGGCACGGCCGCCGAATGCGCCGACCGGCATGCCGCCGCCGATCACCTTGCCCAGTGTGATCAGATCGGGCTTGATGTCGTACAGAGCAGCCGCACCGCGCGGATGTACTCGAAACCCGGTCATCACTTCGTCGAAGATCAGGGCCGCACCGTGGCGCGTGCATAGCTCGCGCATGGTGCGCAAAAACTCCGGAGTACCCGCCACCAGATTCATGTTGCCCGCCACCGGCTCGACGATCACCGCCGCGATCTTGTCCCCGGCGCTGCGGAATGCGTCGGTGAGTTGCTGCGTGTCGTTGAACGACAGCACGGTGGTGTAGTTGGCCAACTCCGGTGGCACGCCGAGCGAACTGGGCTGACCGAAGGTGAGCGCGCCCGATCCGGCCTTCACCAGCAGGCTGTCGGCGTGGCCGTGATAGCACCCCTCGAACTTGATGATCTGGCTGCGTCCGGTGAAGCCGCGCGCCAGGCGCAACGCACTCATCGTCGCTTCCGTGCCGGAACTCACCAGTCGAACCTGATCCATCGCCGGATACTGGGCGATCAGTTGCTCGGCCAGTTCGATCTCCGCCTCGGTCGGTGCGCCGAACGACAGTCCGTTCGTGGCTGCTTTCTGCACGGCTTCGACGACGCGTGGATGAGCGTGTCCGGCGATCAGCGGTCCCCACGACAGCACATAGTCGATATAGCGCTGACCGTCGGCGTCCCAGACGTACGGCCCCGACCCGCGGGTGATGAAACGCGGATTGCCGCCAACGGCGCGAAACGCGCGCACCGGTGAGTTGACGCCGGCCGGAATGGACCGCTGCGCGCGCTCGAACAACTGGTCGTTGCGAGAGTTCATGATCAACCGTGCAGGTGTGATTGGGGCAAAGTGGAGCAAGGATGAGACTGCAGGCGCGCGGGCGCAAGACCGGATGCGCTGTTCGTTTCCGCGTGCGCGGTCAAGCGGCAAACAGTCTTTTGAACCGACGAGCCTGCGCGGCAACGTCTTGCGCATCGAAAAGCGCGCTGATGACTGCAAGCGCATCGGCCCCTGCTGCAACGAGCTCAGGCGCGTTCTCGGGTGTGATGCCACCTATCGCGACCGCGGGGACGCGCAGTTCGGCGCGCGCGCGAGCAAACAGCGAGAGCGGCGCCCGCACGTTGCCAGGCTTCGTGGCGGAGGCGAACACACTGCCAAACGCGATGTGATCGGCACCTGCGGCCACGGCCTGCTCCGCGAGTTCGAAGCGGTCGTAGCACGATGCCCCCAGCAACTTGCCCGGTCCCAGCGTAGCTCTCGCGTGGCGCAGATCGCCGTCAGTTCGACCCAGATGCACGCCGTCGGCATCGATCGCGCATGCCAGCTCAAGATCGTCGTTGACGATGAACGGCACGGCTTCGGTGCGACACAACGCGAGCAGCGCTTCGGCCTGCGCACGTCGCTGCGCGGGCGGCAGCAGCTTGTTGCGGTATTGCACGACCGCAGCACCGCCGCTCAACGCGACGGCGACCTGCATGTAAAGGCGAGCTGTGTCCGGTTCTTCAGGGGTGATCGCGTACAGACCGCGGATCGCGGCGGCGGCGCGCATCGCTCGACTACCCGGCGACGGTGTCGGTTTCGTCGACCGCGCTACCGCTTTCGGCGGGCTCGCCGGCACGCGCCCAGAAGAACCGGTCGGGCAACTGCTGGCCCTTGCCGGCGCGAAAGCCCGCTTTGAGCGCGTGCCAGGTGTACTCCTGCGCCTCGCGCACGGCTTCTTCCAGTTCGAGACCGTTGGCAAGAGCCGCAGCGATGGCCGAAGCGAGCGTGCAACCCGAACCATGAAATTCGCCCGGCAGCCGCTTCCAGCGATCCTGACGGACTTTGCCGCTGCGCGCATGCAGCGTATTCAGCACCGACTTGGACGGCTCATGCGTGCCGGTGATCAGCACGTACTGCGCGCCGCGCTCGAGCAAGCGCGCCGCGCACGCATCGAGTTCGAGATCGCCGCCGGAGAGATCACCCGCCAGCAATCGCGCCTCGACGCTGTTGGGCGTGACGACCGTTGCCAAGGGCACCAAGTGTTCGAGCAGAGCGGCGCCGATATCGCCCGCGCCAAGCGGGTCACCACGACCCGAACTCAAGACGGGATCCAGGATGAGAGGCACCTGCGGATGCTCGCGCGCGACGGCGGCGATCGCCACGGCGTTGTCGTAGCTGCCGATCACGCCGACCTTGATCGCGGCAATGCGCACGTCGCTAAGGAGCGTGCGCGCCTGCGCCGAGACCAGATCAGCCGAAACGGGCATCACCTCGGTCACGCCAGTCGTGTCCTGAACCGTGATGGCGGTGACCACGCTCATGCCGTGGCAGCCCATGCCGCAGATGGTGAGGATGTCGGCTTGCAAGCCGGCGCCGCTGGTGGGATCGGAGCCGGCGAACGTCAGCACGACTGGGGGAGTGGAGGAGCGGTTGGGGTTGGTGGCCATGCGTTGATGGCGCCGCGTGCAACGGCGCGTTGCCCACAAAGTGAATTGCCAAGTGCAGAAGGCCGGGTCGGGGGCGCGGGAGTCGATTCCCGAGCAGGCGCTACGCGCACTGGAATAAGGCCACCACGACCGGTAACATCAGCGATTTTAACGTCAAAAAACAGTTGGATCGCTCGCCAATGGCCGAACAACCAGCAAATCGCACCTGGATGTGCCTGATCTGTGGATGGATCTACGACGAAGCAGCGGGGCGGCCGGAAGAAGGCATCGCGCCAGGTACTCGCTGGGAGGATGTGCCGATCAACTGGACCTGCCCCGAGTGCGGCGCACGCAAGGAAGACTTCGAGATGGTCGAGGTGTGACGCGCGAGGGGCGCGCGCCTCATCCACCTCATCCACGCGACCGTTCGCCGCGGTGCTTTCATCGAAGCTTCGGGGACGCGACGGGATCGATGATCGCGTTCGATTGAATCGTCGCGACAGCGCGTCCGGACAGCCTTTGCTTTTCGAGTTGCCGGCGCGGATGTCGGTGCCGCTTTGACCGCAGTGCGTGACGGCGCGCAGCAGCTCCTGACTGGTGCGACGCTCTGGCGTCTGGACCCGACGCGAGGTCGCAGGCGCGTTCACCGTGCGGGCTAAGATGCCCCTTGAATACGGCAATCGCCGTTAGCTGATGCGGCGTTCGCCGTCGGCTGCTCCCGGTGATGTGTCGCAACGCCGCGCACGTCGCCGTCCGGTTCGTGACTGGTCCCACAGCGTGGATTCTGGGGCCGAGCTTAAATGCTACAAACCGTTAATTTTTCGGGCCTTCGTCCAAAAAACGTCGGCCGAGTATGTCCGACTGCACAGAGTGGCGTGAAGTAGGCCACTAGAATCGACCAAGATTTACAAGAACGTATCTTGCCCGTCTGCCGCGGGGACGGATGACGCGCGCCTGCCGCGCCGCATTCATATCGATCTGGTTGATTGGGCTACAGGCGTACCGCCTTCGTCAGCAATTTCAAGCCGTCTTGCGTGAGAAGCGATCGTGAGCACTGCATCGACACCGAATATCGCAGGGTTGAAAGTCATGGTCATCGACGACTCGAACACGATTCGTCGCAGCGCCGAGATCTTTCTCGTTCAGGCCGGATGTCAGGTGATCCTGGCCGAGGACGGTTTCGACGCCCTGGCCAAGATTACCGATCACCAGCCCGACATCATCTTCTGCGACATCGTGATGCCGCGGCTCGATGGCTACCAGACCTGCGCCCTGCTAAAGCGCAATACGCGCTTTGCCTCGACGCCGGTGGTGATGCTGTCGTCGAAAGACGGGCTGTTCGATCGTGCCCGCGGACGCATGGTCGGGTCCGACGAGTACCTGACCAAGCCTTTCACCAAGGACAGTCTGCTTCGCACCGTTGGCGCCCATTCCGGCCAGCGCGCCGATGCGTCGGTCTCGAGCTGAAGAGGTCTGCATGCCAATCAAGAAGATTCTCGTCGTCGAAGACTCCCCGACCGAACGGCACTTGCTGCTGGAGACGCTCACCAAAAAGGGCTACGACGTGGTGACCGCCGTCGACGGCAACGAGGGTGTGGCCAAGGCCAAGGCGGAGATGCCCGATCTCATCATCATGGACGTCGTGATGCCGGGCGTGAACGGCTTCCAGGCCACGCGCCAGATCACCCGCGATGAAGCCACGCGGCACATCCCGGTGATCATCTGCACGACCAAGAGCCTGGAGACCGACAAGATCTGGGGCATGCGCCAGGGTGCGCTCGCCTACATGGTCAAGCCGATCGATCACACGCAGCTGCTCGAGCGCATCGCCACGATCGCCTGATCGGCGCGCGCCAACGCAACCCCACAACCCGCACCACACACGCTACGCCGATGAGCCGCATCACCAACCTGCGAGAGTTCCAGCAGACGCTTACCAAGCGCATCCAGGGTGCCGCCGCCGGCCACAACGTGAAGCTGACGCGGCTGGGCGTGCAGGCAGGCCAGGATCTGTGGCTCGTGGAGCTCGAAGACGCGGCCGAAGTGCTTGCGGTCGGACCAATCACGCCGGTGCCGCTGACGCGGCCCTGGTTTCGCGGACTCACCAACGTGCGCGGCAATTTGTTCAGCGTGGTTGACCTGGGCGGCTTCGTTCACGGGGAGCCGACGCCGCTCAATATCGACGCCCGACTGGTGCTGATCAATGATCGGTTCCAGATGAACGTCGCGCTGCTGGTCAATCGCATGCTCGGCCTGCGCTCGATGGATCAGCTCCAGCGTGAGCCGCAGGCGCCGGGCAGTCCCTGGACCAGCGCCTCATATCGCGATACCGAGGCGCGCGTGTGGCACCAGCTGTCGATGACCGAACTGGTCTACCACCACGACTTCATGCAGGTAGGACTTTGACGCCTCTCAGGCTTGTTCCACGCGTCGGCTAGTTACCAAGCGCCGTCCAGCGACGGCAAATGAAAGACTCGATCATGGCGTTCCTCCAAAATTCGATCACCAGCCGGTTTCTGCGCTCCGGAACCGACCAACAGACCGCCGAGCCTTCAGTCGTGGGCCCGGCCTCGCAGGTTCTGACCGAACTGGACGGCGTGACCAGCGGCCCGGGAAGCTCCGGTGGGCCGCTTGGCCAGCTGCAGATCCCGCGTCGATTGCGCGTGCTCGGTCCGGCGTTGATCGTTGTGGTGCTGCTGATGCTCGCACTGGGCCTGTACGCCCAGCGACTGACCAGCCAAGGCGCCGGTTACGTCAACGCAGCGACGCGCATGGAAATGCTTTCGCAGCGGATTGCCAAAGCCTCGCAGCAGGTGTTGACGGGTTCGCCGGACGCGATCAAGGAGCTGACCGAAAGCCGCACCGAATTCTCCGATCTGATGGAACGACTCACCGCGGGCGGCGAAGTGAACGGCATCAGCATTTCGCCCACGACGGGCGCTTCTGCCGATCTGCTCGATAAGGTACGCAAGATTTGGGATCCGTCGCGCGCCAACGCCGAGACGGTGCTCAAGAACGGCCGCAATCTGCAGGACATGGGCACCGCGGTGCGCACGATCAACGGCAAGAACGCCGATCTGCTCGATCTGGCCGAACAACTGGTTGCGCTGAAACTGCAGACCAATTCGCCGGCACGCGAGATCTCGCTGTCGGGCCAACTGGTGATGCTCACCCAGCGGATCGCCAAGAACGCCAACGCGCTGCTGGCTGCCGACGTGATCGATCCGGAGACCTCGTTCCTGCTGAGCCGCGACGCGCGCACCTTCCGTGACACGTTGCGCACGCTGACCCAGGGCGCCGAGAACCCGCGCGTCAATCCGCCGCGCGATCCGGAGACGCAACAAAAGCTGCAGGAACTCAACGCCAGCTTCCAGGACTTCGACAAGTCGATCGCCACGATCATCTCCAACCTGCAAAGCCTGGTGCTTGGCAAGCAGGCGGCGCGCGCACTGGTGCGCGATTCGGGCAGCTTGCTCACCAGCACCGCCGAACTCGGTCAGGGCTATGCGTCGGAAAGCGGCGCGGGCTGGACCTACTGGATCATCGCCCTGCTGGGGGTCGTCGCGGCGGCGTTGCTGTGGCTGATCGCCAAGTCGCTCAACGACGATGGCCGGCAGCGTGCGTCCGAGAGTGCGCGTCAGGCCGACGAAGAACGCCAGCAGAACAAGTCGAATCAGGACGCGATTCTGCGGCTGATGAACGAGATGCGGTATCTGGCCGATGGCGACCTGACGGTGCGCGCCACCGTTACCGAGGACATCACCGGCGCCATCGCCGACTCGGTGAACTTCACTATCGAGGAGCTCAGGGTGTTGGTGTCGCGCATCAATGGCGCGGCCGCCCAGGTGACCGAGGCTTCGGCTTCCGCTCAGGAAACCTCCGAAAAGCTGCTCGACGCAACCGAACAGCAGTCGCAGCAGATCCAGAACGCCAGCGCGTCGGTGCTGAAGATGGCCCGCGCGATTAACGAAGTGTCTGGCAGCGCGTCGCGGTCGGTGAGCGTTGCGCGACAGTCGCTGGCTGCCGCCGAACAGGGCGCATCGGCGGTGCAGAACTCGATCGCGGGCATGAACGAGATTCGCTCGCAGATCCAGGACACCTCCAAGCGGATCAAGCGGCTGGGCGAGTCCTCGCAGCAGATCGGCGAGATCGTCGAGCTGATCTCCGACATTACCGAGCGCACTCAGGTGCTGGCGTTGAACGCGGCGATCCAGGCGGCCTCCGCCGGCGAGGCCGGGCGCGGGTTCACGGTCGTAGCCGAGGAGGTGCAGCGGCTGGCCGAACGTTCCGCGGAAGCGACACGCCAGATCTCGGCCATCGTCAAGACGATTCAGACCGACACGCAAGATACCGTGTCGGCGATGGAGCGCAGTACCCAGGGCGTGGTCGAAGGTGCGCGTCTGTCCGACGCCGCCGGCCAGGCGCTTGCCGAGATCGGCGAGGTGTCCAAGCGGCTGGCGAGTCTGATCGAGGAAATCTCGATCACCTCGCAAAGCCAGGCACAGACCGCCGGCAAGGTCGCGGCGAGCATGCAGGACATCCTCACCATCAACAAGCAGGCTACCGAAGGCACCAAGCAGACCGCGGTCTCGATCGGACAGCTGTCGCACCTGGCGCAGGAACTCAAGGCCTCGGTCGCCAACTTCAAGCTTTGATCGGCGCGAGCGAACAAAACCAGTGGGCACTGCGGATACCGCGTAAGAGTTGAGCAGAAATGGCCAGTTCCGGAGACTTCGACGTCGGCCCCCTTTCCTGGGTGAAAGGGGAGATCGACCAGGCGCTCGAGCGCGCGACCACCGCGCTGCGGGCATACGCCGCCAATCCCAGCGATAGCGGGCAGCTCAAGACCAGTCGCGCCCAGGTGCATCAGGCGCACGGCGCACTGCAGATCGTCGGCCTGGACGGTGTGGCGCGCTTCTCCGAAGAGCTGGAGGGCCTGCTCGCCGACCTGGAAGCGGGCAAGGCCAACGGCAACGCATCCGGCGTCGTCGAACGTGCCGCTAGCGCAATCTCCACCTATCTGGAGCAGTTGCTGGCCGGTCAACCCAATCAGCCGCTCAAGCTGTACGCGCTGTACCGCGAGATTGCCGCCGAACGTGGCAAGCCGGTGCCCGATCCGGTCGATCTGTTCTATCCCGACCTGTCGCTGCGATTGCCCACCGGCGAAGGGCTGACTGCAAGCGGCGTCGATCGCGCCACGGCTCTCAAGAACGGCCGATCGCGTTTCATGCGCGGGCTGTTGCGCTGGCTGCGCAAGGATCGAGAAGGGGTCCGCGAGATGCAGCAGGCCACCGCGATGATCGAGTTGGCCGAGACGATTCCTTCGGCGCGGACCTTCTGGTGGGCCACTAGCGGACTGCTCGAAGGAATCGAACAGGGCGCACTTACCGACGAATCGCTGGTGCCGCGTCTTTGCAACCGCATCGAACGTCAGATCAAACGTCTGATCGACGGTGTGTCACCGAGTGTGGCCGAGCGCCTGCAGCGCGAAGTGCTGTTCATGGTGGCGCGCGCTCAGCCCAGCACCTCGCGGCTCGGCGAGATCCGATCGGCGCTGGCCCTGGAAGGGTCGATCCCGGCGAGCTTCGAGCTGCAGGGCGAAGATGCGCAGCTGTTGCCGCGCCTGCGTGCGCTGCGCGAAGCCGTGCTGGCCGCCAAAGGCTCATGGACCAAGTTCACCGGTGGCCACGTGCAAAGTGCCGCCGCGTTCATGGATCACCTTGCTCAGCTGCGAGAGAAAACACGCGAGCTGGGGCGCGCAGAACTGAACAGCGTCGTCGACGAATTGAACGCAGTCGGCGAGGCGATCAAGGCCACCGGAGCGGTGCCGTCTGAAGCCGCCGCGCT
>CADECO010000015.1:31795-33687 GCA_902825905.1 uncultured beta proteobacterium
CATCCGGAAGAACTGGCCAAGCTCGAAAAGCCGATCAATCAGGTCATCGGCGCGTTTCGCATCCTGAACGAGCCCAAGGCCGAAGCTGCGCTGGCCGATTGCGTCGAGCGCATCCGCGGGTTCCGCCACGCCGGTGCGCAGCCCGACGAAGTGGAATTCGAGCGCATCGCCGGGGTGCTCTCCGGGCTGGGCTTCTATGTCGATGCGCTGGCACACGGCAAGGCCGACTTCGACGTTTCGATGCAGCCGATTCGGCCCAAGTCGCACGTCGAGGAAGCGCACATTCCCACCGCGCCCTCGGTCGAGGCGCAATTGGAAGAGCAGCAACGCGCCACGCAGGATCTGGTGCAGGCATGGCAGGCCAACCCCGACGACGCACGCAGGAAGGAAGAGCTGCGCCAGCACGTCGAAGCGATGCAGCACGATGCCGCTCTGGTGGCCGACGCCGACCTGGAGCGCAAGGCCCAGGAGACGCTTTCGCTGCTCGCGCAGTCCGATACCGCGACAGTGCAGCCTGAACTTGCCAAGGCGCTGGAATCGCTGCAACCCGAAGCAATGCCGGAGATTGCACCTTCGGCCGATGTGCAGAAGCTGGCCGAAGCATCCAGCGAGGTGATCGACGCCGAACTGCTCGAGGTCTACATCGAGGAAGCAGGCGAAGTCGTCGCGACCATTCGCGAGAACCTCGCCACGTTGCGCACGCAACCGAACAACATCGAGGCGCTGCGCACCATCCGGCGTGGTTACCACACGCTCAAAGGCAGTGGCCGGATGGTCGGCCTGATGCGCCTGGGCGAGGCCGCATGGGCGGTCGAGAGGCTGCTCAACAACTGGCTGGAAGCCGAACGTGCCGGCAACGAGGCGCTGTTCGCGCTGATCGAGGACGGTCACGAGTTGTTCGGTCGCGCCGTCGAATCGCTCAAAGCGGGCAACGCACTGCCCGATGAAACGGCGTTGATCGCCAAGGCCAACGCGCTCGAATCGGGCGAGTCGATGGTGATGATCGGCGATCGTCGCCTGACCCCCGCTTTGTACGAGATTTTTCTGGGCGAATCGCGCTCGCACGTCGCGGCTTTGCAGAACATGCAGGCGCGAGTGTCCGATGCGGGTTACGTCAACGACGACGACGTGCGCGCGGCGCACACACTGGGCGGGGTATGCGGCAGCGTCGGCTTCACCGCGATTCGCGACGTTGCGCAGGCGCTCGAGGGCGCGCTCGGCCGGTTGGTAGGAATGCCGTTGAGCGCGGCCAGTCACGAGACCCTCGGCGAAGGCATCATGGCCGTCGAGGCGATGGTGCAGGCCGTGGCGCGCAAGGAAGAGCCAGTGCCCAATCCGCAGATCGTCGATCTGCTGCACGGCATTCGGATCGCAGAAACCGGTCAGACCGTGACCGATCTGGAAACGCGCGCGGCCACTGATCTGTCGCTTGGGTTCTCCGGTGACGGGCTGGAAGCAGGCGATTTTCCAACGCCGGGAACGTTCGAGAACAACGGTGTGTCGGAGGCTCCGCTGTTTGCACCGGAGCCGCCGCTGTTCGGTACCGATTCGCAGCGTCGATCCGGTCCGTCGGCATTTGCGCCAGACACGATCGGCGACGACATCGCGCTGGCCGATTTCGAGGCACGGCTGGAAGCCGACGCGGCCCGCGCGCCGACCGTATCAGGCAAGCTCGACCCGGTCGAAATTCTGGTCGCAAGCGCGAGCGCGCCGAGCGCGCAGATCGAACGACCTGCGATGCAGTCGATTGGGGAAACGGTAGAGGAAACACCGGCTGCACCGCCGGAGCCCGCATCCGAAAGCCAACTCCTCTCATTCGAGCCGCCGGCATTCGTGGCGGAAACGGATGTCGCGCCGACCGTAATCGAGCGGGCGCCGATCGAGGATCGCCA
>CADECO010000015.1:33787-36986 GCA_902825905.1 uncultured beta proteobacterium
ATCGAAGACGAAGCCGTTGCGCCGCGCTCGGAGTCGACACGAGGCGAGGAGATCGACCCGCAGCTGCTCGAGCTATTTCTCGAGGAATCGCAGGAGCTCGTGCCCGCGATTGCCACATCGTTGCGCGAATGGCGGCAGACGCCGGCCAACACCGCCGCTGGCAACGCGCTGCAGCGCTATCTGCACACGCTCAAGGGCAGCGCGCGCATGGCCGGGGCGATGAACCTCGGCGAGATCATGCATGACATGGAGACGCGGGTCGAGAATGCGTTGGCCCTGTCGCCGCTACCGATCACGCTGTTCGACGATCTCGAAGTGCAGTTCGATCGCGTCAACACGCTGTTCGAGCGCCTAAATTCACCCGAAGGCGAGGTCGCTGCGATCGAGCCGATCGCGCCGGTCGCGGGATTGGTGAATGCCGAGGCGCAGATCGACGATGGAATCGACGCCGATATCGGCGATATCGATGCATCGATCGGGGTTGAGTCGCCGGCCGGGCTGGAGCCCATCGACGCGACGTTACCCGTCACGGCTCGCAGCGCGGTCGAGGCGAAGATTCCCGAAGCCGAGCGCGCCGCGGTACTGCGCGTACGTGCCGATACGGTCGACCGGCTGGTCAACCAGGCCGGCGAAGTGGCGATCGCACGCAGCCGGATCGAAGGCGAAGTCAAGGTTCTGAAGTCGTCGCTCGGTGACCTCACCGAGAACATCAACCGACTGCGTACGCAACTGCGCGAGATCGAGATCCAGGCTGAAACCGCGATCCAGTCGCGCATGGTGCAGACCAACGAAGATCGCCGCGAGTTCGACCCGCTGGAGTTCGACCGGTTCACCCGGTTCCAGGAGCTCACGCGCATGCTCGCCGAGAGCGTGAGCGACGTGGCCTCGGTGCATCAGAACATCGCACGTTCGCTGGACGAGACCGACGCCGCGCTGCTTGCGCAGTCGCGCATGTCGCGCGACCTGCAGCAGGATCTGCTGCGCGTGCGCATGGTGCCGTTCAAGAACATCTCCGAGCGGCTGTACCGTGTCGTGCGCCAGGCCGCGAAGGAATCGGCCAAACGCGCCACGCTGGACATCCGCGGCAGCCAGACCGAGCTCGATCGCAGCGTGCTCGAGCGCATCACCGCACCGTTCGAGCACATGATCCGCAATTGCATCGCGCACGGAATCGAGTTGCCGACAGTGCGCCGTGCCGCGGGCAAGGCCGAGGTCGGTGAGATCCGCGTGGAGGTGCGTCACGAGGGCAACGAGGTGATGCTCGCGGTGAGCGACGACGGCGCCGGCTTGGACTACGACCGTATCCGCGCCAAGGCGCTCGAGCGCGGCCTGATCGAACCCGATGCCGAACTCGCCGATGCCGAACTGGGCGAGCTGATCTTCATGCCGGGATTTTCGACCGCCAGCGAAGTCACGCAATTGGCCGGTCGCGGCGTCGGCATGGACGTGGTCAAAAACGAAATCAACGCACTGGGCGGCCGCGTCGAGGTGTCCAGCGAGCGCGGCAAGGGCGCACGCTTCACCATCTACCTGCCGCTTACTCTGGCGGTGACGCAGGCGGTGATCGTGTCCGCCGGATCGGCCAAGTACGCCATCCCCGGCCTGCTGGTCGATCAAGTGCGCCAGCTGCGCGTCGACGAGCTGGCAGAGTGCTATCGCACGCGCGAAGCCACCTGGCAGAACCGCCGCGCCGCGTTCCACTATCTGCCTCGCCTGCTGGGTGATCTGCACAGCGTGCCGGAGAACAAGCGGCTCTCGCCGGTGATTTTCGTGCGCAGCGGTTCGAACCTCGTCGCCGTGCATATCGACGAGATGATCGGCAACCAGGAAATCGTGGTGAAGAACACCGGGCCGTTGCTGGCACGGGTGCCGGGCGTCACCGGTGCGACCGTGCTCGGGACCGGCGAGATCGTGCTGATCATCAACCCGGTAGTTGTGGCGGTACGCGAGCATCCTGTAGCGCCCGCGGCCCCCGCGCCCGCGGCGCCGGCCCCCGCACCAGTCGTGCAGGAAAGCGCGCGCACGGTGATGATCGTCGACGACTCGCTCACGGTGCGCAAGATCACCGGCCGCCTGCTCACGCGCGAAGGCTACGCAGTCCTGACCGCGCGCGATGGCGTCGATGCGATCGAGCAGCTCGACGAGGCGCTGCCCGACGTGATGGTGGTCGACATCGAGATGCCGCGCATGGACGGGTTCGACCTCACGCGCAACGTGCGCTCCAACCCGCGGTTGCGCCATCTGCCGATCGTAATGGTCACTTCGCGCACAGCCGACAAGCACCGCAACTACGCGATGGAAATCGGCGTCAACGCGTTCCTGGGCAAGCCCTATCGCGACGACGAGCTGCTTGGGGCGATCGCCGGGCTCATCCGCGGTGAGGCACACGCGCCGCGCCTGGCCAGCAGCAGCGTGCATTGATGGCTTCCGGGGCAGGAATCTGCCCCTAGCCGTCGCGCGGCAAAGGCAGCCGCGCACGCTCGCCTGAGCGAGGTTGGCGGGCTCCTCGCGCTGGAGGATCGGCCGGATCGCAGGTGTAGAATCCGGCCGTGTCGAGCATCGATCTCACCGATCACTTTCTGATCGCCATGCCCAGCATGGTCGACCCCAATTTCGCTCGCACGCTCACCTACATCTGCGAGCACAGCGATCAAGGCGCGATGGGTGTCGTGGTCAATCGACCGATCGACATGAATCTCGGCGCGCTGTTCGCGCAGGTCGATCTCAAACTCGAGTCTGCTGAGCTGGCCGAACGCCCTGTGTACTACGGCGGACCGGTGCGCACCGACCGCGGCTTCGTCCTGCACGCCCCGCCGGGACAGTGGAGTTCGTCGCTCAAGGTACGCGAGAAACTGGCGCTCACGACCTCTCGCGACGTGCTCGAGGCGATCGGCACCGGAGCCGGACCAGCCAACATGATCGTCACCCTCGGCTATGCCGGCTGGGCTGCCGGGCAGCTGGAGCACGAGCTTGCGCAGAACGCCTGGCTCACGGTCGCGGCGCAAGCAGCGATTCTGTTCGATCTGCCCGCGGAGCAGCGGCTGAGTGCGGCGATGGATCTGTTGGGCGTCGATTTCGCCCGGCTGCAGGATACCGCGGGGCATGCCTGAGTCGCCCATGCATGCAGGCATCGCGACGATGAGCGCCCGGTCCTCCGCCATTGGCAAGCGAAGCGATGGGACGGATCGCGCAGTTGAGC
>CADECO010000015.1:37086-38155 GCA_902825905.1 uncultured beta proteobacterium
CGTTCACCCGCAGGCGGCACGCCTGATCCTGGAGAGCTACTTCAATGACGTCGCTGCCTGACGCCGAGCAACTCGTCGCCAAACTGATCGACACCCTGCGAGCGGTGATCACGCCCGAGACGGCAATCGTCGGCATCGTCACGGGTGGCGCGTGGCTGGCCGAGCGGTTGCACAGCGCGCTCGGCGTCACGGTGCCCCTCGGACGCATCGACATATCGTTCTACCGCGACGACTTCGCCAGCTCCGGCCTGAGCGCATCGGTCAAGCCCAGTCAGATTCCATTCAGCGTCGACGATCGCGACATCCTGCTGGTCGACGATGTGCTCTACACCGGGCGCACCACCCGCGCCGCGCTCAACGAGCTGTTCGACTACGGCCGGCCGCGCAGCGTGCGGCTGGTGGTGTTGGCCGATCGCAACGAGCGACAGCTGCCGATCGCCGCGCAGTTCATCGGCGCAGCGATCGACGTACCCAAAGGCCACAAGCTCGAACTGGACCGCGACGCGTCCGGCCGGCTGTCGTGGCGTCTCGAACCCTCCAAACCTGCCCATGCGTAGCCCGCAGCTGAACGAAAAGGGTGAGCTCACCCACCTGCTGACCATTGAAGGCCTGCCGCGCGAGACGCTGGCGCGCATCCTCGATACCGCTTCGTCGTTCGTGGGGGTGAGCGAGCGCGACGTGAAGAAGGTGCCGCTGCTGCGCGGCAAATCGGTGTTCAACCTGTTCTTCGAGTCGTCCACCCGCACCCGCACCACGTTCGAGATCGCCGCCAAGCGGTTGTCGGCCGATGTTGTGAATCTGAACATCGGGACTTCGTCGCAGACCAAAGGCGAGAGCCTGCTCGATACGATCGACAACCTGGCGGCGATGAACGCCGATGTGTTCGTGGTGCGCCACGCGCAATCGGGTGCGGCGCACATGATCGCCAAGCACGTCGCCCCCCACTGCCACGTGATCAACGCGGGCGATGGCCGTCACGCGCACCCGACCCAGGGCCTGCTCGATGTGTACACCATCCGCCATCACAAGCAGGACTTCACCAAGCTCACGGTGGCGATCGTCGGCGACA
>CADECO010000016.1:0-5263 GCA_902825905.1 uncultured beta proteobacterium
GCTTCGCGGGATAGGCCTCGCTTTGCGCGATGGCCTGGGTGAACAGGAAGGACGGGACGACCAGTGCAAGCACCTGCATGATCCTCGTATTCATTCTTTCTCTCATGGGTGGTTGTGGATAGGAAAGACTCTAAGGCCGCTTGCAGTGCACAAGGAATACCTCCTCGGGCTGAACCAGCCGTTAACTTTCGGTTTAATCTCAGCGCCTCGCTCACCAGGAACGACCCATGGACAAATTGCGTGCCCTCGAATATTTCGTGGCTGCAGCTCACGCACGGAGTCTCTCTGGCGCTGCGCGCGAACTCGAAGTGAGCGTGCCCGCCGTCGCCAAACTCGTCTCGTCGCTCGAGCGCTCGCTCGGCGTCCGGCTGTTCGAGCGCAAGCCGCATGGCCTGGCTCTCACCGCGAGCGGCGAGGCGTATCTCGACGCGTGCCAGCCGCTGCTCGCGCAGCTGCGTGAAGCCGACGAGCAGATCAGCGCCTCGACCACGCGCGCGCGTGGCGACATCGTCGTTGGCATACAGCCCGTGCTTGCCCAGCGGTGCATTGCGCCTGCACTCCCGCGCTGGCACGCGCTGCACCCCGACATTCAATTGGATGTGCGCGACTTCACCCGCTTCGCGGACGAGCAGATGGATGGCGTCGACGTGTTCCTCGTGCTCGGTTGGCCGAAGCCGGGTGATCTGGTGCATCGGCGGATATCGACCGGGCGGTATCGAGTCTGCGCCGCGCCCGAATACTGGGCGGCACGAGGGATGCCGGAGCATCCACGCGATCTGGAGAATCATGATTGCGTGCTGTTTCGCAGCGTCGATGGAATCGTGATGGATCTCTGGCCGTTCGTGCGCGGGGAAGAGCGCGCTTCGGTGACGGTCAAGCCCTGGATGGTGACCAGCAACGCTGGCCGCGAAGCCGCAGTCGCCGCAGTCCGTGGCGGTGGCGGCGTCGGGCGCTTCATCGACTTCGCCGATGACCACGATCTGCACACTGGGGCGCTGGTGCCCGCGTTGACCGATTGGGAGGGTACCGAGGTCCCACCGGTCAACCTGCTCTACCGCCCAAGCGTGCGACGCATTCCGCGGGTACGCCTGTTCCTGGAGTTTGTGGTCGCTGTGTTTCGCGACATCGAAGCCGCGCGAGGCCGGCAACTGCTTGCGACCACGCGTCCGGACTGGCTGCACTCGCGTTACAGGCGCTCATCGATGGCAATTGCACGTGGTCGGTCGTAGCGATAGCGGAGCTCACCCGCGCCCACCGAACGCCGACTGGCGTCCATGTGTTCGTCCGAACCACTCCGGTCGTGGCGCGCGCGGAATCGAGCCGCCCAGCGCCGCGGTTCGCTCGCGTTCGATCTCCTCGAACACCTCGATCAGAAAATCCAGGAACACCCGCACCAGCCGCGAGCGACGTTGCGCCGGCGGATAGGCGGCGAAAATCATCGGCGCTTCGAGTGCCTCCCAATCGGTGAGCACCGGTACGAGTCGTCCGGTCGCGACGTAGGCCGGCAAGGTCAAGTCGATGACGCGCAGCACGCCCACGCCGGCAGCGGCGGCCTCGCCGATCCAGGCGAGATCGTCGCCGACGACTCGCACGTTGACGTCGACGGTGCGCCGTTCGTCGTCGCGCGCGAAGATCCAGCGATCGATCAGCGTGCCGCCTGAACTGCGCACGATGAGGCAGTCGTGATCGCGCAGATCGGCCGGGTCGTGCGGCTCGCCCACACGGGCCCAGTAGTCTGGCGAGGCGCAAACAACGAGCCGGGTCTGTGCGAGGGGCTTCACCACGAAGTCGCGATCGGGCGGCCAGCCGGCGAGCACCGCCAGGTCGAGCTGCCTGTCGTCGATGTCCTGCGCGGTGAAGCACGGCCGCAGCACGATCTCGATGTCTGGATAGCGCGCAACGAAACGCGCCAGGCGCGGCAGCACGCAATACATGCCGACCGAGGCGCGCAGGCCGACAGTAAGCGTGCCGCGCGGGCGGGCGGTGCGCGGTCCCATGCGTTGCTCCACGTCGCGCAGTTCGGCGGTGATATGCCGCGTCACCCGGTAGTAGCGTTCGCCGTCGGCGGTGAGGGCGAGCCCCTGCCGGGTCCGATGAAACAGCGCACTGCCAAGAGATCGCTCGAGCGCCCCGACCAGCTGCACCACCGCTGGCGCACTGACCTGAAAGTGACGAGCTGCCGCCGCGAAGCTGCCGGTTTCGGCTGCTTGATTGAAGTATTGAAGCGCGCGTAGTTTGTCCATGCTGCGTATCTCCAGCGGTGGGAGAGGTGAAGTCGCTACCGTAAGCGATTCTTACTGTCCAGGTTAGCGGCGATCCGGTTTGCCGTGTGCGCATCGGCTGGCAGACTCGTCGCGGTCCTACCCGCCGAAGCTGTCGTCGAACCAATCAATCGTTGCGGAGTCTCTCCATGCGCTCTCGAGCTGCACTGCTTTGCGTTCTGGCCCTGGCAGCCATCGCGTTGCCCGCATCCTCCGGCGCGAACACCTACCCCGACCGGCCGATCAAGCTGATCGCTCCCGCTGCCCCGGGAACGGTGCCGGATGTGATCTCGCGCCTGATCGGCGAGCGGCTGGGTCGCGCGCTCGCACAACCAGTGGTGGTGGAAAACCGGCCCGGCGCGATCGGCACGATTGGGCTGGGTGCGGTGGCGAAGTCGACCCCCAACGGCTATACCCTCGGGATATTGACGGTGCCTTATATCGTGGCACCGAGCCTGATCGCACAGATGCCGTACGACATCGAGCGCGATCTCGTGCCGGTCACTTTGATCGCACGGAACTACAACATCCTGGTGGTGCCCGCCGCTTCCACGGTCCGCTCGATCGGCGAGTTGATCGACGCCGCGCGAGCCAAGCCGGGAGGATTGAAGTACTCATCGCCGGGCAACGCCACGCCTCCGCATCTGGCTGCGGAATTCTTCAAGCGCGCCGCCGGCATCGAGCTCACGCACATCCCATACAAGGGCGTGGCGCCGGCCGTTGCCGCGCTGCTCGCGGGCGATGTCGATCTCTATCTGGCTTCGCCAGGGGTGGTCGCCTCGCACGTACAGTCAGGGAAGGTACGCCCGCTCGCCACCTCCGCGCCGCGGCGGCTTGCCGCACTTCCGGAGCTGCCGACGCTGACCGAGCTAGGCTACGCGGTGGATGTGAGTGACTGGCAAGGGATCGTCGTGCCGGCCGGAACACCGCGAGACATCGTCGCGCGACTGCACGCGGAGATTGTGAGGATCGTCGCCGAGCCCGACTTTCGCGCGCGCCTGCAGACTTTGGGTATGGAGCCGGGCGAACTCGGCCCCGATCAGTTCGCGCTGCACGTGAAGAGCGAACTCGCGCGGTGGGGGAAGCTGGTGCGCGACGCGAGGATCAAGGCGGACTGAGTCGATCGGCTCGTCTTGTTGTCGCCGCTCTTCGCGCACTGCGGGATCGCAAGTTACTGCACCTTGATGTTCGCGGCCCGGGCGAGTTTGCCCCAGCGATCGACCTCGTCGCCGATCAACTTGCCGAATACTTCCGGCGACCCCGCCACCGGGTCTGCGCCGATCTTCGCGAACGCCTGCTTCAGTTCTTCACTCGCCACGGCGGTGGAGATGGCCGCCCACACGCTCGCGCCGCAAGTCCGCAACGAAACGCTGGACTTCGCCCTCGGTCCACGCGGTGACAGGATCGATTCCGCGCTTGCGTTCCGGCTGCTGTATCGACCCAGTCACATCATCGCTGCGCGCAAGGGGCATCCGCTCCTGCATGCGCGCACGCTTGCCGAGTTGGCCGGCGCCGATTGGCTCAACCTCGGTACCGTCGAACGCGGCGGGATCGGACCGTTCGAGGAGATGTTCACGGCGAACGGGCTTCCTCTGCCGCGCGAGATCGTGCAATGCGATTCATACAGCGCGGCCATCGGCACCGCATCGAAGACGGACATGCTGGCGATGTTGCCCCGTCCGTTGCTTGGTGCACCTGATGTGCGCGACCGGCTCGCTCGAATTCGCGCAGTTAGTACGTCGGCGCGAGGCGATGACGTACTAACCGGGAATTACGGGCAACATCACCCACGACGCATTCTTGCCCCCGGTGTGGATCGTCACGTTGCCGTCGAAGGTCTTCGGCGGACGATCGCGCGCATCGTTGTGCAGGAACGGACCCACGCCGGTGAACTCGTTCTTCATGTTCGAGAGCTTGCCGCCGGTACCGCCGGGATAGGTGTAGTCCTTGCCGCGCACCGTAAGCGCGATGCGATAGCCCGCCGGCACGACGATGCAGGTCGGCCAGATTTCGACGTCGAGCTCGTAGACCTGCCCCTTCTTGAGCGGCTGCTTCTCGTCGTGCGGATGGTACGGACGGAACGGCAGGGATTTCTTCGGGTCGAGCTTGCGGTGCGAAGCGCGCAGCCAGCCTTGCGCCACCGGCGTGTGCGGATCGAGCGCACCCATGAACGTCACTTCCTTCATGTTGGGATCGAACACGCGCACGACCAGGAACAGGTCGGCATCGACCGTCGATGACGACACGAACAGTTTCGCCGCGATCGGGCCGGTGATCTCCGTGTCCTTGGCGCACGGCGGCAGCATGAACGTCACGCCCTCGCTCAAGCCTCGATAGGTGATCTTCGAGCCGTTCTTGACCGGCTTGGCGTTGAGCGTCTGCGTCGACGCGTCGAGATTGAACTTGGTCCACCTGGTGCGCTTGAGCGGCCACTCGTTCTCGGCGCGCTGCACGAACTTCTCGCCCGGATGGCGGATATTGAGCAGCACCTTGGGCTGCTTGTCCCAGCCGTTCTTCTCGCCTTTGAGGTAGTAGGCGAAGAACTTCTTCTGCAGCGCCAGACCGTAGTCGGTATAGAAATGGGTCCAGTGCGCGTCGCCGTGCATCTCCAGCCATTTCTCCTTGGAGGCCGACAGGTAGTAGCCCTCGATGTTGCCGCGCGGATGCAGGCCCTGACCGCCCCAGTTGCCGGTCGACAGGAACGGCGTGGTGATCTTGGAGAAATCGGGCGTGCGGCACTTCCAGAATTCGTCGTCGAGTTCGTGCGCGAGCGCGAGGCCGCCGAAGTCGAACCGGTTGGCGTGCAACTGCTCATCGGAAAGCGTCTCCGGCCCCGACACCCAGTCACCCGTCATCGGGCTGCGAAAGCCCTTGGTGCCCAATCCGTACTGGATCGTCTTCACCTGCATGTCGTACCAGTTGGCGAGGAACGTGCACAGGATCCCGCCGTGGTGGCTGACCTCGCGATACCAGTCGTTCGCGCCCTCCCACTGGCACATCGC
>CADECO010000016.1:5363-8653 GCA_902825905.1 uncultured beta proteobacterium
TCGGGATGCTCGGCGCACATCTTGTCCCAGCAGGTCTTGTAGATCTGCTCGAATTGCAGCCACTTCGCATACGGACCGTAGGAAAGGATGACCGGGTACTTGCCCGCCTTGATCGGCCGGTAGACATCGCACCGGAGCACCAGGCCATCTTCCATGGTGATCGGCACGTCCCAGTCGATCGTCATGCCGTCGCGGGTTTCGGTCCGGTAGTCGGCCTTGCTCTCGTTTCGCATCTGCATCGCGCTCTCCTTTGATCGCTGCTGCTTCGATGGCTGCTACTTTTTGTACTCGACTTCGAGCAGCTCGACGTCGTGATCGGCGAGGCTGCGCACGTGGTGCTCGACCCCGGCGGGAATGTGGCGGCTCTCGCGTGCCTTGTGGTCGATCACCGCCTCCGGTGCGTTGCGCGGCATGTGCAGCAGCTTGCAGTCGGTGAGATACACGACGAAGTACGGATGCTCGTGCTTGTGCCAGCCGGTCTCGTCGCCTGGCTTGAACTTGAAGTACGAGACGCGTTTGAACTCGTCGTCGATGATCACCGTGCGAGTGGCAAGCGAGCCGACCTTGAGTCCATCGACATCTGCGAGGCGGTCGCGCGCTTCGGCGTAGTAGCTGCCCATTGGGTTCTCCTCTTGGTTATCTCGATAATCTTGGTTATTTCCCGAACATCTGCTGCGGTAGCCACAGCGCGATCTCCGGCCAGATCGTCAACGCCGCCACGCACAGCAACGTGAGTATCACGAACGGCGTAACGCCACGGAAGATCTCGCCCAGCGAAATATGCGGTGCGATCTGCGCGAGTACATAACAGTTGAGCCCGACCGGCGGGGTGAGCAGGCCGATCTCGATCATGATCGTCATGATCACGCCGAACCAGATCGGGTCGAACCCCAGCGCCTGGATGATCGGAAACACGAACGGCAGCGTGAGCAGCATCATGCCCAGGCCGTCGAGGAACATGCCCAGGATCAGATAGAGCACGACGATCATCGTGAGCACCACGTACTTGTTCAGTCCGAACGCGTTGATGAACTGCACCATCTGCCCGGTCACGTCGGTCAGCACGAGGAACCGACTGAACACGCCCACCGCGATCAGGATCGCGAACACCATCACCGAAAGCTGCGCGGTCTGGCGCGCCGCATCGACGATGGCCGCCCACGACAGGCGGCGCATGACCGCGAGCAGCACCATCACCGCGAATGCGCCCGATGCCGCGCCCTCGGTGGGCGTGAACCAGCCGAGGTACAAACCACCGATCAGCAGCGAGAAGATGGCGATCACCGGCAGCAGCTTGACGAGCGCTTGCATGCGTTCGGCCAGCGGATAGTGTTCCGAGCGCGGCCCAAGGGACGGATTGAGCACGCATGCGCCGACGATGTACGCGCAGAAGACCAGCGCCACGAAGATGCCGGGCAGGATGCCGGCGATGAACAGCTTGCCGATCGAGGTGCTGGTCCAGATTCCGTAGACCACCATCGCCAGACTCGGCGGAATCAGGATCGCGAGCGTGCTGGCCGAAGCGAGGCTGCCTGCGGCCAGACCGTTGTCGTAGCGGTAGCGCTTCATCTCGGGCATGACTATCGTGCCGAGCGTCGCGACCGCCGCGGCGCTGATGCCGGTGACCGCACCGAATCCCGCGCAGGAGATCACCGAGGTCACTGCCAGTCCGCCGGGCAGGCGTCCGAGCCACTTGTGCACGACCTCGTACAGATCCTTGCCGATGCCGCCCGATGAGACGAGTTGGCCCATGAAGATGAACAGCGGCACGCTGGTCAGCACGAACTCGGTGGTGAGCGTGAACGCGACCTGGTAGAGCTGCAACGAGGTCTGCGCGTAGTTGGCCACCACGATGTTGCCCAACCCGCCGACGATGCCGATCGCGAAGGCGAGCGGCACGCCGATCATGATCATCACCACCAGCGCGATGATGCCGATCCAGCCGATCGTGAGCAGATCCATCGCCTGGTCAGTGCCGTTCGCGCTGGCGGCCGTGGCCACGCAGCGCCCGAGCGATGTGCGCCAGCATGACGACGCAGAACAGTGCCGCGCACACCGCCATGGCCGCTACGAACGGCCAGATCATCACTTTGGTGGCCGGCGTGGTCTCGCCGTGCTGGAACGCCTTGAGCGTTTGCAGGAATGCCTGGTGAGTCAGTACCGCGCCGATAGCCAGGGCGGCAAGCGCCGTTATCGCATCGACCCCCCGGCGCCCCCAGTCGGGCATGCGGTTGTAGAGCATGTCCATGCGCACGTGAAAACCACCAGGCCACGAGTAGGGCAGCGCGCACACGAACACCAGCAGCAACAGCAGTCCGGCGACGTCCTGCGCCCACACCAGCGGCATCGACGCGAAATAGCGCAGCACCGTGTCGGCGGTGATGATCAGCGTCATCAGCGGAATCAGCACGACCGCCGCGCCACCGTACAGCCGGCGCATGGCGGCGACGAGGCTGCTCTCGTGGTTGGATGGCATCGAGGGTGCGAGACCGAAACCGGTGACGGGCAGCTCCCGCTACGCCGGCATCAGAAATCGACGATGCCCGGCAGCGGTGCGTCGAGCACGCGCTGGGTGATCTGATCGAAGCTGAGCGCCTTCCACTTGGCCGCAGCCGCACGCATGTCGGTGACGAACTGCTGTGCGGGCTCGCCTTTGGCGGCCATGCTATCGATCCACTTCTTGGTCACGGGCTCCGAAGCCTTGACCATCTTTTCGTATTCGGCGGACGGCATCTGGTGCGACTTCACGCCCTTGGCGGTCATTTCCTTGAGCGCGGTGGTCGACTCGTCGTCGAAGTACAGGATGGTCTCGGTCAGATTCCACAGCTGCGACCAGTGATAGACGTGCGCCTTGATGTCCTTGGGGAGTTTGTCCCACATGTTCTTGTTCATGCAGAACTCGGTGGGGTTGATCCACAGGTTGGCCACGGTACGGTGCTTGGCGATCTCCATCAGCCGGAACAGCTTGGTGCCGGCATCGTGCATGATCGGAAAATCGAGCACCCCGCTCTGGAACGCGGTGTAGAGCTCCGAGGATTGCACGGTCGAGGGCACCCCTCCCATGGCGGTGGCGATCTCTTGCGACAGCCCGCCCGGCGCCCAGATCTTCTTGCCTTTCAGATCGTCCATCTTCAGCACCGGATCCTTCGAGCTGATGATGTGCTGCGGCTGCGTGGTCGACACGCGCATCAGGTACACGCCGCGCGCCTCGTAGGCCTTGCGCAGGTACTTCGGATACAACTCGTAGATCGACATCGCCGCCTGGGTCGAGGTCTCGAACGTGTACGGCA
>CADECO010000016.1:8753-11582 GCA_902825905.1 uncultured beta proteobacterium
ACCGCGGGCGCTTTCGACTTCACCTCGCCGTCGAGCCACTTCTCGATCAGGCGCTTTTCTTGTGCGGTGGATGTGAGGGAAGTCAGGGCGAAGAGCGTACCGACGCCCAATGCGAGTGCGCAGCTGCGGATCATGTTGTCTCCTCCTTGCATCACGCTTGCTCGCGCTGGATGCTCGAGTCACGTCTGCACGGTGTGTTAATCGCAGTCTAAATAGCACCAGCCTCCGTGCCATGGCAAGCACACTGCACGGTCGCCGATCGTGGTGCGATCGCTCCGAGGCTCCCGCCGAGCGTGACGCGCGAACACTGACGGCACGCTTCAGGCGGCGGTGCGGCCCACGCGTTGGTCGTGGTAAGTTCGGCCGGCACTTCGCACACGATCCAATCGCAGCACAAGGAGCACGCATATGAAGACTCGGACACTCGGCGGCAAACTCACCGTCCCGGAAGTCGGCTACGGCTGCATGGGCCTGTCGGGCATCTACGGCCCCTCGAACGACGAGGCATCGATCGCATTGGTGCGCAAGGTCGTCGACATGGGCGTCACCATGCTCGACTCCGCGGATGCCTACGGCAACGGCCACAACGAGGAGCTGCTCGGCAAGGCGCTGGCGGGCATTCGCGACAAGGTCACGCTGATCACCAAGTTCGGTCAGCAACGCAAACCCGAGGGCACCACCATCTGCGGCACGCCCGAATACGTGCGTCAGGCATGCGAGGCGTCGCTCAAACGATTGAAGGTCGATTCGATCGATCTCTACTTCCAGCATCGTGTCGACAAGAGCGTGCCGATCGAAGACACGATCGGCGCGATGGCCGATCTGATCAAGCAAGGCAAGGTGAAGTACATCGGCCTGTCGGAAGTCTCGGCGGCCAATCTGCGCCGGGCGCACAAGGTGCACCCGATCACCGCGGTGCAATCGGAACTGTCGCTGTGGAGCCGGCAGGACGAGACCGACATCCTGCCCACCTGCCGTGAGCTGGGCATCGGTTACGTCGCCTACAGTCCGCTGGGCCGTGGATTTCTCACCGGCACCGTGACAGGGCGAGAAGCACTCGACGCCAAAGACACGCGCCAGTCGCACCCGCGCTTCGCCAAGGAGAACATCGGCGAGAACCTCAAGCTCGCTGAAAAGCTGAAGGCGCTCGCCGCGAAGAAGGGCGTGACCTCCGCGCAGCTTTCACTTGCGTGGGTGCTGGCCAAGGGCAAGGACATCGTGCCGATCCCCGGCACCAAGAGCGAAGCGCGCGTGCGCGAGAACGTCGCCGCGGCCGACATCATGTTGACCGACGCGGAGATTCGATCGCTGGAAGAGATCGCGCCGATCGGTGCGACGAAGGGTGATCGCTATCCGGCGGCGAACTTTGCGCATATTGATCGGTGAAGGGCGCTCTCCCGCCCCCCGCCCTCCCTCTCTCGCGCGACTAAAGTCGCTAGAGAAGGAGGGAGCCGAGTTTGCGGCGCAGATTAGGGTCGCTCTCCCGCCCCCCGCCCTCCCTCTCTCGCGCGACTCACGTCGCTAGAGAAGGAGGGGGCCTCAGTTTCCGGGCGCTATGCGCCCGTCACGACAACGACTTTCCCCTGCACCTTGCGCTCGGCCATGTCGTTCAGCGCCTGCGCGGCGCGCGCCAGCGGATAGGTCGCGCTTACCAGCGGCTTCAACTTGCCGGCCACCACCCACTCGGTGAGCTGGCGCAGGTTGGCGCGATTGGCCGCGGACTCTTTCTCGGTGAATGCGCCCCAGAACACGCCGACGATCGAGGCGCCTTTCAGTAGCGCGAGATTCAGCGGCAGGCGCGGAATGTCGCCCGCGGCGAAGCCGACCACCAGATAGCGCCCGCCCCAGGCCATGTCGCGAAACGCAGGTTCGGCGAACGCGCCGCCGACGGGGTCGTAAATGACATCGACGCCCTTGCCGCCGGTGATGCGCTTGATGCCCGCGCGCAAGTCCTCGGAGGCGTAGTTGATGACGTGCGCTGCGCCGAACCGTTTGCACGTCTCGAGCTTTTCGTCCGATGACGCGGCGGCGATCACGGTGGCGCCCATCAGCTTGCCCAATTCGACCGCGGCAAGTCCGACGCCACCCGCCGCACCGAGCACCAGCAGCGTTTCGCCCGGCTTGAGCTGCCCGCGATCCTTGAGCGCGTGGTAGGAGGTGCCGTAGGTGAGGCCGAACGCGGCGGCGACGGTGAGATCCATACCGGCGGGCAGCTTCGTCGCGCGCGCCGCATCGATCACCATCTCCTCGGCGAAGCTGCCGTACGTCGTGTTCGCTTGTACCGCGTCGCCGACCTTGAACTCGGTGACGCCCGCACCGACTTCCTTGATCACGCCGGCCATTTCCGAACCCGGCGAGAACGGCATCTGCGGCTTGTACTGATACTTGCCCTGGATGATCAGCACGTCGGGAAAGTTCACGCCTGCGGCTTTCACCGACACGAGCACTTGATTGGGGCCGGGTTTGGGCGTGGGCACGTCTTCGAGCACGAGCGAGTCGGGCGCGCCATAGGCTTTGCACAGCAGGGCTTTCACGTTTCTCTCCGGAGAACAGGTTGTTCGGTACGGCTCGATGCGCGGCGCGCCGAATCGTTCCAGGACACGAGCGCATCGATCGCAGTCGCGCACGCCGTCGATCGGCGGACGCCGTCGCACCGTTTTCGGTCACCTCGAAGCGGCGCGGGTGCTTTCCCGTGGGGGTGAGGAAGGCTACCATGCGACCCATTCTCCCCACCCGTGGTCGGACCCCCATGGAACTGCGCTACACCCCGGAGGAAATCGCTTTTCGCGACGAGGTGCGTGCCTTCACCCGCGCCAATCTGCCCGCGGA
>CADECO010000016.1:11682-37811 GCA_902825905.1 uncultured beta proteobacterium
TCGCAGAAAGAGCACTACCTGCCGCGCATCCGCAACAACGTCGACTGGTGGTGTCAGGGCTACTCGGAGCCGGGTTCGGGTTCGGATCTCGCGTCATTGAAGACGCGCGCGGTGCGCGATGGCGATCACTACGTGGTCAACGGCCAGAAAACCTGGACCACCTACGCGCAGTACGCCGACATGATCTTCTGCCTGGTGCGCACCAGCACCGAGAACCGCAAGCAGGAAGGCATCTCGTTCCTGCTGATCGACATGCGCTCGCCGGGTGTGACGGTGCGGCCGCTCATCCTGCTCGACGAAGAGCACGAAGTGAACGAAGTGTTTTTCGACAACGTGCGTGTGCCCGCAACCAATCTTGTTGGCGAGGAGGGCAAGGGCTGGACGTACGCCAAGTACCTGCTCGGGTTCGAGCGCACCGGCATCGCCGGCGTGGGCGCATCGAAGCGCGAGTTGGTATCGCTCAAGAACATCGCGCGGCAGCAGACCAAGAACGGCCGACCGCTGATCGAAGATCCCGCATTCGCCGCGCGCGTGGCGCACGTCGAGATCGAACTGCTCGCGCTGGAGATGACCTTGATGCGCGTGCTGTCCAGCCGTGGCAAGGCACCGGGTCCGGAAGCATCGTTCCTCAAGATCAAGGGCTCGGAGATCCAGCAATGGCTCACCGAGTTGATGATGGACGCGATGGGCCCGCTGGCCTTGCCGTTCACGCCCGAGGCGTTCGGTGAAGGGCAGAAGGGCGAAGGCGTCGGCCCGGCGTACGGGGCACCGCTTGCGGCGCAGTACTTCAACTACCGCAAGACGACGATCTACGGTGGCTCCAACGAGATTCAGCGCAACATCATTTCCCAAGCGGTGCTCGGGCTGTGAACGGTGAAGCGTGACGCGTGAAGGGCGAAGGGTTGAAGGGTGAAGGGATAAAGCGATGGACTTCTCACTGGTCGAAGAACAGCAGATGCTGCGCGATTCGCTCGCGCGGTTCGTACAGAAAGACTACGGCTTCGAGCGCCGGCGCGCCAATCAGCAGCAGCCCGAAGGCTTCTCGCGCCAGACCTGGGCGCAACTGGCCGACATGGGCGTGCTCGGCATAGCTCTGCCACAGGAACATGGCGGCTACGGCGGCTCGATGGTCGACGCGATGATCGTGCTCAACGCAGTGGGCAATGGCTTGATGGTGGAGCCGTTCATGGCCACCGCGATTTTGGGCGGCCGTGCGCTGGTGCACGGTGGCTCCGAGGCGCAGCGCGCGAACATTCTGCCGGCGCTCGTCGAAGGCAAGCTGCTGCTCGCGTTCGCGTATGCCGAAGTGCAGGGCCGCCACGACGCCCGGCGCGTCACCACCACCGCACGTCGCGACGGCAACAGCTTCGTGCTCAACGGCACCAAGAGCGTCGTGCTGCATGGCGCGCAGGCCGATACGCTGGTCGTCTCGGCGCGCACTGCCGGTGGCAACGCCGACGCGCAAGGCATCACGCTGTTCCTGGTCGAGGGCAAAGCCAAGGGTGTATCGCGTCGCGATTACCGCACCATCGATGGATTGCGCGCCGCCGAGGTGACCCTGTCCAACGTCGCGGTCGATGCGAGCGCGGTGCTCGGTTCGATCGACGGCGGCATGGCCGTCATCGAGCGCGTGCTCGACGACGGGGCCGCGGCGTTGTGCGGCGAGGCGGTCGGCGTGATGGAAACGCTCAACGCATTGACGCTCGATTACATCAAGACGCGCCAGCAGTTCGGCCAGCCGATCGGGCGGTTCCAGGTGCTGCAGCATCACGCCGTCGACATGCTGGTCCACTGCGAGCAGTCGCGCTCGATGGCGATCATGGCGGCGATGCGCTGCGAAAGCGCCGACGCGAAAGAGCGGCGTCACGCGGTGTCGGCAGCCAAGGTGTTCATCGGCAAGTCGGGCCGCGCGCTGGCGCAAAGCGCCTACCAGATGCACGGCGGCATGGGTCTCACCAACGAAATGCCGGCGAGCCACTACGGCAAGCGCCTGACGATGATCGATGCCTGGCTGGGCGATACCGATTTCCATCTGGAACGCTTCATCGCCAATCAGGCCTGAACAACCGCAATCTCTGATTACACGGATCTTCGCCAATGGCCAACCACCGCATCGTCCTCGCCAGTCGTCCGAGCGGCATGCCAAGCGCGGCCAATTTCCGGCTCGAGGAAGCGCCGATTCCGCGCGCAGGCGAGGGCGAGATCGTCGTGCGCAATCATTGGCTGTCGCTCGACCCGTACATGCGTGGTCGTATGGATGCGGCGCGTTCCTATGCCAAGCCGGTCGAGATCGATCAAGTGATGGAAGGCGGCGCGGTCGGCGAAGTGATCGAGTCGAACAACGATCGCATGCCGGTCGGCTCGTTCGTCACCGGGCGCTTCGGCTGGCAGGAATACGCGTGCGTGGAAGGCAAGAGCGCGACCAAAGTCGATGCCGATGCCGCGCCCCTGTCGCTGTACCTGAGCGTGCTGGGCATGCCGGGGGTGACAGCCTGGGTCGGCCTGCTCGATCTCGCGCAACCGAAGGCGGGCGAGACGGTGGTCGTGTCGGCCGCGTCGGGGGCGGTGGGCTCGGTGGTGGGCCAGATCGCGAAGATCAAGGGCTGCCGCACCGTGGGCATCGCCGGTGGCGCTGCAAAGTGCGAATACGTGCGCAAGGAGCTCGGCTTCGATGCGTGCCTGGACTACAAGACCGGCGATCTGAACGAAGCATTGAAGGCCGCCTGCCCCGATCGCATCGATGTGTACTTCGACAACGTCGGCGGCACGATTCTCGATGCGTGCCTGGCGCGCATGAACACGTTCGGCCGCGTGTCGCTGTGCGGGCTGATCTCGCAATACAACGCCGCCAGTGCCGACGAGTTGAGCGGCCTGAAGAACATCCGCTCGGTGCTCATCAACCGGCTGCGGATGCAAGGCTTTATCGTGAGCGACCGCATGGAGTTGTGGAAACCGGCGCTCGCTGATCTCACCGCGTGGTACCGCGCCGGCAAGCTCAAGTTCCGCGAAAGTATCGTGCACGGTCTGGTGCAGGCGCCGGGTGCGTTGATCGGCCTGCTGCAAGGGCAGAACTTCGGCAAGCAGCTCGTCAAGCTGGTTTGATCGGCCGCGTGGCTGCGGCGAGGGAAAAAGTCAAAGGTCATCGGGCGCGTCGTTTGACCAGGTCGGACCCTGCCGCCACGATTGCGCCCGCCGCGTCGCGCCAACCCCTGAGAGGAACAACATGATTGGATTGATCGTCGTTCTGGTGATCCTGATCGCGATCGTCGCCTGGGTCGTGGGCCTGTACAACGGCCTGGTGGCGCTGCGCAACCGCTTCAAGAACGCGTTCGCGCAGATCGACGTGCAGTTGAAGCGCCGCTACGACCTGATTCCCAACCTGGTCGAAACCGCCAAGGGCTACATGAAGCACGAGCGCGAAACGCTCGAAGCGGTGATCGCCGCGCGCAATCAGGCCTACACCGCGGCCAAGGCGGCGGCGGCCAACCCGGCCGACGGCCAGGCGATGCAGGCGCTGGCCCAGGCCGAAACCGGACTGAGCGGCGTGCTCTCGCGCTTCATGGCGGTCTCGGAGGCCTATCCCGACCTGAAGGCCAACCAGAACATGATGCAGCTCTCCGAGGAGCTCACCAGCACCGAGAACAAGATCGCGTTCGCGCGGCAGGCGTACAACGACTCGGTGATGACGTACAACACCAAGGTCGAGAGCTTTCCCGCCAACGTGATTGCCGGCATGTTCCAGTTCAAGCCGGCAACGCTCCTCGAATCAACCGAGTCGCCCGAAGAGCGCAAGGCGCCGAAGGTGAGTTTCAGCTGAGCGTGTGCGCCGCGCGCCCCGGTTCTGAACAGACCCGGGCTACGTCGCGGCCTGCGCAGCGCGCCTGCTTCGACCGGTTCTCGATCCGCTGGTCCTGACGCCGATGGACTTCTTCGCGCAACAAGACGCCGCGCGCAAGGCTTCGCGCCGCCTGACGGTGCTGTTCGTGCTGGCGGTGCTTGCGGTGGTGGTGTCGGTCAACATCGTCACTGCGATCGCGCTGGAGAGTCGTTCGCCCGCGCTGTATGTTGTCGTGACGATCATTACGCTCGCGCTGGTGCTCGGCGGTTCGGCGTTTAAGACGCTGCAGCTGCGCGATGGCGGCAGCGCGGTCGCCGAGATGATGGGCGGGCGGCGGATCACCTCGGCCACCACCGATCTGGCCGAGAAGCGGCTGGTCAACGTGATCGAAGAGATGGCGCTCGCCTCGGGCGTACCCGTGCCCCTGGTGTACATCATGGATCACGAGCAGGGCTTCAACGCGTTCGCGGCGGGCTATTCGAGCAACGATGCCGCGATCGCCGTCACGCACGGTCTGCTGCACGCGATGAATCGCGATGAGTTGCAGGGCGTGATCGGCCACGAGTTCAGCCACGTGCTCAACGGCGACATGCGGCTGAACGTCCGCATGATCGGGCTGCTGTTCGGCATCGAGATGATCGGCCACACCGGACGCGTGTTCATGCGCGTGGCCGACCGCGGCCGCGACTCGCGCGCCACGGGCGGCATCGCCGGTTTCGGTCTGGCGTTGTTCGTGATCGGCGCGGTCGGGGTGTTCATGGCGAACATGATTCGCGCCGCAGTGGGCCGCCAGCGCGAGTACCTCGCCGATGCTTCGGCGGTGCAGTTCACGCGCAATCCCGAGGGCATCGGCTCGGCGCTGGCGCTGATCGCGGCGCAGAGCGGCGTGGTCGAGCATCAGAACGCCGACGAAGTGAGCCACATGTTCATCGCGGCGGCGCTCGATTCCCGGCTCGATGGCCTGTTCGCCACGCACCCGCCGATCGAGACGCGCATCGAGAAGATCCTGGGCAAGGGCGCGCGTGGGCGCATCGCCGATGTGCGCAAGCGTGCCGAGCGGATCGCGGCTGCGGCCGGGCCTTCTGCGGAATTCGGGCGAGGATCCACAGGCGAGGACGACGCGCGCGCGCTCGGTGGCGGCTTCGGTCGGGGCGCAGTTGGAACTGCTGCGACGGGCAGCGGCGCAGCGTTCCCCGGCGCTTCGGGGTTTGCCGGCGGTGCCGCTGGATTCGCAGCCGGCGCCACCGGCTTCGCTGCGGGTGCAAGCGGCAATGCGTCGCGCGCCGCCGCGATGTCGCCCGATCGATTGCTGGCGAGCGTGGGACAGCCCGGCTCGCAGCACGTCGACTACGCCAAGTTGCTGCTCGCGGCTTTGCCCGAGTCGATCCGCACCGGGCTGGGCACGGCCGATAGCGCCAAGGCGATCGTGCTGGCGATGCTGGCGGCCGATCTCGACGCTGGCGCCGACGTGAGTCGCATCGTCGAGCGGCCCGGCGCGCGCGAACTGTTCGATCAGGCGCGCGGCTATCTCGACGTGGTGCGCGACCAGCACGCGCATCTGCGTCTGCCGATCGTGTCGCTCGCCCTGCCGGTGCTGCGGCCCTTGCCGCTCGGGGAGCGAAAGCAGTTCCTCGAGCTGGCGCGTGCGATCACCGTGGCCGATGCACGCATCACGCCGTTCGAGTTCGCGTTGATGGCTCTGGCTGGCCGCGCGCTCGACGAAGCCAAGCGCACGCCCAAGGCAGCGCGCTACGCCGACTTCACTGCGCTCGAGACGGAACTCGTCACGGTGCTGTCGCTGTTCGTGCGGCTCGCCTCGGAAGGGTCGGTGCTGTTCGATCGGCTGATGGGTTGGTTCAAGATCAGCGGCGCGCAGTTGCTTGCGCCCTCGGCGATCAAGATGCCCGAGGTGGAGCGTGCGCTGGAGCGGCTGGCCGAGGTTGCGCCGCTCAAGAAACCGCTGCTGATCAAGGCTTGCCTGGAGGCGGTGACGGCCGATGGCAAAGTCAGTCCGCGCGAAGCCGAGCTGATGCGCGCCATGTGCGCCACGCTCGAATCACCGCTGCCGCCGATCATCGATGCGCAGGTGGGGCGCGCACTTGAAGACGTGACCCGGCGCGCGCCAGCAGACGCGCTCACCTAGATGCGGTAGGTATGGGAGCAGCAGGCGCAGCGGCTCGCGCACTGCCAAGCGTTGCTCGACGCGGTGCTATGCTGGCCTGCACGTGCTGCGCGCGATTGAACCGCGCACGCACCCTTGCCACGCCAACCCCTCGTTCAGGACCGCCCCATGATCGATCTCTACACTTGGCCCACGCCCAACGGCCACAAAGTCCACATCATGCTGGAAGAAACCGGGCTGCCCTATCGCGTGCACCCGATCGATATCGGCAAGGGCGACCAGTTCCAGCCCGAGTTCCTCAAGATCAGCCCCAACAACAAGATGCCGGCGATGGTCGACTCCGACGGGCCCGACGGCAAACCGATGGCGGTGTTCGAGTCGGGCGCGATCCTGATCTATCTCGCCTCGAAAACCGGCAAGTTCCTGCCGGAGAACCTGCGCGACAAGTGGTCGACGCTGCAGTGGCTGATGTTCCAGATGGGCGGAGTGGGGCCGATGCTCGGTCAGGCGCACCACTTCATCATCTACGCGCCCGAAAAAATTCCCTACGCGATCGAGCGCTACGGCAAGGAAGCGAACCGCCTGTACGGCGTGATGGACCGGCGCCTGGCCGAATCACGCTTCATCGCCTGCGACGAGTACACCATCGCCGACATGGCGATCTTTCCGTGGCTGCGCTCGTATCAGAACCAGAACGTCGACATCGAGCAGTACGCCCACGTCAAACGCTGGTTCGACGGCATTGCCGCGCGACCGGCGGTGCAGCGCGCACTCGAAGTGCTGAAAGACGCACGCAAGCCCGGACCGCTCACCCCCGAGCAGCGCGCCAACTACTTCGGCGACAAGCAGTACGGGCGTCGCTGAGGCGCGGCAGCGTCAGGCCGTGGCCGACTCCGCTGCGCGCTGCACCGGGTAGAGCTTGGCCAGCACTGCCTTGCAGCAATCGGTGAGCCAGTTCTCCAGCGGCTGCAGATTGTTGCGTTCGCGCGCGGCGATGATCGCGTCGCGCAGTGCCTTGTCGTGTGCTTCGAGGTGGCTGTCGACCAGCGGCGCCCAGTGCGGCGGGAATTCGCTTTCGACGTAATCGCCGCGGCCACGGCCGAAGTGCGCGATCGTGAGATAGCGCAGCACCGTGGTGCGCGCCAGATCGATGATGAACTCGTCGTTCCACGACACCATCGAGCCTTGCACGCCGCGCGCGCGGTTCACGCCCTGGGCGGCCAGCCGCGCACCGAGCGCGCCGGCCACCGCACCGCCAAGCGCAGCACCGCCGAACGTCAATCCGCCGGCGGCCAGATCAGCGATCAGCCCTGACAGCGCACCGGCCACCGCGCCGCCCACCACGGTCGCCTGATTCTCGTTGACCGCGCGCGAGGCTTTCACGTGCGCCTGTACCCGCTCGAGCACGGTGAGCGTGGCCGAGCCGTCGATGTGATGAAGCGCGATCACTTCGTTGGTCGAGCCGCGCAGATCCTCGGCGAGCTTCTCCGACATGCGCTCGATCGCATCGGACTCGTTCTTCTGCAGCCCGCGCTGCACGCCCTTCGACATGCCCAGTGCCGCGCCGACGGCCACGAACGCACCGAGGAAGTCGCGATCGTTGGCGGCCTCCTTGACCTGCGCCGCGCGCGCCACCTGCGCCGCCAGGATCGACATCGAAGCGGCGAAGATCTTGTGCTGTTCGGCCGCCCAGGCCATGCGCAGCTTGGCGAAGAACGAGCGCTTTTCGAGCGGCAATAGCGGCGCAACTGCGGCGAGCAGCGTGTCTTCCTGCACCCAGCAGCGCGCAAACGCATCGAGCGCGAGCACGCCGCGCACCACGCTGTACGGCGCGAGGTGTGCACGCCAGCGCTGGATCTCGACCGCTTCTTCATCGGCGCGCCGCGGCGGCCCCATCTGATTGAGCAGCACCAGCACCGGTTTGCCTACCCAGCCGAGCACACGCAATTCCGGCGCGATGTAGCCGCTGCTCGCCGGTTCCTCCGACGCGTTGACCAGATAGAGCACCACGTCGGCGTCGCGCTGGATGTTGCCCACCACCTGCTGGCTCACCCAGAAATTGCGATCGGTCCAGCGGTCCCACACGTTGGAAAGCAGCCAGCCGATCGGATTGGTGAGTTGTTCCAGCCGCTTGGCCAGCCGTGCCGAATCGCCGAACCCGGGCGTGTCCCACAGCCGCAGCAGTGCGCCTTCGGCCCGGATCATGTCGAAGGCTTCGTTCACCTGCGTGACGTGCGGCGCGTCGCGTACCTCGCCGACGTCGCGTTTGAGCAGCGTGCGGGCGAGCGTGGTCTTGCCGATGTTGGTGTGCGAGACCAGCGTCAGGGTGACAGCGATGGTCGGGACCGCGCCGGTCGACTGCGGGCTGGTCGACGCGGAGGCGGACGGAGGCGCGGCCGGCGCGGCAGATGGAGTGGCGGACGGTGTGGCGGTCGTCATGGAGCGTTGGTCGAGGTTTCGAGCGGCACGAACACCGGATCCAGTTGATGCGGCTTCAGGAACTGTCGCCATAACTCACGGCGTTCCTGCAGCCGGCGCTTCATCGTCGAGTCTCCCCGCACGCGCTGGGTGAATGACAGCTCGTCCAGCACTACGGCCAGCGGGCGTGCGCCCTGCAAGATCGCACCGTGCACTTCCTGCTCCGGTGTGCTCGCCAGCGAAAACACTAACACACCATTAGCAGCGACTGCTGACCCGCTCGGCTGCTCGCCATATGGAACTGCCGGCGTGAAGTGCGGCTCGATCGATGTGCCCAGCGCTTGTTCAAGACCGAGGACTATCCGCCGGCGCAAGGCATCGTCGACCGCGACGCCGTGGGGGATGATGTTCAGCCGCTGCGGCGTGGCGCTGCTCGAGGCCAGCAACCGGCGAAAGTAGTCGTGATCCAGGTCGATCGGAAAACGATCCACCAGGCGCAGCGCGCGCAGCCGGTCGAACAACGCCATGACCAGCCGCGGGAGCAGGATGATCATCAACGTGCTGGCGGCGTAGAGGTGGATCCAGTCCGCCGCGCGCTCGCCCCCGCTGCGGCCGCTGATCCACTCGCTGGTGAAGCGGATCGTGCCGATGTGCTGCGCGTCGGGCACGCTGGTGCCCAGCAGCAAAGCCCCGGGGCCAAGCAGAAACTTCAACACTGTGTGCACGCCGCGCTCGTTGAGGAACGTGCTTTCCCAGCCGGCGGTGTAGTCGATGCCCAGACCGCGCAGGTACATGCCGGCGATGGCGCCGAGCGCGAGCGCCGCCGCGCCGATGTGCCACACGAACGATGCGCGTGCGCGATGCAAGGGCGCGCCCTGCGTGAGCCACTCGCTCATGGCGCGACGGGCGGGCTCCAGCGTACGGTGCAGGTGGATGCTCTGGGTCCAGCGCGTGAGCCACGGCGGGGCCTGACTGCGCGCGCGGCCAGCGCCCAGGCGCAGCAGCCATCGCACGACCAGCACGACGTACGTCGCGATGTTCCACAACAGCAGCAGCGCGATCGGCGCGTACAGCAGATTGAGCCGGCGCAGGTCGCCCAGCATGTTGCTGAGCGCACCGATGGCGAACGCTCCAAGCAGTACCACGAGCACGATCCAGCGCAACCGCAGCGGCTGGGTGGCGCGGATGAACTGAGCCGGATCGGGTCGCAGCGTGGGCAGCATGGCCCGTGCGCGTTCGGCCAGGAACTGATCGGCCTGCGCCGCGACGATGTGGCCGGTGGCGCCGATCGATCGTGCCACGTCGAGGCTGATTGCCCGGCGCGTGGCGAGCGACAGATGCTTGCCCTCGGGGTCGCTGGTCTCGACCGCGCGAATCAGCAGGACTGCTATGGCGTCACGTTCGTTCAATGCCGACGTGCCGGGATTGTGCGAGCGGCGGCGGGCGCTTCACGCCTTCTTGATCTCGACCGTGCGGAAGGTGCCGATCGCCTTGGCGAGGATCTTGCCGTGCTCGTCGCGCGCTTCGCTCTCGCAGAAGCAGGTCGACTTGCCGGCGTTGAGCACGCGGCCCTCGGCGCTCACGACGGTCATGCCCGGATTGAGAAAGCCGATGCTCATGTCGATGGTGATCACGCTCACCGGCACGCCGTAGTGCGCGCGCACCGCCAATGTCATCACCAGATCGAGCACCGTCATCACCACGCCGCCATGGAACGCGCCCAGGCTGTTGAGCAGTTCCGGCCGCTTGTCGATGGCCACGACCGCGCGCGTTTTGTCGGCCGAGACAAAGCGGATGCCAAGATGATCGGCGAACGGGATCTTGACGCCGAACGGCGAGAGCGATTGGTCGAACGGCGCTTCGACAGCGTCGTTGTCGGAGGGGTTGTTCATGGCGGGGCGGATGATTACACGCGCCCCCGCGGCGGGGCAACTAGCGCCGGCCGCCGGCCAGATAGAAGGCGAGCTTGAGCGATTCCATGATCGCGTGGCGCATCATCTCCGGGTCGTGCCACCAGTCCGGATCGAATTTTTCGTGACGCGCGCTGACGCCGATGATCTCCACGCCCGGCAGTTGCTCGCGAAAGATCATGCGCGCCCGGTAGACGTGGTAGGGCGAGGTGACGAGCAGGATCGATTTGAGCTGCGGGTAGCGCTCGCCGATGGTGCGCGCCTCGGCCACGGTGCTGGTCAGCCGGTCACCGAACACGCCGACCGCCTCGTCCGGAATGCCGCGCAGGCGCATGAGTTCCTTGCCGGCCACCTCGAACCACGGATAGGCGATGCCCTCGCGCTCGAGTTCCTCGAACCGTTCCTCGCGGCGCGGATACGAAAGCAGCACGCGCGGCGCGAGTCCCTCGCGATAGAGGTCGGCACCGGTGATGACCCGGCTTACGTCGCCGCCCAGGACGACGATGGCGTCGGCCTTGCGCAGTGGATCGGGCGATGCAAGCAGCCCGTGCAGCGATCTGGCCCACACCACCACGGCGATCGCGACGATCAGGCACGCGGCCAGCAGCGCTAGCGTGCAGCGCTTGAAGCAATGCATACTTTGACTCCAACCAACATTTCGACCCGCGATTGTTCCATGCCCGCCTCGCCGCTCAAATCGATCAAGCGCTGGTTCGCGCGTTTGCCCAGTGTCGAGGTGAGCGAGGCCGGGGGCGTGCGCTCGCTGCATCTGGGCGGCGATGCGATCCAGAGCTCGATCCGGCTGGATGACCCCGACCAGCTCGAGCTGCACTACACGCGGGCGATGATGACGTTTCTGCTGTTTGCCCCTGCGCCTCGCGACGTGCTGATGGTGGGCCTGGGCGGAGGGTCGATCGCGCGCTTCGTGCATCGCAAGCTGCGGCCCACGCGATTCACGGCGGTTGAGATCAACCCGAAGGTGGTGAGCGTGTCGCGGCAGTACTTCGGCTTGCCCGAGAACGACGAGCGGCTGAACGTGGTCGTCGCCGACGGGGCCGAATACGTGCCCGAACATCCCGAGAGTGCGGACGTGTTTATGCACGATGCGTTCGAAGACGGCGAAACGGTCACGGCGCTTTGCACGCAGAAGTTTTTTGACGCCTGCGCCGCCACGTTGCGGCCCAACGGCGTGTTCGTGATGAACTTCATGACCGACGAGCCCAAGTTCCAGGCGTACGTCGATCGCATTTCGCGTGCCTTCGACGATCGCACGCTGGTGCTGCCGAGCGCCGACCGCATCAACCGCATCGTGTTCGCGTTCAAGACGCCGCTCACCAAGCTGCCGCTCGAGCCGATGAAGCGCGACGCCGAGATGCTGGAGAAGAAACTCGGCCTGCCGCTGGTGAAATCGCTCAAGGACATGTTGCGCTACAACTCCCACACGGCGGCGTACTTGCGACTTACCGTGTAGCTACTCGCAGCTTTCCGGATTCGATTGCCAGCTGCGCTGCCTCCCACCTACGCCCGAATCAACCTCTTCACACCGAAAGGATGCCGCGATGAACGCCCGTGTTCAGCTCGACGAGAAAACGCAAGCCAAGGTCGATCTCACCGCCGCACTGCGCTGTGCCTCGCGCATGGGCCTGGGCGAGGGCATCTGCAATCACTTCAGCTATGCGGTGCCCGGCACCGACGATCTGTTCTATATCAATCCGCAGGGCTATCACTGGTCGGAGCTCACGCCCGACCACATCGTGACGGTGGACGTGAAGGGCAAGGTGGTGGCCGGCAAGTACAAGGTCGAGCCCACCGCATTCTTCATTCACTACCGGATTCATCGCGCCAACGCCAAAGCGCGCGCGGTGCTGCACACGCACATGCCGTTCGCGACTGCGCTCACGATGCTCGTGGGTGGCCGGCTCGAACCGGTGAGCCAGACCTCGCTCAAGTTCTACGGCAAGGTCGCCTACGACGATCAGTACAACGGCCTGGTGCTCGACGATGCCGAGGGCGATCGCATCGTGAAGTGCCTCGGTAATGCGTCGGTGCTGTTTCTCGCCAATCACGGTGTGATCGTCACCGGCGAATCGGTTGGCCTTGCGTTCGACGATCTCTACTACCTCGAGCGCGCCGCAATGGCGCAAGTGCTGGCAGCCGGCACCGGTAAGCCGCTGCGGCCGATCTCGCATGCGGTGGCTTCAGCGACCGTGGCGCAGATGGACGGCGATCGCACGCAGAACTACCTGCATTTCGAATCGCTCAAGCGAATCCTCGATCGCGACGAGCCGGGTTGGCGGGGATAGCACTCCGTTCGCCCTGAGCGTGTCGAAGGGCGGTGGTGCTCTCGTTGACGGGTTCGTTCTGTTCGCCCTGAGCTTGTCGAAGGGCCAGGTATCAAGCGCGTAGCCGAGGACGGGTGGCTAACGCTGCCGAAGCCCAATGGCCCCGAGCGCGCCAGCGAGGCCGGCGGACGCAACGCCTCCTAAGGCCGAGGTCCGCCAGCGCGGACTACCCTGCGGTGCTCACGCGGCTCGGCGTCTGCGGAATTCGGACCTCGCTGCCAGCACCGTGGACGTATGCCCGATCCGCGCGCGCGAGGTTCCGAGAAAACCGCAGCCGACAACCCCTCGCCGCGCTGCGCTCCTCGGCCCAGCCAAAGTCGGCGCTGCGCCCGCCGACCCCTTCGGCGCGCTCGGGGCGGTTGGGCTTCGGTAGCGGGGCGTGCTGTGCCGGGAATAGTTCGTACGCTTCGCTCAGATCTGCGAGAGGAGTAGGCAGGGGAGCGTCGACGGTCAGCCAGTTATCCCGTTGACACTGGGCTTACCGATAAACGAGGGACTACCATCGCAACCCGGCCCATGGAGGAAATGGAAACCGGTTTCAACTATCTGGCTATCCCGCACAGTCGCAAGACGGAGTATTCCGAACCCATGGAATTCATCCCCGCCAACTCGATAGGCACGCTCACAAACTCCGGGGTCCGGTCAGAGCAACTGCTATCACCCGAAAACTCGCATTCCCAGCGCGTGACCATCACTCGTGTCACCGTGCCGCCCGCTTGCACGAGTCCGCGGCACATCCACGACATGTCGGAGCAGACCTGGGTCGCGCTTAGCGGGGCCGGTACGCTTTTACTCGCTGGCGGGCAGGAGCGAGCGTTCTCCGAGGGTGATGTCGTGCGCTTCTCGGAAGGTGACACGCACGGTGTCATCAATCGCGAGTCGAAGCCGCTCGTGTACATCTCGGTCACCTGCCCGCCCATCAACTTCCGCAGCGCCTACGAAAAGGGTTGGACTGAGAACGCAGGGCTCGACAACGGCGCGGGCTAACTCCAACGTTAAGCACATCGAATCCCTTGCGGCCGTCAAAGGACAAGCCCATGACAACAAACACTCTCCGAGCTGGGATTGGAATTGTCTTGGCGCTCGCGACGATTGATCTTCATGGGCGTTGCGCGCGCTTCATTTGACTGCTCCGCAGCGAGACGTTTGTTGCCATCGCGGCGCTGGCCGGGGATGAGGTGATTGGCGGCCTCCAAAGACGCAGGCCCGGAATACGAGAGCTAGACTGCGCGTCGTCCGTGTAAGTCGAACGCTCCGACAATCCTCTCCACAATCTCCCCCGGCGCCGCATCAACCTCCACCACGATCGCATCGCCCGGCTCCTCCAGCGTCGCGAACTGCGAATCGAGCAGCGCAGGTGGCATGAAGTGTCCTTGCCGCGCGCGCATTCGCTCGCCGATCAGCGCGGGCGTACCACGCAGGTAGACGAAGCGCAGGGTACTTATGCCCTCGGCCAGGATGTCGCGGTAGCGCTGCTTGAGTGCAGAGCAGGCGACGATCGCTGATGCGTCGTTGCGATCTTGCTGGCGCAGGTGCGCGTTGATACGCGCGAGCCACGGGCGGCGATCGTCGTCGGTCAGCGGCTGGCCCGCGGCCATCTTGGCGCGGTTTTCGGGCGGGTGGAAATCGTCGCCGTCGAAGAAGGGGATGCCCAGGCGCTGCCCGAGCAGGGTACCGATAGTGGTCTTGCCCGATCCGGCTACGCCCATAAGCACGATGAGCATGCGAATCTCCATGGCCCCGACCTATGCAGGATCGTTCGCGCCGCGCGGTGTTGCGCCTCGATGGGGCGGGACGTCCCACTGCATTGCGATCAGCGCTTGATCGTCCAGAGATGGATCGTCGCATCGCCGGCACGCACCGTGCGATCGGGTGGCCAGCCGCTGCCCCAGCCGAATTCGTGCGAGACGATGCGCGCGCCGGGGCGAAGTTGATCGCGCAGGCTGTACTGGAGCTTTTCCATCATCTCCGGCAGCAGAAACAGCGCCACGACTGTTGCCGGGCGCACGTCGGTCTTGAACAGATCTTCGAGTCGAAATTCGACGCGGTCGGCCACGCCGGCTTTGCGTGCGTTCTCGCGGCCCAGGCGTACCAGGTCAGCGTCGATCTCCACGCCGACGCCGCGTGCGCCGAACTTCGCCGCCGCCGTGATCGGAATGCGTCCGTCGCCGCAACCGAGGTCGTACACGGTGTCGGTGGGGCCGACGTTCGCCAGGCGCAGCATCGCCTCCACCGTCGCTTCCTTGGTGGTCACGTATGGCGCATCCGGCGGGCGGATCGGCAGTCGATCGAACGCGCTGCACGCGCCCAGGCCCAGTGCGCTGAGCGCGCCTAGCGCGCGGCGCCGCGAGATCGCCACGCGATCACGCATGGCGCGGTTCAGCGCTGCGGCTCACCAGCATCAGCACGACGCCCACGGCGATCACACCCACGCCGAACCATGCGCCGCCCTTCACGTAGTTGAGGCTCGAGTAGAGCAGGTAGGCGCAGGTGAGGATGAAGATGATCGGCGTGATCGGATAGAGCGGCACCTTGAACGAGCGCGGCGTGCCCGGGTCTTTGGCGCGCAGTACGAACACGCCGATGCCGACCAGCATCACGAAGAACCAGAACACCGGCATGGTGTATTCGACCAGCGTCTGGAAGCCCTGACCGGTGATGGCGCTGCCGATGATCAGCGCGAGGGCCACGCCCGCCTGGGTGAGCAGCGCGTTGCGCGGGGCATCGCGCGTGCCGTCCCAATGGCCGAGCCAGCCGAAGATCGGCCAATCCTTGCCTAACGCGTAGTTGGAGCGGGCACCGACGATGATGGTGGCGTTGATCGAGGTGAGCGCCGAGATCGCCACGATGACGCTGATGAACTTGGCGCCGCCCTCACCGAACAGCGCGCGCAGCACGTCGGCAGCAGGGGTGCCGCTCTTGGCGACGCCGCCCAGACCGAGCGCCTTGACGTAGGCGTAGTTGATGAGCAGATAGAGCACCGTCACGGCGAGGATGCTCCAGATCAGCGCCTTCACCATGCTCTGTCGGTTCTTGAGTTCGGCCGAGATGTACGCACCGTCGTTCCAGCCGCCGAAGGTGAAGAGCACGAACAGGATGGCCATCGGCATGCCGGCCCACAGGTTCGCGCTGCCGGTCGCGGGAATCGGCTGCACCGCGTTGCCGGCGCCGAACGCAAGCAGCAGGCCGGTGATGATCACCGCGACCACGCCGCCCACCTCCAGCACTGTGAGGAAGTTCTGCGCGCCCTTGGTCTCACGGATGCCGATCAGATTGATCGCGGTGAACACGATCACCGCCAGCGCCGCGTAGATCGCCGAGGTCTGCGGCCCGAAGCTGAAGATGTTCGAGGCATAGTCGCCGAACACGAATCCCAGGATCGCTACCGAACCCGAGGTGACGACCGCCAACCGCGCCCAGGCGAACAGGAATGAGACGTTGCGGCCGAAAGCTTTACGCAAGAAAAAGTAGTCGCCGCCGGCACTCGGATATGCAGTGGCGAGTTCGGCGTAACACAGCGCACCGATGAGCGAAATGGCGCCGCCCAGCATCCACATCGCGTAGAACATCCATTCGCTCGCGCTGTTCATCGCCACGAGTTGCGGCAGTTTGAAGATGCCCGAGCCGATGATCAGCCCGACGATGATGGCGACCGCGTCTTTCGTTTCCAGCACCTGCTGGGGCTGGCCTTCCGTTGTCGGCGTGCTCACGCTCGCAATCTCCTCGCTTTGTTCGATCTGAGTGTTCGATCTGAGAACGACCTGGGCCGGTCGCACCTTGCTGGTGCATTCCAGGCGGCGCGGCAGTGTAGCCGAGGCCTCCTGCGCATGCATCGCGTGATGCGGCACTGCCAGACGCATAGAATCGCCTCCGCGTTGCCGAGGCCGACGCTCGCGGATCGCAATCAACAAAAGGGGGAGACCATGGACGCACTCAAAACCAGTTCCGACGTCCTGTTCATATTGTTGGGCGCCATCATGGTGTTCGCGATGCACGGCGGCTTCGCGTTCCTCGAACTGGGCACGGTGCGCGCGAAGAATCAAGTCAACGCGCTGGTGAAGATCCTGGTCGATTTCTGCGTCTCGACGATCGCGTACTTCTTCATCGGCTACTGGCTCGCCTACGGTGTGACGTTCTTCGGCAGCGCCGAGACCATCGCCGCCAAGAGCGGGTACGACCTGGTCAAGTTCTTCTTCCTGCTCACGTTTGCCGCGGCAATTCCGGCGATCGTCTCGGGCGGCATTGCCGAGCGCATGCGCTTCGGTCCGCAGGTGATCGCCTCGTTCCTGCTGGTGGCGTTCATCTATCCGCTGTTCGAAGGTATCGCGTGGAACCAGCAGTTCGGCGTGCAGGCATGGATGAAGGGTGCGTTCGGCGAGGAATTCCATGACTTCGCCGGCTCGGTGGTGGTGCACACCATGGGCGGATGGATCGGGCTGGCGGCGGTGCTGCTGGTCGGCGCGCGATCCGGTCGCTACACCAAAGACGGACGCGTGAGCGCGCATCCGCCATCGAGCATTCCGTTCCTCGCCCTGGGCGCCTGGATGCTCTCGGTGGGCTGGTTCGGCTTCAACGTCATGTCGGCGCAGGAGATCACCAAGATCAGCGGACTCGTGGCGGTGAATTCGCTGATGGCCATGGTCGGCGGCACGCTTGCCGCGCTGGTGGCGGGGCGCAACGATCCGGGCTTCGTGCACAACGGGCCGCTCGCCGGGCTGGTCGCGGTGTGCGCCGGGTCCGACGTGATGCATCCGTTAGGCGCGCTGCTGACCGGTGGCGTGGCAGGTGCGTTGTTCGTCTACCTGTTCATGCTCACGCAGAACCGCTGGAAGATCGACGACGTGCTTGGCGTATGGCCGCTGCACGGCCTGTGCGGCGCCTGGGGCGGCATCGCCTGCGGCATCTTCGGGGCCAAGGCGTTGGGCGGCATGGGGGGGGTAGCGTTGATGTCGCAGGTGCTGGGCACTGCGCTGGCAATCGTCATCGCCCTGGTGGGCGGGGCGATCGTCTATGGCGTGCTCAAGGCGGCCAGCGGCCTGCGGCTCGATCAGGAGGAGGAATTCAACGGCGCCGATCTGTCGATCCACAAGATCTCCGCGACGCCCGAGCGCGAGGCGATGCGCTGATAAGCTTGTCGTTGCGCCTGAAAACTGCTGCCGTCACGAGGATCCCGGTCATGCATACGAAATCGATCGCGCGCGTCGCGCTGAATCTGGCCGCAATGGCCGTAGCCGTGCTGGCAGTGCACATCGCACCGGCCGGCGCGCAGACCTGGCCGCAGAAGCCGGTCAAGTTCGTCGTGCCGTTGGGGCCCGGTTCGGGCGCCGATATCGGTGCGCGTCTGCTGGCCGATCGACTCACCGGGCGCTGGGGCCAGCCGGTGGTGGTGGAGAACCGGCCCGGTGCCGACGGCGTGGTGGGCATCAACGCCGTCATCGCCGCGAAGGACGATCACACGTTCTTCTACGGGCCGACTTCGACGTTTGTCGGTCACCCGTATCTGCACAGCAAGCTGCCGTACGACGCCACCGAGTTGCAACCGGTCGCGCGCGTGACGAGCACGGTCGTTGCGTTGGCCGTACCCGCGTCGCTCAATGTCGCTTCATTGAAGGAGCTGCTCGCGCTCGCCAAGCAGCAGCCCGGCAAGTTCAACTGGGCATCGGTCACCACCGTCACCGACATCATCTTCGCCGGCTACTTCAAGAATGCCGGGCTGGACATGACGCACATTACCTACAAGGACACGGTGAGCGCGATCAACGATCTGGTTGAATCGCGCATCCAGCTCTACGGCGCGGCGTACGCGATCGTGCGCAGCCAGGCGCAGGGCGGCAGGATCAAGCTGCTGGCGGTCACCAATCGCACGCGCGCGCCGGGGCTCGATCTGCCCACGGCCGTCGAGGCCGGTGTGCCCGAAATGAGCTTCGACGGTTTGATCGGCCTGATCGCGATGCGCAGCGCCGGTGTGAGCGAAGCGGCGCGCGCACGCATCGCGGCAGATGTGAAGGCCGTCGTTGCCGAGCCCACCGTGGCCGAGCGACTGGTCAGCACCGCGCAGTTGATCAATCCGGGCACGGCCGAGGAGTTCAAGGCGTCGATCGACGAGCAGGCCGCGCATCTGGCCGCGATCGCCAAGCAGCTGGGCGTGAAGCCGAAGCAGTAGGGGGGCGGCTACCTGCGTGAGTCGTCCAGCAATGTCGTGATGGCGATGCCGCTCACGATGAGCGCGGCGGCGATGAGGAGCGACGCATCGAGGCGCTCACCGAGGGCAAGCGCCGCAAAAGCCACGCCGACCACGGGCGTGGCGGTCACGCCGATTGCAGTGGAGACCGCCGGCAGGCTTCTGTTGACGACCGACATCGCCCAATAGGCGAGCGCGGTACCGATCAGTCCGCCGTAGAGAAACAGTCCGAGCAGGCGTGCGTTCCACGCAACGTTCGGCATGCCCTCGATGAGCAACGCCGATACGGTAAGTACGCTCGCAGCCACCAGTGTCTGCCACAACAAGAGCTGAAACGGCGATGCGATCCAGCGATGCGAGCGCGCATACAGGATGTTCGCCGCCCAGCAGACCGCCGCGAGCAGAATGCAGCCGCTGCCCAGCAGAATATTGCTGTCGCTCCAGTCGAGTGCCCAGGGGTTGAGCATGGTCGCGATCCCAAACAACCCGAGCACGACGCCAAAGAGCTGCCTTGCGCTCGATCGCTCGCCCAGCACCAGCGGTGCGGCGAGTGCGACCCACAACGGCGTCGTGTAGCCCAGCACGATCGCGCTTCCGGCGGGCACGAACTTGAGGCCGACCGCCACCAGCGTCGAGAACAGCACCATGTGCAGCAACGCGATGCTCCACACCACGGGCAAGTCACCGCGCGGCGGCAGCACCAGCCGGCCTGAGGCAGCGAGGATCACCGCGAGCGCGACGCAGGCGATCCAGCAGCGGATCGCCGTGGTCCACAACGGCGGCACGTGCTCGACGATGAGCTTGGTGACCGGCCAGTTCAGGCCCCACGACAGCACCACGATCGCCAGCAGCGCGAGCGCGTAGCGTGGCGAGAGTGCTTGAGGCGTACTCATCGGCCAGGGAGCCGAAGCGGGGCCGCTCGCACGCGCACGTGCCGATTGATCTACGCAGCCAGCGGAATCGGATCGTCCTTTGGCGGATCGATCTGGAAGGTGCCGGCGGTCATGCATGTCATCGAGAAGCTGCCGATCGCGGCGACCAGGGCGACGAGATCATTCGTGCCCATCGTTGCGTCGGCGGCCGCGTAGGTGGCGTCGCTCAGCCCTTTGTTGGCGAGCAGCTCGTTCGTGACCGCGTGGCAGGTGCGTTCGCGCGCATCGGGCAGCTCGGGGGTGCGGCGGGCGTTGATGGCGTCGATCACCGCGCGCTCGACGTTGACCGCGAGTGCGCCGCGCACCTGCGCATGCCACGGATAGCGCGCATTCCAGAAGCGGGCGATCGTCATGTTGACGATCTGCTGCTCGCGCTTGGACAGCGGTCCGCTCGCCAGGCACGCGCGCATGTTCTGCGCCGCTTCGAACAGCTTGGGCAGGCGGATATAGGCGTAGTAGGGGCCACCGACAATGCCGCTCGTCGCCTTGGCGGCGTCGTAGACGCGCGCCTGCTCGGCGTCCATGTTGGCGCGATCGATAATTGCTATGCGGGCCATGCCGGTCTCCTTTGTTGGTTGCTGTGTTGGCTGATTTTTGGGCTGATTCGCGTGGAGCGTAGCAGTTTAAGGTGCAGCTTCGCCGCAATCAGTGCGTGCCCGGGCGGCTTGCACCTCGCTAGAATCGCCGCTGCTTGCTGCGCCACGATCTCTCAGTCCATCCCCGACCACCTCCCGCATGCTCAAAGGCACGCCGTTCCACGAGCGCACCGCCGCGTTGTGCGTGAGCTACGCCTGGCGGCGCTGGTCGGGGTATGCGGTGGCCAGCTCGTACGAGCTGTCGCACGAGCGCGAGTACCACACGATCCGCACCGCCGCGGCGCTGCTCGATGTCTCGCCGCTCTACAAGTATCTGGTGCGCGGCCGCGACGCCGTACGGTTGCTCGATCGCATCATCACGCGCGACGTGTCGCGCCTGGCGGTCGGGCAGGTGTACTACACGCCGTGGTGCGATGCGCGCGGCAAGGTACTCGACGACGGCACGGTGGCGCGCCTGGGCGAAGAGGTGTTTCGCATGACTTCGGCCGATCCGAGTCTGCGCTGGCTGCAAGACAACGCCATCGGGCTCGACGTCGAGATCGAGGATTACTCCGAATCAATCGCGGCACTCGCGCTGCAGGGGCCGACCTCGCGCGCGATTCTCGAACGTGCCTGCAGCGAGAGCCTCGTCGATCTCAAGTACTTCCGCCTGACCGATGCGCGCCTGCGCGGCGTGCCGGTCAGCATTTCGCGCACCGGCTATACCGGCGATCTGGGCTTCGAGATCTGGATGGACGCCTCGCAGGCGCTCAAGGTGTGGGATGCGTTGATGGAGGTCGGCGCCGCGTACGGCATTCAGGCCACCGGCATGCTGGCGCTCGACGTATCGCGGATCGAAGCGGGGCTGATGTTGCTGGATGTCGACTACGTCTCGGCGCGCAAGGCGCTCATCGACAATCAGTTGAGTTCGCCGTTCGAGCTCGACCTGGGCTGGGCGGTCAATCTCGACAAGGATCAATTCATCGGCAAGGCGGCGCTCGCAGCGGAGAAGGTGCGTGGCCCGGCGTGGCAGTTCGTCGGCGTGGAAGTCGAGTGGGAATCGTTCGAACGCCTGTTCGCTGCTGTAGGGCTCGCACCGCGCGTGCCACTAGCCGCCTGGCGCACGAGCACACCGATCTACGCGGCGGGCAAGCAGGTGGGTTATGCCACGAGCGGCACCTGGTCGCCGCTGCTCAAGAAGTACATTGCGCTCGCGCACCTGGAGTCACCGCATGCGGCAGTCGGCACCTCGCTCGAAATGGAAGTCACGGTCGAGCATCGACGCCAGCGCGCCGCGGTGCGCGTGGTGAAAAAGCCGTTCTTCGATCCGGAACGCAAACGCGCTTGAGCCCGGCACCATGACCACTCAATACGACGCGATCGTCATCGGCGGCGGCCACAACGGACTGGTCGCTGCGGCCTATCTGGCGCGCGCCGGACGCAAGGTCGTCGTGCTGGAACGCCGCGAACGCATCGGCGGCGCCGCGTACAGCGATCAGGTGGTGCCCGGTTTCACCTTCTCGGTGTTCTCCTACGTGGTTAGCCTGCTGCGCCCGGAGATCATTCGCGATCTCGAACTGCCGCGGCACGGCCTGCACATCCTCCCGCTGGAGAGCACGCTCACGCCGCTGGCCAACGGCGACTACCTCGCGCAGTGGAACGATCACGATCAGAACAAGCGCGAACTGGCGCGGCACTCGCTGCGCGATGCCGAGGCGTACGACGATTTCTCGCGCCTGATGCATCTGATGGCCCGCGCGGTGAAGCCGATGCTCAGCATGACGCCGCCTGATCCCACTTCCACCAGTCCGCGCGAGCTGATGGGCCTGTGGCGGTTGGGCAAGTACTTTCGCGGGTTGGGTCGCGAGCAGTTCAATGAGTTGCACAAGCTGCTCACGATGAGTTCGGCCGACTATCTCGACGAGTGGTTCGAGAGCGAAGCGCTCAAGGGCACCAAGTCGGCGAGCGGCATCATCGGCACCTTGCATGGGCCGCGTTCGCCGGGTACCGCGTACGTGCTGCTGCATCACTACATGGGCGAGCTCGACGGCGTGTTCCGCGCCTGGGGCTTCGCCAAAGGCGGCAATGGTTCGGTGAGTGCCGCGATTGCCGCGAGCGCCCAGGCGTTCGGCGCGCAGATCCGTACCCAGGCGCCGGTTGCGCAGGTGCTGATCGAGAACGGGCGCGCCATCGGTGTCGTGCTCGAAGGCGGCGAGGAAGTGCGCGGCAAGCGGGTGATCTCCGGTGCCGATCCGCGCCGCACGTTTCTCGGGCTGGTTGGCGCCAAGCATCTGCCGAACGATTTCGTCGCCGAGATCGAGCGCTTTAAGTTCCGCGGTACCTCAGCGAAGGTGAACCTGGCGCTGGCCGAAGCGCCCGACTTCACCTGCATGCCGGGCGTGGGCCCCCACCTGCGCGGGGCGATCTCGATCAGTCCGAGCGTCGACTACCTGGAGCGCGCCTACGATCAAGCCAAGTACGGCGAGTTCTCGCAGCGTCCGTACATGGACATCATCATTCCGTCGATGATCGATCCGGGCATGGCGCCGCCGGGCAAGCATGTGATGTCGATCTTCGCGCAGTACGCGCCGTATCACCTGAACGGCGGCTGGACCGATGCGAAACGCAACGCGTTCGGCGATGCGGTGATCGACACGCTCGCGCACTACGCGCCCAACATCAAGTCATCGATCCTGCATCGGCAGGTGGTGGTACCCGCCGACATCGAGAACATGGTGGGCATCAGCGAGGGCAACATCTTCCACGGCGAGCTGACGTTGCAGCAGATGTTCTTCCTGCGCCCGGTGCCGAAGTGGGCCAAATACAAGACGCCGATCGCCGGACTGTATCAATGCGGCTCGGGTACGCATCCTGGCGGCGGCGTGATGGGCGCGCCGGGGCGCAACGCCGCGCTCGGCATTCTGGCGGAGGCGGCGTGAACGCGGCGCTTGCAGCGAGGGCCCACTGATGGCGAGCGCGATCGTCATCGGCGCCACGGTCGACGGCCTGGTCGCCGCGCACTATCTGGCGCGCGCCGGCCATCGCGTGCTCGTGCTCGATGAGCGCTCGAGCGCGTCGCATAGTTCCACGGTGGGCTGGGTGCCGGCGCCGATCGCGCGCGATCTCGCGCTCGAGCAGCACGGACTGCGCATCGAGCGTGTCGGTCCGTGGCTGGCGGCGCCGCTGGAAGCGGGCGGGCATCTCGAGTTGTACCAGGACATCGCGCGCTCGGTGGAATCGATCCGCCGCGTGAGCAACGAGGATGCGCAGAAGTGGCCGTCGTTTTGTGCGCGCATGGCCGCCGCCGCGCGAGTACTCGAGTCGCTCTACACCGCGCCGCCGCCGGATCCGCTGACCGACGATCGCGGCGAGTTGTGGCAGATGGCGAAATGGGCCTTCGGCACGCGTCGCGCCGGCCCGCAGACGGTGGTCGATGTGCTGCGGTTCCTGCCGATGCCGGTTGCCGATCTGCTCGACGACTGGTTCGAGAGTGCGGCGCTCAAGGGCGCCCTCGGCGCGATGGCGGTGATGCATCAACGCCAGGGTCCGCGCGCCAGCGGCAGCACGTTCGGGCTGCTGCATCACCATGTCGGCAGTCCGCTCGGCGTGTTCCGCCCGGCACGTTCGAACATCGTCCAGGTGCTGGAACGCAGGCCGGGCATCGAGATCCGGCGCAATGCGCAGGTCGCGCAGATTCAGGTGAGCGGAGGACGCGTCGTCGGCGTGGTGTTGAGCGGCGGCGAGGAGATCAGCGCCGCGCTGGTCGTCTCGAGCGAGCATCCGCGGCGCGCACTGCTCGACCAGCTCGACACAAAGTGGCTCGATCCGGCGCTGGTGCGTGCGTTGCGCAACGTGCGCGCACGCGGTGTCGTGGCGCGCGTGACGCTGGTGCTCGATGCGGCCTTCGATCAACCGAATCTGGTGATCGCACCGTCGCTCGACTACGTACAACGGGCGCACGATGACGGCAAGTACGGACGCGTCGCCGAACAGCCGTGGTTCGTGGTCTCGGCGCATCGGGTCGAGCCGGCGTACGGTGAGCGTGCCGCCGCGGCTACGCACCGCCTCGAGGTTCATCTGCAATGCGCACCTTACGCGTTGCGCGACGATCAAGGCAACGACGACCGGTGGGACGACAGCCTGCGCGAAGCGATCGCCGGCTTCGTGGTGCAGAAGCTGCGTGAACAGCAACCCGCGATCACCAATTCAGTGCGCTCGATCAGCGTCGAGGCACCTGCCGATCTGCAGGCGCGTGAGGGCTGGTACGAGGGGCAGGCCTACGACGCTGACCTCGCGCTCGATCAGGCGCTGTGGATGCGGCCAGTGCCGGCGCTGGCGCGCTATCGCACGCCGATCGAAGGGCTGTACCTGTGTGGGCCGGCGATGCATCCGGGCGGAGGCATCGCCGGCGCTGCCGGCATGAATGCCGCGCAGGAGATCCTGCGCAATCGCTGAAGCGCCTTACTGCGCCGCGAAGCAGTAGAACAATCCGCCGCCGCCGGTTTTCACCAGGTGCGCCTGGCTGCAGCCGATCGTGCCGTGCGAGGAGTTCCACGACTTCATGTGGCGCGTGTCTTTCAGACCGATGCGGTCGTGGTGACCGACGATCGCCGAGCCGTCGGCGTCCTTGGTCCAGTTGCCGCAGGTGGTATCGCCGCCGGCGGTCGAGTAGCGGCCCTCGGGATCGGTTCCGGTGAGGATGTCATGCACATTCGGGTTGTCGCCGCGGCCATTGACCAGCGCGCCCTTCTCGGTGAGCGCGGTCTGCTTGGTGAGGTTGTTGCCGTCGGAGTGCAGATCGTCGACGTTGCGCGCGATCATCACGCCTTTGGCGTTGTACCAGGGGCCGCTGCCGATCCGGTCGCGGGCGTTGGCGCCGGCATCGCCGCCGGGCAAGGTGGTGCTGAGGTAGGCGCGCCAGTTGGTGAGGTTCGAACCGGCCGCCTTGGCGAGCGAAGCGCAGTGCGCGTCGGCGCCGGCCAGTCCGCCGAGATTGGCGCCATTGCCTTTTCCGGTGCTGGTGACGAAAAACGACATCGGGCCGGTAGAGGCCGGCATCTGGCAGCCGACCACTATGGCGGCAAGGGAGCCGATCACGGCGGTTTTGAGGATGGTCGAGCGCTTCATTTCTACTCCTTCGGGTTCGATCGATTGACGCACGCGGTTGCGTTGAAACATGGAGGCGCGGGCGCAAGGCCCGTGTGGCTGGGCGCGTCCGGGCGCAATCTAGTACTAGTTCGAACAAATCGTCAATCGGACTGGCCGGATCGCCGCCCCGCCCCATCACTTTGGAGCCGCTGACGGCCGCCCGAAAGGCGTGGACGGCCCCCGCCTTGAAGCGGGATGGATGGCCCGCCCGAAGCGGCACACAAGTGCTGGCTATCGGACCCGGACGGTGACACGATGCGCAACGACTCCTCGCGCGGCCGTCTGCGGGCCACGCGCAACGTCGAGGCAATCCAACCAAAGTGGAGGAGCGCATGATTCGGACGCTGAGATCTATGCTCGTAGGCTGCGCCTGCTTGACCCTGGGCGTGGTCGAACATGTGCAGGCTCAAGACGGTGCGCTGTACGTCGTCACCTACATCGAAGTGGCGCCGGGCGCAGCAGCGCAGGGCGCAGCGCTGATGAAGCGATTCGCTGCCGCCGGCCGCGCCGATCGGGGCAATCAGCGCTTCGAGGCGCTGCAGCGAGCGGCCCCGTCGAACCAGTTCGTGCTGGTGGGCACCTGGTCCGATGCGAAGGCGTTCGAGGCGCACCAGCAAGTCGCGCATACCAGACAGTTCGCTGTCGATATCCAGCCGCATCTGA
>CADECO010000017.1:0-7406 GCA_902825905.1 uncultured beta proteobacterium
GGCAAGCGCGGCATGCCCAGGCTGCGTCCGCCGTACGTGGCGCAGGTCGGGCTGTTCGGGCGGCCCACGCTCGAACACAACATGGAGACGCTGTTCTGGGTGCGCGACATCCTCACGCGCGGGCCCGAGTGGTTCTCCGGACAGGGACGTAACGGCCGCAAGGGGCTGCGCTCGTTCTCGGTTAGCGGACGCGTCAACAAGCCCGGTGTGCATGTCGCGCCGGCGGGCATCACGGTGCGCGAGTTGATCGAGGAACACTGCGGCGGCATGCAAACGGGTCACGAGTTCTATGCGTACCTTCCAGGTGGCGCGTCGGGGGGCATCCTGCCTGCGTCGATGGGCGACATCCCGCTCGATTTCGACACGCTGAATCAGTACGGCTGCTTCATCGGCTCGGCCGCGATCACGATCATGAGCCAACACGATCGTGCGATCGATGCCGCGCGCAACTTGATGGGATTCTTCCGCGACGAATCGTGCGGGCAATGCACGCCGTGTCGCGTGGGCACGGCCAAGGCGCTCGCGTTGATGCGTCAGCCCACTTGGGACGAGCCGCTGCTGCAGGAGCTGTCGGCCGCGATGATGGACGCCTCGATCTGCGGGTTGGGGCAGGCGGCGCCGAATCCGTTGCTGTGCGTAATGAAATACTTCCGGCACGAGCTGACATGACCGCGATCACCCCACAAGAGATTGCCGCGCTGCCCGTGGAGTTCAAGCTCAACGGCCAGACCGTCGTCGGCCGCGCTGACGAAACGATCCTGCAGACGGCGAAGCAGTACGGCATCGAGATTCCGCACCTGTGTTTCAAGGAAGGGCTGCGGCCCGACGGCAACTGCCGCGCCTGCGTAGTCGAGATCAAAGGCGAGCGCGTGCTGGCGCCTTCGTGCTGCCGCACCCCGCGCGACGGCATGGAGGTCACCACCGACAGCGAGCGCGCGGTCAAATCGCAGAAGATGGTGCTTGAGCTGCTGCTCTCCGATGTCGCCGAGCAGGCGTACACACGCGGTTCCGAATTGGACCTCTGGGCGCAGAAGCTCGAGGTCGGCAAGCCGCGCTTCGAAGCGCGCGAGCAGACCAAGGCCGATCTGTCGCATCCGGCGATCGCGGTGAATCTCGATGCGTGCATCCAGTGCACCCGTTGCCTGCGCGCCTGCCGCGAGGAGCAGGTCAACGACGTGATCGGCTACGCTTTCCGTGGCGATCACTCGAAGATCGTGTTCGATCTCGACGATCCGATGGGTGCCAGCACCTGTGTGGCCTGCGGCGAGTGCGTGCAGGCGTGCCCCACCGGCGCGCTCATGCCCGCGCACAACGTCGGCTTGCAGCAGGTCGACAAGACCGTCGATTCGGTGTGCCCGTACTGCGGCGTGGGCTGTCAGCTCACGTATCACATCAAGGACAACCGCATCCTGCATGTGGCGGGCCGGCAGGGTCCGTCCAACAAGAGCCGGCTGTGCGTGAAGGGCCGTTACGGCTTCGACTACGTGCACCACAAGCAACGGCTCACCAAACCCCTGATCCGCAAACCAGGCGTGGCGAAGAGTGCCGAGCAGCTGCTCGATCCGGCGCGCTGGGACGACGTGTTCCGCGAGGCGAGCTGGGAAGAAGCGCTGGAGGTTGCCGCCAAAGCGCTGCGTGACATCCGCGATCAGCACGGCAAGCGCGCGCTCGCGGGCTTCGGCTCGGCCAAGGGTTCGAACGAAGAGGCGTATCTGTTCCAGAAACTGGTGCGCACCGGCTTCGGCTCCAACAATGTCGACCACTGCACGCGGCTGTGCCACGCCTCGTCGGTGGCCGCGTTGATGGAAGGCATCAACTCCGGCGCGGTGTCCAACCCGGTGCGCGACGTGGTGCACGCCGAGGTGATCTTCCTGATCGGCGCCAACCCGACGGTGAATCATCCGGTTGCCGCGACCTGGATGAAGAACGCCGTCAAGAACGGCACCAAGCTGATCGTGGCCGATCCGCGCCGTGGTGAACTCGGGCGCCACGCCACGCACTATCTGCAGTTCAAGCCCGACACCGACGTGGCGCTGCTCAACGCGATGCTGCACACGATCGTCGAAGAAGGCCTGGTGAACGAGGCGTTCATCCGCGATCGCACCGCCGGCTACGAGGCGCTGCGCGACAACGTCAAGAAATTCAGCCCCGAGGCGATGGCGCCGATCTGCGGCATTGCGGCGCAGACGATCCGCGAAGTGGCACGCCTGTACGCCACCTCGAAGGGCTCGATGATCCTGTGGGGCATGGGCATTTCGCAGCACATCCATGGCACCGACAATGCGCGCTGCCTCATCGCGCTCGCACTGTCGACCGGTCAGGTCGGCCGCCGCGGTACCGGGCTGCATCCTTTGCGCGGGCAGAACAACGTGCAGGGCGCTTCCGATGCCGGACTGATCCCGATGGTGTATCCGGACTATCAGTCGGTCGCCAACCCTGAGGCGAAGAGCCGCTTCGAGAAGTTGTGGGGTATGGAGCTCGACGCGAAACCGGGTCTGACGGTGGTGGAGATCATCAAGGCGGCTGCGGCGAAAGAGATTCGCGGCATGTACGTCATGGGCGAGAACCCGGCGATGTCCGACCCGGATGTGAACCATGCGCGTGAGGCGCTGGCCACGCTCGACCACCTGGTGGTGCAGGACATCTTCCTCACCGAGACCGCATCGCTCGCCGATGTGGTGCTGCCGGCCACCGCGTTTCCCGAGAAGACCGGCACGTTCTCCAATACCGACCGGCAGGTGCAGCTCGGTCGCAAGGCGATCGAACCACCGGGCGAGGCCAGGGAGGATCTGTGGATCATCCAGGAGCTCGCGCGGCGCATGGGGCTGGACTGGCGCTACGGCGGACCCGCCGACGTGTTCAACGAGATGCGTCAGGCGATGGATTCGATCAAGGGCATCACCTGGGACAGGCTGGAGCGCGATTCATCGGTGACGTATCCGTGCGAGGAAGAGGGCGCACCGGGCGACGAGGTGGTGTTCGTCTCGCATTTCCCGACCGCGACCGGTCGTGCGAAGTTCGTGCCGGCCGATCTGATCAAGGCGGCCGAGCAACCCGATGACGAGTATCCGATGGTGCTCATCACCGGCAGGCAGCTCGAGCACTGGCACACCGGCGCGATGACGCGTCGCGCGAGTGTGCTCGATGCGATCGAGCCCGAACCGGTAGTGTCGATCCATCCGCTCGATCTCGATCGACTCGGCGCGCGTGCTGGCGAGGTGGTGACGGTCGCCTCACGGCGCGGCGAGATCAGCCTGTATGCCCGTGCCGACGAAGGCACGCCGCTCGGTGCCGTGTTCATCCCGTTCGCGTTCTACGAGGCCGCGGCCAACAAGCTCACCAATCCGGTGCTCGATCCGTTCGGCAAGATTCCGGAGTTCAAGTACTGCGCGGTGAAAGTGACCGCGGGCGGTGCTGCGCCGGCGCGCGTGTCAGACGGTTTCGGCGGCGGCAGGTCGATCAACGAGATCGCGCCCGCCTGAGCGTGGCGCTGCGCGCATCGTCAAGCGGCGCGTCGGGTTCGAAGGCGGCAGCCACCGGTGCGGTGTCGCCTGCGCCGGTGATCGTGTAACCAGCCCAGCGTCGCGCCATTCGCGCAAAGGGGGCGTCGCGCAGCCCTTCGCACAACGTGCGCACGAGTTCGCCGTTCGCCCGACGGATCGGTGCCGCGAGCCAGTAGCGCTCACGCCTGATCGTAACGAAGCCAAGACCGTGCCGCTGCGCGGCAGCTTTCAAGCCGAAGCTTGCATCAGCCTCACCGGAGGCCACCAGCGCCGCGACCGCGGAATGCGTGTGCTCTTCCGCGCTGTACCCACGGACGTCGTCGGGCGCGATGCCCTGTTCGCGCAGCAACTGATCGATCAGCATGCGCGTGCCCGAGCCCGCCTGACGGTTGACGAAGCGGATGCGCCGGCGCGCGACGTCGGCCAGGCCCCGCAGGCGCAGCGGGTTGCCGCGCGCGACGATCAACCCCTGCTCGCGCGCGGCGAAGCGGATCAGCGTCACGCTTCGCTGCGGCAGCAATCGATGCACGGTTGCGCTGTTGGTGCGATCGAGCGGCAGCGCCAGATGGAAGCCGGCCAGATCGGCACGACCCGCGCGCAACGCTTCGAGACTTTCCAGGCTGCCGCGAAATTCCACCGAGGTGACCACTCCGGCCGTCCGCGCCCAGCGATCGCACCAGTCCGCAAGCAGCAGATCGTGACTGGCGACGATGCGCAACCCCGGGCGTGTGCGCGCAGCGGGCGATGACCTCGTTGCGCCAGTCAGCGCGAACGGTTCGATTCCGGCGAGCGCCTTGGCCGTGTACTCGAGCAGCGCCTCGGCGTTCGCGCTCAGCGCGGCGCCCGTGCCTCGCTGCATCAGCACGAGCGGCTCGCCCACCAGGCGGGCGGCATCGTTTACCAACCCCCAGGCGGCGCGATAGGAAATACCGCTCTCCGCGGCGGCGTGGCGCAACGTGCCGTGTTTGCGCACACCGGCGAGCAGACCCAGAACCCTGGCGTCGAGGGCAGTTCCGGCTGCGTCAGTGCGCCAGCTGATCTGCGGGTGGAGGCGCCTCATATATGCAGAGACCGACATATTGGGATGAAGTGGCGATGGTCGCTATGCTCGCGCGTTTGCCGCGATCGATAAGCAGCGGATGCGCGGCGCGATCCATGATATGCACGATGGTACATATTAAACAGCAGCGGGCTGCAGGTCTCCACCCTGTAGCGGCCAAGCGCAGCGGCGCCGCGGCGCACTGAATCCGCCTTGGACACCCTCGTCACGGCGATCGGCCACGGACTGGCGCTGATCGCCACGTTCGATTCGAAGCTGCTCCAGATCGTCGGTCTGAGTCTGGCGGTGAGCCTGTCGGCCGTCGCGCTCGCCAGCATCGTCGCGCTGCCGCTGGGTGCGGTGCTGGCGATCGAACGGTTCCGCGGACGCGCGCTGGTCATCGTGGTGCTCAACGCGCTGATGGGGCTGCCGCCGGTGGTCGTGGGGCTGCTGGTGTATCTGCTGCTCTCGCGCGCCGGACCGCTCGGTGCGTTCGGTCTGCTGTTCACGCCGCAGGCGATGATCATTGCGCAGACCGTCCTGATCGCGCCGATCATCGCCGCGCTGGTGCGTCAGGCGATCGAGGATGCCTGGGTGGAGTACGAGGAGCAGTTGCGGTCGCTGGGCGTGCGTGGCTGGCAGGCGGCGCTGACGCTCCTCTGGGACACGCGCTTCTCGCTGCTCACCGCGGTGCTCGCCGGCCTGGGTCGCGCCGCCGCCGAAGTCGGTGCGGTGATGATCGTCGGCGGCAACATCGACGGCGTCACGCGCGTGATGACCACCGCGATCGCACTGGAGACCAGCAAAGGCGATCTGCCGCTCGCCCTCGGGCTCGGTGTGGTGCTGGTGGTGATCGTGCTGCTGTTGAACGCCGCTGTTTATCTGGTCAAGGAAGCGGCGCAGCGGCGCCTGGGCTGACCCGACATGCCGAACATCGATTCGATCCTGCCGCTGGCCCTCGAGGACGTTTCATACGGGGCGGGCGGACGCTCGATCATCGACCGCGTGTCTCTGGTGCTCGAAGACGGTGCGCGGACCGTGATTCTCGGTGCGAACGGCGCCGGCAAGAGCGTGCTGATGCGCTTGTGCCATGGTCTGCTGCAGCCGACGCGCGGGCGAGTCGGCTGGGCGCACGCCGATGCCGAGCAAGCGCGTCGCCGCCAGGCGATGGTGTTCCAGCGTCCGGTGATGCTGCGTCGATCGGCGCTTGCCAACATCGAGTACGCGTTGGCCGTGGCCGGACGTCCGGCTGGCCAGCGCGAGCACGACGCCCGCGCGGCACTTGCGCTGGTCGGTCTCGAGGCATTGGCCGCGAGCCCGGCACGACGGCTGTCCGGAGGCGAGCAGCAGCGCTTGGCTCTCGCACGCGCGCATGCCCTGCATCCGCAAGTGCTTTTTCTGGATGAGCCCACGGCCAATCTCGACCCGACCGCGACTGCCGAGGTGGAGCGGATCATCCGTGCGATCCACGCAGGCGGCACCAAGATCGTGATGAGCACCCACAACCTCGGTCAGGCGCGGCGTCTGGCCGACGAAATCGTGTTTCTGCACCAGGGGCGCCTGGTCGAGCGCACATCGGTCGAGCTGTTCTTTACCGAACCGCGCTCACCGGAAGCCCGCGCTTTTCTCAACGAGGAACTCCCATGGAAATGACTTCGATTCGCGCGATCCGCAGCAGGTTCGTTGCTGTGGTTGGAGCGGCTTGCGCGTTGGCGAGTACTGCCGCCGTGCAAGCGCAAGGTTCGTTCATCACGGTAGCGTCCACCACCTCGACCGAGCAGTCGGGCCTGTTCGGGCACCTGCTCCCGCTGTTCGAGAAATCGAGCGGCATCAAGGTCCGGGTCGTGGCGTTGGGTACCGGCCAGGCACTCGACATGGGTCGGCGCGGCGACGCCGACGTGGTGTTCGTGCACGATCCCGCCGCGGAGAAGAAGTTCGTCGATGAGGGTTACGGCATCGGCTACAAGCAAGTGATGGTCAACGACTTCGTACTGATCGGACCGAAGGCCGATCCGGCGAAGGTCGCCGGCAGCAAGGACATCCTCGAAGCGTTGCGCCGCGTCGCGTCATCGCAAGCCGCATTCGTGTCGCGCGGCGACAAGAGCGGCACCCATGCCGCCGAGTTGCGCTACTGGAAGCAGGCCGGCGTCGATCTGGCCGCGCAGAAGGGCGCCTGGTATCGCGAAACCGGATCGGGCATGGGGCCGGCACTCAACACGGCCTCGGGCATGAGCGCCTACATCCTGACCGATCGCGGCACATGGCTCGCATTCAAGAATCGTGGCGAACTCGCGATCGCCGTCGAAGGGGACCAGAAACTGTTCAATCAATACGGCATTATGCTGGTCAACCCTGCCAAGCACGCGCATGTGAAGAAGGCGCAGGGCGCAGCGTTCATCGATTGGATGGTCTCAGCCGCAGGACAGAATGCCATTGCCGCGTACAAGATCGGCGGCGAGCAGTTGTTCTTTCCGAACTACAAAGCGCAATGACGCGCGCCATTCGGACTGCGATGGTCGGGGTGTAGCAGCGCTGCGGCGCGCTGCGCCGCACGGTTCATGCGATCATCGCCGGCTCCTTGCAATGTCCGGCGTCATCGCGCTCGCCGGGTGAAGATCCCTCTCGCTGCCAAGGCCTGCGACAGCATCCGTGGTGACCTCGAGTTCTACCGACGCGGTTCGTCCCGTATCGTCGGGCGTCGCCTGCCTGGTTGAGCTCGCACGTACGCGCGAAGTTCCGTGCGATTCGAGCGTGTTCGTCGGCCAGAAGCCCTCGGCGCTTGGCGATCCGTCCACGCTTGCGAATCTGTCGACGCGTGCCGGGCTCCCGCTCGAACCGATCCGCGCGACCATCAGTGAGCTGCG
>CADECO010000017.1:7506-28785 GCA_902825905.1 uncultured beta proteobacterium
TTCACCATGCGCTGGTCGGGCGTGGTGCTGCTCGAACACACCGGAGCTCGTCACGGCGCATCGCTCGGTGCCGATCGTGGTGTCGCCGGCGCAGACCAAGCGCGAATACGGCATCGCACGGGTCTCGTCGTTGGCGGATTGATTCTCGGCGGCGTGCTGGTGGTGCTCGCCGCGGTTGCATGGTGGGCTTCGCAGCGAACCGTAGAGGTCGCGGCATGGGGATCCGCGCAGCTCCCGCCCGCGCCGGCGATGGTGTCGTTGCGCGCGCCGCAAGCCGGGACGCTGCGGCGCATGCGCGTGCAGGAGGGCGACGTGGTGGCGGTCGGCGATGTGCTCCTCGAGTTGTCCATCAAGGAGCCGGTGCCGGAGGCGGCGGACCCCGATGCCTTGATCGATGCCGAGCTCGATGTTGCGCGCGCCGATGCGATGGTTGCGGCGATCTCGCTCGATGCAACGCCACGTCTGCGCGCGATTGCCGGCGTCAACGCGACGCGCCGGGCGAGTGAAGAGCGTGCGCTGGCGACGCGCTTCGAGGAATACCGCAACCGCGCCGGCATGCTCGATGCAGCGATCGAAAAGAACAAGGCGCAGCAGCGTGCCGCCGACGAAGCCATCGCGAGCCTGCGCGACGGACTGGCAAGTGCCCAGAAGCGCGCAAGTGAGGCGAAGGCGCTGTTCGATCAAGGATTCATCTCGCGCAATGCATTGATCGAGCGCGAGGAGCGCGTTGCGCAATTGCAGCGTGATCTCGAGAAGCAGGCCGGACTCGCTGCCGATGCTGCGCAAACCATGACCGATGCCGTCGATGCGCGCCGTGCTCTCGCGGCCGAGGTGCGCAAAACGATCGAGACAGAGCGCAGCGAGGCGCAGCAGCAGTTGAGCGGCCTGCGCGCGGCGGCGGCCAAACCCCGGCAGGCCGAGCGCGTGATCGAAGTGCGGGCCGAGCAGGCAGGAGTGGTGCGCGCCGTTCCGGGGTTGCGCGACGGCGATACGGTTGCGCCTGGACAAACGCTCGCGAGCGTGCGGCCCGCACTGCATGTATCAGAGATCATCGCAACACTCGATGATGTGCGCGCTCGGGAGGTCAGGCCGGGGATGGTCGCGACGCTGATGCAAACGCCTGGAGGGCCGTCTTCGATGTCGATTGCGGCGCGTGTCGTTGCGCTAGCCGAGAGCGGTCGAGCCATCTTGCGGCTCGAGCGTCCGCTCACACCGGGCGAGGTCGCGAACACGGCAGCCGAGTCCGGCGCGCCGCTTTCGGTGCGCGTCACGGTCGGCACACGCTCGCTGCTGGCCAGCTTGATTCGGCCCTGACGTGCATCGCGCGAACGCTCCCGCTAACATATCAGTCGAATATCAGTCCACCTGTAGATCAGCGGGCCAGGCAGCATCGCCTGGCCCCCTCACCAGACAAGGAGCGCGCGTGGCCGACTCGAAACCCGATGCGAAGTCCGACAACAAAGCACCGGCCAAACCGCCGGAGCGCAAGAAGCGCACCATCACCGAGATCCGCGACTCGAAGAAAACCGGTGAGAAGATGGTCTACACCTCGGTGCTCGACTACACCTCGGCCAAGTGGGCGGAGATGGCCGGCGCCGACGTCGCGGTGGTGGGCGATTCGCTGGCGATGACCTGTCATGGCCATCCCAACACGATTCCGGCGACGATGGACATGATGATCCTGCATTCGCAGGCGGTGCGTCGCGGCGCGGCCAACACCTTCGTGCTGGGCTGCATGCCGTACCAGAGCTACAACACCATCGATCGCGCGCTCACCAACGCAACGCGCTTCATGCAGGAGGCCGGCTGCGACGCGGTCAAGCCGCAGGGCGGCAAGTCGCAGGCGCACATCCTCAAGGCGCTGGTCGATTCGGGTATTCCGACGGCTTCGCATATCGGGCTCACGCCGCACACCGTGGCGATGTTCGGCGGCTTTCGCATCCAGGGCCGCACCGCCGAGACGGCGATGAAGATCCTCGAAGACGCACTGGCGATCCAGGATGCAGGCTGCTTCATGCTGGAGTTCGAGGCGGTGCCGGCGAAGATCGCAAAGGTGATCTCCGAGCAGCTCGAGATCCCCACCATCGGCATTGGTGCCGGGGTGGGTACCGACGGGCAGATCCTGCTTTCGTACGATCTGCTCGGCGTGTTCACCGATTTCAAGCCGAAGTTCACCAAGCGCTTCGCCAATCTCACCGAGGTTGCCGTCAACGGGCTCAAGCAGTACGTGGCCGAAGTGAAGGCGGGCACCTTCCCTGACGATGATCACAGCTACGCCGTCGACGACAAGGAGTACGAGAAATTCCTCGGCCTGGTGCAGAAGCGTCGGCAGATCTGAAACGCACCGCAGATCCGAAGCGCGCGCGCAACCGTCGCTCACCCGCACGCGCGTCGCGATCCGTCGTGGCAAATCGCGATGCGTTGCCGGGTCGCCCGGCAGCGAAGCGTCGCTCCGGCAATGGCGTGGCGAGCGAAACGCTCACCGATCGGGCCTATCTCGATCTCGAGGAGCGGATCGTCACGTTGCGACTCGCGCCGGGCACTGCGGTTTCCGAGCAGATGCTCGCCGAGCAGCTCGGCATCGGTCGAACGCCGATCCGCGAAGCGCTGCAGCGGCTGGCGCGTGAACGACTGGTGCAGATCCTGCCGCGGCGCGGCGTGATCGTGTCGGACATCAATGTGAAGAGCCAGCTGCGCCTGCTGGAGGTGCGTCGCGAGGTCGAGCGGTTGGTGGCTCGCAGTGCAGCAAAGCGCGCCACGAACGAAGAACGGGAACAGTTCGCCGAACTGGCACGCGCGTTCGAGCGGGCGGCTCGAACCAACGACGACACGGCGTTCCTGCGGGTCGATCGTGCCTTCAACGAGCTGTGCCTGGAGGCTGCGCGCAACGAGTTCGCCGCCGGCGCGATGGGGTTGATGAACGCCCTGTCGCGGCGCTTCTGGTACCTGCACTACAAACAGGCGGCCGACATGCCGGTCGCAGCGAAGCTGCATGCCGATGTCGCGCGGGCGATCGCTCAGGGCAACGGGCGGGCGGCGGGTGCCGCGCTCGACCGGCTTCTCGACAACATCGAGGCGTTCACCCGCGGCACGGTCGATACGGACTTGTGACGGCGGGTGCGGGGTGGGGCGGCTCGACAGCGCCGCAGATATACGCCTAATATGTCAGTGAACGAAGTCAGTGGACGGGTCACGCTTGGAGGAAGCCATGGCAGCGCTGGAAGAACGCCACAACATGAGCGAGCGGCAAAAGAATTTTCGCGCCGAGTATCTGGCGCAGATACGACCCGGCTACAGCGGGAAGGTGCATATCGGGGTGATCTACATCGTCGGCCTGAGCGCGATCGCCTGGTGCGTGACCCAGCTGCAGAACGCGAGCTGGGAATGGCTGCTGGTGATTCCGGTGCTGTTCTTCTCCAATATGTTCGAGTGGTGGATCCACAAGTACGTCATGCACCGGCTGGTCGACGTGTGGGCGCTGCGCGCGATCTACGACCGCCATACCCGCCAGCATCATCAGTACTTCACCGACAACGAGATGACGGTGGAGTCTCCCCGCGAGTGGCGGATCATTTTCTTTCCATGGCGCGCGTTGTTCACGTTCATGGGGTTGGGGGTGCCGTTTGCCTGGCTGCTGGCGCAGGCCGTGAATGCAAACGCCGGATACATCCTGATGGTGACGATCATCGGCAACTACCTGCTGTATGAGGCGTTCCACTACTGCTGCCACGTGCACGACAACTGGTTCGTGCGCAACGTGCCGTTCGTGAACACCATCCGACGCCACCACACCGCGCACCACAATATGGGGATCATGATGGCGCGCAACTTCAATCTCACCTTCCCGGTCGCCGACTGGTTCATGGGTACGAGCGACCTCGATCGTGGATTGGTCGGGCATGTGTTCAACGGCTACAGCGAAGACCATGTGAAGCCCGAGTTGAAGTCCACCATCGAGCGATTCCGCCGGCACGACGCGCCGGTCACGATCGACGGGCCGATCAACGAAGCGCAGACGGCGTAGGCGCCGAACCGCTGCCCCCAAACATACAAGGAGGAGACCGATGAAGAAGCGCGATTTTCTGAAGGCCGGTGCGGCGGGCTCGTTGGCCGCACTCGCAACGAGTGCGAACGCCCAAGGCGGCGCACACAGCTGGAAGATGGCTACCGGTTGGGCCGGCGGTCCGCTGATGGACATCGGCGCCAAGCTGTTCGCCGATCGTATCGGCGAGCTGAGCGGCGGGCGCATCAAGGTGCAGACCTTTCCCGGCGGGGCGCTGGGCAATGCGCTCAAGGTGCCCGAGACCGTCAAGAACGGCGTGGCCGAGTGCGGCCATACCTGGATCGGTTACGACTGGGGCAAGGACCCCACGACCGTCTTGTTCGGTGGTTACGCCGGGTCGTTCGACACCGAGCGCATGCTGCACTGGCTCTATGAAGCCGGCGGTGCCGACTTGCAGCGCCAATATCGCGACGAGATGGATGGCGTGGTCTCGTTGCCGCTCTTCATCCGTACCGCAGAGGTGTTCCTGCATTCGCGCAAGCCGGTCAAGACGCTGGCCGACCTGAAAGGGCTGAAGCTGCGCACAGCCGGAGCTTGGCTCGAGATGGCCAAGGATCTCGGCGCCGCGCCGGTCACGACCGCGGGCGGTGACGTGTATCCGATGCTCGAGCGCGGCGCCATCGACGCGACCGAGTGGGGCACGCTCTGGGAGAACATCTCGCCGGGCTTCTACAAAGTGGCGAAGTACCTGATCTATCCGGGCGTGCATCAACCGACCGCGCCGTTCGAACTGGTCATCAACAAGGATGCCTGGAACAAGCTGTCGGCGTCCGACAAGAAGCTGGTCGAAACCACCGCGAAGCTGGTGACGTTCGAGTCGTGGCTGAAGATCGGCCAGGAAGACGCCAAGGCGCTCGATTTCTACAAGAAAGCCGGCAACGAGATCATCGAGTTGGATGCCGAGGTGCAGTACGCCGCGCGCAAGATCGGCCTGGACTGGGCCGACAAGATGGCGAAGGAAGGAAAGCACAAGTGGTTCGCCCGCATCCACAAGAGCCTGCAGGACTTCGATGGGCAATGGAAGAACGCCGAGAGCTGGCGCAAGGTGAAAGTCAAAGCCTGAAAGCGACGTCAATCGCGCCGCCGAACATCGATCCTTGAACATCAGCATCCGATCCATCGAACGAGTCGTCGGCGCCGTCGGCATTTTCGCCGCGTTGCTGTTGGTGCCTCTCACGCTGGCCACCTGCTGGGAGGTGTTCTCGCGCTACGCCATGGGCGCGCCGACCGTGTGGGCCTACGAGGTCGGCTACCTGCTCACCGGTTCGCATTTTCTGCTGGGACTCGCGTACACGCTGCGCGCCGGCGAGCACATCCGCATCGACATCTTCTCCGGCCGGTTCTCGCCCCGCACGCGGGCGGTGATCGACATCCTCGCCTACTGCGTCGTCATACCTCTGCTGGTGTGGCTGTCCTACGAGCTGATGCAGCACTTCTGGACCGGCTGGTCGCGCAGCGAGCGCACCGGCCAATCGGCCATGAATCTGCCGGTGTGGCCGTTCCGCGTAGTGTTCGTGGTGAGCTTCGTGCTGTTCGCGCTGCAGTCGCTGGCCGAGCTGATGAAATCGGTGCGGCGCGCGCGCGGCGTGGGAGATGCGTCGTAGATGGAACTCCTGCCGTTCCTGATGCTGCCGATGGCCTTCGTGCTGATGTTCCTGGGCGTGCAGGTCGTGTACTCGATGATGATCACCGCGCTGGTGTTCGGTCTGTTCACGTTCGGCAATCGGGTGGTGTTCCAGTTCGTCGAGAAGATCGAGGATCTGTCGTCGAACTTCGTGTTTGCCGCGGTACCGTTGTTCGTGTTCATGGGCGCGATGCTGGAGCGTTCGGGCATCGCCGATCGGTTGTTCGAGGCGATCCACATCTGGACGCGCCGCTTGCCCGGCGGTCTGGCGATCGCGACGGTGCTGATGTGCGTGATCTTCGCGGCCTCCTCGGGCGTGATCGGCGCGACCGAATCGGTGGTGGGCCTGCTCACCATCCCGGTGATGCTGCGCTACGCGTACGACCGCGGCCTGATATCGGGCACCATCTGCGCCGGCGGGTCGCTGGGCACGATCATCCCGCCGTCGGTGGTGGCCGTGGTGATGGGGCCGCTGGCTGATATCTCGGTGGGTGATCTGCTGTACGGCATGGTGTTTCCCGGCTTGATCATGGGAGCGCTCTACGTCGTGTACATCTTCGTGGTCTGCTCGCTGCGTCCAAAGTACGGACCGCGCATTGCGTCCGAGCCCGGCGACCCGCGCTTCGGCGCGAAGGTGTGGATCACCACGCGCAACCTGATCCCGCCGGTGCTGATGATCTTCGCGGTGCTCGGCTCGATCCTGCTCGGCTGGGCCTCACCGACCGAGGCGGCGGCAATCGGTGCGCTCGCTTCCGTGTTGTTGACGATGCTCTACCGTACCTATTCGAACACGGCGCTGTTCGAAGCGCTTCTCAAGACGCTCAAGGTCACCTCGATGATCATGGCGGTGCTGCTTGCCGGCACGCTCTTCACCGGCGTGTTCATCGGCGGCGGAGGTATCAACGCGGCGAACCAGGCGATAGCGAAGATGCAGCTCTCGCCCTGGGTGCTGCTCGCGCTGATGATGTTGATCCTGTTCATTGCCGGGTTCTTCCTCGACTGGATCTCGATCGTGCTGATCTTCGTGCCGATCTTCACCCCGCTCATCAAGACCGCGGGCTTCGATCCGGTGTGGTTCTGCATCCTGTTTCTCATCATGATCCAGACCAGCTACCTCACCCCGCCGATGGCGCCGGCGATCTTCTACCTGCGCGCAGTGGCGCCGCCGCAGATCACCATTCGCGACATGTATCGCGGCGTGGTCCCGTTCATCGCGCTGCAGGTGCTGACCATGGTGATCGTGATGATCTGGCCGGCACTGGTGACATGGTTGCCGGGCACGATGTTGAAGTTCAAGTGAAGTTGAGCAACGGTGACGAATGAAGAGTGAAAAGTGAAGAGTGAAGAGTGAAGAGGGGAGCCAGCCATGACACCGGAACAGATTTTCGCCATCCCGCCGCGCGTGCTGTCCCAGGCACAACGCGAGTTTTATCTTCGCGAGGGCTACATCCTGCTCGAGCGGGTGATTCCCGATGAGTGGATCAAGCGGTTGCGCGCGGCCACCGAGGAACTGGTCGAACAAAGCCGCAAGGTGACGAAGTCGGACAAGACGTTCGATCTGGAGCCCGATCACCGCTCCGACGCGCCGCGGCTGCGCCGGGTGTCGAGCCCCGACATCCACCATCCGGTGTTCTGGGAGTACGTGACCAAGGGGCCGATGGCCGACATCGTCGCCGACCTGGTCGGGACGGACGTGAAGTTCCATCACTCCAAGCTCAATTTCAAATGGAAGCAGGGCGGCGAAGAGGTGAAGTGGCACTACGACATTTCGTTCTGGCCGCACACCAATTATTCGCCGCTGACGGTGGGCACGTATCTGTACGACTGCGGCATGGATCAGGGGCCACTCGGCGTGCTGCCGCGCAGCCACGAGATCGAGCCGATGCTCACGCAGTACGACGAGGGCGGCAAATGGATCGGCTGCCTGCGCGATAGCGACGTCGCCCGGCTCGACGCGTCGAAGACCGTCTATCTCACCGGTCCGGCGGGCTCGCTGACCATCCACAACTGCCGCACCCTGCACAGCTCCCCGCGCAACGACTCCGACCTGGGGCGGCCTTTGTTGCTCTACACGTTGTCGAGCGCCGACGCGTTCACTTACATGTGTAATCCGCTCGGTACGAAGCACAGCGGTGCGATCGTGCGTGGCAAGCCGGCAGCCTTCGCCCATCACGATCCGCGGCCATGCCTGATTCCGCCGGACTGGTCGGGCGGTTACAGCTCGATCTTCTCGCTGCAGCAAGAGGAGGCGCAGAAGGCTGCATAACGCCAGGCGTCGCACGTTGAGTGCTGCGCTGGGTAGAACGCGGCGCGCGATGTAGGCATCCGGTCCACACCTTCCGCTGCGCTGCAGGCATGCCGCGTGCGGTTCGCGCGCGCGTTCCTGGACCCTTGACGCCCGTCAATGTTGTGGGCTTGGCCCACTGCCTACACTGCCGCGCCTCGTCGGTACGTGCGCCTTGATCACGCCCGCTTTCATTGGAGACACCCATGGCATCGGATATCGAAATCGCCCAGGCTGCCAAGATGCAGCGCATCGCCGCCGTCGCGCGCGACAAGCTCGGCATCGGCGACGAGCACCTGGAGCCGTTCGGACACTACAAGGCGAAGGTCTCGCTTGCGTATCTCGATACGCTCAAGAGCAAACCCGACGGCAAGCTGATCCTGGTCACGGCCATCAGCCCCACGCCGGCGGGCGAAGGCAAGACCACCACCACGGTCGGTCTGGGCGATGCGCTCAATCACATCGGCAAGAAGGCGATGATCTGCCTGCGCGAACCCTCGCTCGGTCCGGTGTTCGGCGTGAAGGGCGGGGCAGCGGGCGGCGGCTACGCGCAGGTCGTGCCGATGGAAGACATCAACCTGCATTTCACTGGTGATTTCGGCGCGATCCAGCTCGCCAACAATCTGCTGGCGGCGATGATCGATAACCACATCACCCAGGGCAACGATCTGGGCATCGACATCCGTCGCATCCAGTGGCGCCGCGTGCTCGACATGAACGATCGTGCGCTGCGCGACATCGTCATCTCGCTGGGTGGCACCGCCAACGGCTTCCCACGCGAAGACGGCTTCGACATCGTCGTGGCCTCCGAGGTAATGGCGATTTTCTGCCTGGCGACCTCGCTTGACGACCTGAAGCGGCGTCTGGGCAACATCGTGATCGGCTATACGCGCGAGCAGAAGCCGGTGTATGCGCGCGATCTAAAGGCGCACGGCGCGATGACGGTGCTGCTCAAGGATGCGCTGGCGCCGAACCTGGTGCAGACGCTGGAGAACAATCCGGCGTTCATCCACGGCGGGCCGTTCGCCAACATCGCGCACGGCTGCAATTCGGTGATCGCCACGCAATCGGCACTCAAACTCGCCGACTATGTCGTCACCGAAGCCGGGTTCGGGGCTGATCTCGGTGCCGAGAAGTTCGTGGACATCAAGTGCCGCAAGTCGGGCCTGCGCCCTTCGGCGGCGGTGATCGTCGCGACGGTGCGCGCGATGAAGTACCACGGCGGCGCCGATCTGAAGACGCTGACCACCGAGAACCTCGCCGCGCTCGACAAGGGGCTGGTCAACCTGGAGCGTCACGTCGAGAACGTGTCGAAGGTGTACGGAATCCCGTGCGTGGTCTCGATCAATCGCTTTACCAGCGACACGCCCGCGGAGATCGAGATGTTGAAGGCGCGCATGGCCAAACTGGGCGTGCCGGTGGTGCTGGCCAATCATTGGGCCGAAGGCGGCAAAGGCGCGGCCGAGCTGGCGAAGATCGTCGTCGGCCTGTGCGACCAGAAGAGCAACTTCAGCTTCGTCTACGACGAGCAGGACACGCTCTGGGACAAGATGAACAAGATCGCCAGGAAGGTGTATCGCGCCTCCGAGGTCACCGCCGACTCGAAAGTGCGCGCGCAGATCAAGAAGCTGCAGGACGACGGTTACGGGAACTATCCGGTGTGTGTCGCCAAGACGCAATCGTCGTTCTCGACTGATGCCCAGTTGCGCGGCGCCCCAGACAACCATTCCGTCAACGTTCGCGAAGTGCGCCTGGCGGCCGGCGCGGAGTTCGTGGTGATGATCTGCGGCGACATCATGACGATGCCGGGGCTGCCGAAGGTGCCCTCCGCTGAAAAGATCGATCTCATCGACGGCAAGGTGGTGGGGTTGTTCTGAGGGCAGGGCGATTACCCATCGCTCACGCGCGGCGCGTCGATTAACATTACTGTCCGGCGCCGCGCCGTCTGAGGCGTCGCAGACCGTCACGACTTCACTAAAAGGGTGGGTGCAATGCTGGGATCGTTGAGTGACCCGACATTCTGGGTCGGTCTGGCGCAGATCATCGGCGTCAACATCGTGTTGTCGGGCGACAACGCCGTGGTCATCGCGCTGGCGGCGCGCTCGCTACCTCCAAGCCAGCAGAAGAAGGCGATTTTCTGGGGTAGTGCGGCCGCGATCATCATGCGTGTCGTGCTCACCGTGGTTGCAGTCGAACTGCTGAAGACTCCGTGGCTGAAGCTGATCGGCGCAGCGCTGCTGCTTTGGATCGGCATCAAGCTGCTCGTGCCCGAAGAAGAGCACGGCGACGACGGTCCGACGCAGTCCGGTCTGATGGCTGCGGTCAAAACGATTCTGATCGCCGACCTGGTCATGAGCCTCGACAACGTCATCGCGGTGGCGGCGGCGGCGCGTGGCGACCTGCTGCTGCTCGTTCTCGGTCTGCTGATCAGCATCCCTCTCATCATCTTCGGCAGCACCCTGCTTTTGAAGGTGATGGACCGCTACCCGATCATCATCACCATCGGCGCGGCCCTGCTCGGCTGGGTGGCCGGCGACATGGCGGTCACCGATCCGGTCGTCGTCGATTGGGTGAAAGCGAACGTGCCGTGGCTGCCGCTGGTGGCCAAGATCGGCGGTGCGGCACTCGTGGTGATCGTCGGCACGCTCATCGCGCGTCGCGCGCAGGCGAAACAGCCGCACGAGCCTCTGGTCGATCTTGCCCAGCCGGGGGCCGCAGCGGGCGGATCAGCTTCGAATCAATCGTCGGGCGGTCCGGGCACCAAGGGTTAGCGCACGTCAACAAAGTAGCGTGCGCTGCGTTGCTCTGCGCATTGTGGGGCCGATCGTACCGTCGCCCATCGTACGAATTCGTCGATTCGTGAGCCTGCAGGAGTTCTTGCCATGAAGATCCTCATCCCGGTAGATGGTTCGGACAGCGCGCTCAACGCGGTCCGTTACCACCTCCAGTCACGCGCGCAGTATCGCGATGCGAATGCGATCGATCTGCACCTTCTCACCGTGCAACCTCCGCTCTCCGGCGGCGTCACCATGTTCATCAGCGGCGACGAGGTGAAGAAGTATCACCAGGATGAGGGCAACAAGGAGCTGGCCTCTGCGCGCGAACTGCTCGATCGTGCGGGGGTGCGCCATGCGGTGCACATCATCGTCGGGGAACCCGCGCAGGTGATTGCGCAATACGCAAAGGACCTAGGGGTTGATCAGATCATCATGGGGGCGCACGGCAGAGGGGCGGTGGCGTCGCTGGTGATCGGCTCGGTCACGCAGAAAGTCCTGCACCTGGCCGAAGTGCCGGTGCTGGTCGTGAAGTGACTTTCAGAGAATCCTTCGAGCTTAGAAAGGGGTGGCGTATGAGGATGGGTCCAAGCAAGTTCATGACAGTGGTTGCACTGGGTACGCTCAGTGCGTCCGTTGCGCCACTGGTATTCGCGCAGACCTGGGAGCCCACTAAAACGGTGGAATTCATCGTCCCCGCCGGCACCGGCGGCGGCGCCGACCAGATGGCACGGCTGATCGACGCGATCATCAAGAAGCATCAGTTGATGAAGCAGTCGATGGTGGTGGTCAACAAGGGCGGCGGCGCCGGCGCAGAAGGGTTCCTCGAGGTCAAGAACGCCAAGGCCGATCCGCACAAGATCATCATCACGCTCTCCAATCTGTTCACCACGCCGCTCGCCACCGGTATTCCGTTCAATTGGCGCGACCTCACGCCGGTGAGCATGATGGCGCTCGACCAGTTCGTTCTGTGGGTGAACGCCGAGACGCCGCACAAGACCGCGAAGGACTACATCGCCGCGGCCAAGACCAGCAAGTTCAAGATGGGTGGCACCGGTTCGCGCCAGGAAGATCAGATCATCACGGTTGCGCTCGAGAAGCAGACCGGCACCAAGTTCACCTACATCCCGTACAAGGGTGGGGGTGAAGTCGCGACGCAGCTGGTGGGCAAGCACGTCGATTCCACCGTGAACAACCCGATCGAAGCGGTGTCACAGTGGCGCGCGGGGCAGCTGCGTCCGCTGTGCGTATTCGACGACACGCGCATGCCCTACGAGGGCAAGATCGCCGGCACCATGAGCTGGAAGGATATTCCGACATGCAAGGAGTCCGGTGTCGACATCGACTACGTCATGCTGCGGGGCATTTTCATGGCTGGTGGCGTCACCGATGCGCAGCGCGGCTTCTACGTTTCCCTGCTCGGCAAGGTGCGCGGTACGCCGGAATGGAAAGAGTTCATGGAGCGCGGCGCCTTCAACCAGACCGCGCTGACCGGCAAGGAATTCGCCGATTGGGTGGCCAAGGAAGAACAGCGCCACCGCGTATTGATGAAGGAAGCCGGCTGGGTCAAGTAGTGGTGGCGTAGCCGCCGGAACCGGCCCGACTGCGAGGTTGGCGCTGCGGCAATCCGGTCGCGGCAGGCAGGGCGAGTCAGGCTCGATGCGCCTGCCGCTCATCGCAAGACAAGGGGGAGATCTTGACCGATTCGACCAAGCGCGAAGTCTCGGCGGCTTCGGTGCGTACGCTGGAGTTGGTCGTCGCCGCACTGATTCTCGTGTTCGGCGCGGCGGTGATGTTCGACAGCTGGCGCCTCGGTGCGAGTTGGGCTGAGGATGGTCCGCAGGCCGGGTATTTCCCCTTCTATATCGGTCTGCTCGTCGTCATCGCCAGCGTGACGGTCTTCGTCCGGGCGCTGCGCAACTCGCAACTTGCCGCGCGCAGCTTCGTCGGACGCGATCAGCTGCGCATGATCCTGATGCTGCTGGTGCCCTCGATCGTCTACGTCGCGCTGATCCAGATGATCGGGATCTATGTGGCATCAATCCTGTTCATCGCGTTCTTCATGCTGTGGCTGGGCAAGTACTCGATCGTGCGTGCCGCGGCGGTTTCGGTCGGCGTCATGGTCGCGTTCTTCCTGGTGTTCGAGATCTGGTTCAAGGTGCCGCTGCCCAAGGGGCCGATCGAAGCCGCGCTGGGGCTGAACTGAGGCGGACATGGAAGAGATCAGTGCATTGATGCAGGGCTTCGGCGTCGCCCTCACGCTGAAGAACCTCGGCTTCATGTTCGTGGGCGTCACGCTGGGAGTGATCATCGGCGTGCTGCCGGGCTTGGGCGGAGCCAACGGCGTGGCGATCCTGCTGCCGCTCACCTTCACGCTCGCACAGCAGCCGGGCGGTACCACGACCGCGATCATCCTGCTCTCGTGCATCTACTGGGGCGCATTGTTCGGCGGGGCGATCACCTCGATCCTGTTCAACATTCCAGGCGAGCCATGGTCGGTCGCGACGACCTTCGATGGCTATCCGATGGCGCAGAAGGGCGAAGCCGGTAAGGCGCTCACCGCGGCATTCACCTCGTCATTCATCGGCGCGTTCATCGCGGTGGTGGTGATCACGTTCCTCTCGCCGATCATCGCGAAGTTCGCGCTCAAGTTCGGGCCCCCGGAGTATTTCTCGGTCTATCTGCTCACCTTCTGCGCGTTCATCGGCATGGCCAAGGGCCAGGCGATGAAGACCATTGCCGCGATGATGATCGGCTTCGCGCTCGCTGCAGTCGGCATGGATACCGTCACCGGTCAGCTGCGGCTCACCTATGGCTTCACCGAGTTGCTGCAGGGCTTCGACTTCCTGATTGCGGTGATCGGCCTGTTCGGCATCGGCGAGATCCTGCTCACCCTCGAGGAAGGGCTTGCATTCAAGGGTGCCAACGCCAAGATCGACATGGCAGTGGTGAAGGAAACCTGGCGCGAGCTGCCGCGCTACTGGGTCACTTCCATCCGCAGCGCGGCGGTGGGCTGCTTCATGGGCATCGTGCCGGGCGGCGCAACGCCCGCTTCGTTCATGAGCTACGGGCTGGCCAAGCGCATGTCACGCGAGGGTGATCAACTCGGCACCGGCAAGGTCGAGGGCGTGGTGGCGCCCGAGACGGCCGCGCATGCCGCAGGCACCAGCGCACTCCTGCCGATGATCACGCTGGGCGTACCAGGTTCGCCGACCGCGGCCGTGCTGCTCGGCGGTCTGCTGATCTGGGGGTTGCAGCCCGGCCCGATGCTGTTCATCGAGCAGAAGGATTTCGTCTGGGGCCTGATCGCGAGCATGTATCTGGGCAACATCGCCGGCCTCATCGTCGTGCTCACCTGCGTGCCGCTGTTCGCGGCGATCCTGCGCATTCCGTTCGCGATCATCGCGCCGGTGATTCTGGTGGTCTGCGCGATCGGTGCCTACACCGTGCACAACTCGATGTTCGACGTGTGGCTGATGCTGTTCTTCGGCGTGGTCGGCTACGTGTTCAAGAAACTCGACTATCCGTTGGCGCCACTGGTGCTGGCGCTCGTGCTCGGCGATCGCGCCGAAGCCGCATTCCGTCAGGCGATACTCGGCTCGCAGGGTGATCTGTCGGTGTTCTTCTCGAACTGGCTGGTTGGCACCATCACCGCACTCGCACTGCTGCTGCTGGTCTGGCCGTTGCTCGGCGGTGCGCTCGCTCGCTCGAAGGCCAGTTCATAAACCGAGGCGCACATCGCGCGGATGACCGCGGATATCACCCCGCCGCCGCGCGCTTTTGCTTCAGCCGCGACAGCGTCTCCGGCGTGAGATTCAGATACGACGCGAGTTCCTTGTTCGGAATGCGGCCGGTCAGATCGGGATGCTTGCGTTCGAAGCGTGCCAGACGACCGGGCGCATCGAGCAGGTGCAGCGTGATCGTGTGGGCCATCACCTCCGACATCAGACGCATCACTTCGTACTCGAAGCGCGTCTTCACGTCCGGATGTTTTTCGAGGAACTCCACCCAGTGCGGCATCGACAAGCGTGCGGCGCGCACCTTGGTGACGGCGACGATGCTGTAGGGAATCGGCGTGCCCAGGCGCCAGGCCGCATACGAGGTGTCCATGCTGGTCTCGGCGGCAAAGCGCAGGATCATTTCCTTGCCTTCGCGATTGGCCACCACCCGCTTGAGGATCCCGTCGAGGATGAAGAACTGCTCCATCGCGTTGGTGCCCTGATGCACGAGCGGTTCGCCTTTCTTGAAATCGGCGACGTCGAGCATCGGCTCCAGATCAGTGCGGGCCGCCGCGCTGATCTCTCGCAGAATGAGGTTCTGGCGCAGTTGCAGGCGGATCGTATTGCGTTGCGGGTGGCTGACGATGTTGGTCACGGTAGCGCCGACTCCCGGGTGGAGCAGCCCCTCGCTGCGACTCGGCCGGCCGAATTAGGAAGTAATGATTGACCTCAGTCAAGGTGAGCGAGGGGCTGGAATTTCTAGACTCTAGCCCCTTGTCCGGCGACTGGTTTCGCAGCGGCGAAGCCGTGTCGGCACTCGGTGCGCGCGATCGGCGCGCCGCCCCAGATTCCAGCCTTCAGACTCCACCAATCAGGAGCGTAACCACCATGGGTAGCGTCGAAACGCAACTGGCCGGCGGCGCGCAAGCTGCTGCGACCCCGCAGGAAACCATCGACGGCTTTCAACTGGTCATCGATGCGTTGAAGCTCAACGGCCTCGACACGATCTACGGCCTGCCCGGCATTCCGATCACCGACCTGACGCGCCGCGCTCAAGCCAACGGCATGCGCATGATCGCGTTTCGGCACGAGCAGAACGCCGGCTACGCTGCGTCGATCGCGGGCTTCCTCACCGGCAAGCCCGGAATCTGCCTGACCGTCTCCGCGCCGGGTTTTCTGAACGGGCTCAATGCGCTCGCCCACGCCACCGTCAACTGCTTTCCGATGATCCTGATCAGCGGCTCCTCGGAGCGCGAGATCGTCGATCTGCAGCAGGGCGACTACGAAGAGATGGATCAGCTCGCCATCGCCAAGCCGGTGGCCAAGGCCGCCTTCCGCGTGTTGCACGCCGACGACATCGGCGTAGGCATCGCACGCGCGATTCGTGCCGCGGTGTCGGGGCGTCCGGGCGGTGTGTATCTCGACTTGCCAGCCAAACTGTTCGCACAAGCCATCGATGCGGCGGCCGGGCAGAAGACGCTGATCAAGGTGGTCGACCCGGCGCCCAAACAACTTCCGGCGCCCGAAGCGGTCAAGCGCGCGCTCGATCTGCTCAAGGGTGCCAAGAAGCCGCTGATCATTCTCGGTAAAGGCGCGGCCTACGCGCAGGCCGATGCCGAAGTCAAACGCCTGGTCGAGCAGACCGGCATTCCCTATCTGCCGATGTCGATGGCCAAGGGCCTGCTGCCCGACACGCATGAGCTGTGCGCCTCGGCGGCGCGCTCGTTCGTGCTGCCCGGTGCCGACGTGGTGATGCTGATCGGCGCACGCCTGAACTGGCTCCTCTCGCACGGCAAAGGCAAGACCTGGGGCGGCAAGGGCTCGAAAGACTGGGGCGGGCAGAAGTTCATCCAGATCGACATCTCGCCGCAGGAGGCCGACAGCAACGTGCGCATCGATGCGCCGCTGGTGGGCGATATCGGATCGTGCGTGTCGGCGTTGCTGGCCGGCATGGGCAGCAGTTGGGCCAAGCCGCCTGCCGAGTGGCTCACGGCCGTGGCCGACAAGAAGAACGGCAACGTCGCCAAGATGGCCGAGACGCTCGCGAAGAATCCCGTGCCGATGAATTTTCACAGCGCGCTGAACGTGGTGCGCGACATCGTGAAGGCCAATCCGGAGGCGATGTTCGTCAACGAAGGCGCCAACGCGCTCGATTTCACGCGCTCGATCGTCGACATGTACAAACCGCGCAAGCGGATCGACGTGGGCACCTGGGGCATCATGGGCATCGGCATGGGCTACTGCGTCGCGGCCGCGGTGACCACCAAGCAGCAGGTGATCGCGATCGAAGGCGATAGCGCGTTCGGCTTCTCCGGCATGGAGGTGGAGACGATCTGCCGTTACGACCTGCCGGTGTGCATCGTCATCATGAATAACAACGGCGTGTACAAAGGGACCGACAAGGATCCCACCGGGCGCGATCCTGCGCCCACCGTGTTCGTGAAGGGCGCGCGCTACGACAAGATCATGGAAGCCTTCGGCGGCATCGGCGTGCATGCCACCACCCCGGCCGAGTTGCGCTCGGCGATGGAAGAGGCGATTCGTTCGCGCAAGCCCACGCTGATCAATGCCGCCATCGACGAGACTGCCGGCACCGAGAGCGGACGCATCACCAGCCTCAACCCCACCGCGGCGAAGAAGAAGTAACGGCCAAGTACGGCCTATGCAGTAACCGGCACCGATTGCGGATCGAATCGATTCATCTGGAGAGCAGTACATGCAAGCACTCAAAGACGTTCGCATTCTCGACATGACCCACGTGCAGGCGGGCCCGACGTGCTCGCAGCTGCTTGCCTGGATGGGCGCCGACGTCATCAAGTTCGAGCCGCCGCAAGGCGATGCCACGCGCGGCCAGCTGCGCGACGTGCCCAACGCCGACAGCCTCTACTTCACGATGCTCAACTGCAATAAGCGCTCGATCACCGTGAACATGAAGTCCGCCGAGGGGAAGGTGGTGTTCATCGATCTGCTCAAGAAGTGCGACATCGTCATGGAGAACTTCGGCCCCGGCGTGCTCGACCGGCTCGGGTTCACCTGGGAGAAGATCCACAGCATCAATCCACGCATCGTGATGGGCTCGATCAAGGGCTTCGGATCGAGCGGACCCTACGCCGAGTTCAAGGCCTACGAGAACGTTGCGCAGGCGATGGGCGGGGCGATGAGCACAACCGGCGTTCCCGAAGGCCCGCCGTTCGTGACCGGCGCGCAGATCGGCGACTCTGGCACCGGCCTGCACCTGGCGATCGGTCTGCTTGCCGCCTTGCATCAGCGCGATCGCACCGGCAAGGGCCAGTACGTCGAGGTGGCGATGATGGACGGCGTGATGAATCTTTGCCGCGTCAAGTGGCGTGATCATCAACGCCTTGACCATGGCGGTTTGAGCGAATACTCGGTGCCCACGCAGAAAGGCATGGGTGCCACGCCGCGCGCGGGCAACGACTCCGGCGGTGGTCAGCTCGGCAATGCCATCAAGTGCAAGCCTGGCGGTCCGAACGACTACATCTACGTCGTCGTCCAGGAGGCGGTCTGGGAGGCGCTTGCCAAACGCATCGGGGCCGACGTCGGTGTTCCGGATCTGGCGACCGATCCGCGCTTCGCCAAGATCGGCGACCGCCGCAAGAATCAGAACGACATGTGGGCGCTGATCACCAAGTTCGCGTCGAACCACACCAAACGCGAGTTCATGGAGATCCTGAACCCGCTCGACGTGCCTTGCGGGCCGATCATGTCGACCGAAGACCTCGCCAACGATGAGCACGTGCGCGGGCGCGAGATGTGGGTCGAACTCGACCATCCGCAGCGCGGCAAGTGGTTCAACGTCGGCATGCCGATCAAGCTTTCCGATTCGAAGGCCGAGGTGAAGCGCTCGCCGACGCTGGGCGAGCACACCGACGAGATCCTCAAAGACGTGCTCGGCTACGACGAGACGAAGGTCGGCGCCCTCAAGACCGCTGGCGCGTTCAGCGCGCCGCCCAAGAAGGCCGCGTGAGCGGACGGCAACGCACAAGGAGGAATTCGCCATGCGAATCGCAATCATCGGCCAGCAGGACTTCGGCAAGGCAGTGCTGGATGCTTTTCATGCACGCGGGGACGAGGTCGCCGCAGTGTTCTGCGCACCGGAGAAGGAGGGTGCCAAGGCCGATCCGCTGAAGGTCGCGGCGCAGGAAAAGGGGCTCAAGGTCTACCAGTTCGCCTCGCTGCGCAGTCCCGAAGCGCGCGATGCGATGCAGGCCGCCAACGCCGACATCGGCATCATGGCGTTCGTGCTGCAGTTCGCGCCGCAGGATTTCGTGAGCATCCCGAAGCACGGGACGATTCAGTACCACCCGTCGTTGTTGCCCAAGTACCGCGGCCCCAGTTCGATCAACTGGCCGATCATCCGCGGCGACAGCAAGACGGGCCTCACCATCTTCCGCCCTACTGACGGGTTAGATGAAGGCCCGGTCGTGCTGCAGAAGGAAACGCCTGTCAGCCCCGACGACACGCTCGGTTCGGTCTATTTCGATCGGCTGTTCCCGATGGGAGTCCAGGCGATGCTCGAAGCGGCCGATCTGGTGCTCGCGGGCAAGCACAAAGAACGTGTGCAGGATGAATCCCAGGCCTCGTACGAAGGTTGGTGCCGCGCGGCGGAAGCACGGATCAACTGGGCCAACCACGTCGATTTCATCTACAACGTGATTCGCGGCTGCAACCCCGCCCCGGGTGCCTGGACGACCCTGGGTGGCAAGAAGATCCAGATTTTCGATGCCCGCAAGCACACCTTCCGTACGTTCGGCGCGGTCAAAGGCAAGATCGGCGAGGTTTCCGAGATCGGACCGGACAGCTTCCGTATAACGGCGCAGGGCGGCCAGATCGAAGTCATCAAGGCCAAGGGTGAGGAGACCAAAAAGGTTTCCGGCAACGAACTGGCTGCGGCGTTGGGCCTGTCTGTCGGCACGGCTCTGGGTAGTTGATGTCTGGATGTCGGGCCGTCTTGGACGGCCCCCGACTGCCGCTGCGATCCGCCTGCGGCAGAAATCTCTCCGACTGACGTTTTTCGGCACCTTGGCTCGATTTCCGGCGAGCGGATCGCTACGCCCGCAGGTGTCCGTGGTGCGTTACACACGTCACCAAGACAGATCAGCAAACGCGCACAAGTGCTTGCCGTAGAGGCGGAATTTGTGCCCGCCCCAGGCATTGTCGCGACCGTGAAGCGGGGCGTCTCACTTAGAATCCCGAGCGGTTGACGACAACCGGACAATCGTCCTTCGGGGACTCCCTGTGACCGTGCGCGCGCTCTGGAAAAAAGACTGGATGGTCGGCCTCGTACTTTGCGTGGCCGCACTGGTCGCGTCGCAGTTCGAGTCCGATACGATGGCTTCGTTAGAGGGCCGTGCTTACGATGCCGCAGCGATGCGCACCGAGCGCACCCCGAGCGACCGCATCGCGATCATCGCGATCGACGACGCGAGCATCGCCAACATCGGTCGCTGGCCGTGGTCGCGCGATGTTCACGCCAAGCTGATCGACACGCTTGCCGATACCAAGCCCAAGGTCATCGCCCATCTGGCGTTCTTCTCCGAAGACGAGCGCGATCGTGGTCTGCCGTTCATCGAGCGCATCGCCAAGGCGCACGACGCGGCCACACAGGCGCTCAGCGGCGCCGACCAGACCACCGCCGCTTCCCTCAACGCACCGCTGACGACGATCGGCGCGATCCTGAACGAAGCCAAAGAGGCGCTCGATGCCGACCGCAAGCTCGCCTCGAGCTTCACCAAGGCGGGCAACGTGGTGCTGCCGATGCTGTTTCGCCTCGATCGATTTCAGCCGGCCGGAGCTCCCGACAAGACCCTGCCGGCGTTCGTGACCGGGAGCACGGTCAAGCCGGTCGGTGGCATTCCCGATCAGAACGACGTGCCGCTGCCGGCCGTCGAGGTCGTATCGATGCCGATCGACCGTCTCGGTGCGGCGCTTTCCGGAGTGGGGCACCTGCATTCGAATGCCGACAAGGATGGCGTCTATCGCGCCGATCCGCTGGTGGTCGACTATTCGGGATATCTGGTTCCATCGCTTGCCACCACGATCGCGGCCAAGGCGCTGAACGTGGCGCCTAAAGACATCCAGGTGCAGTACGGGCAGGGACTGAAGTTCGGCAACGTGTCGATCGAGACCGGATCGCATATGTCGATGCGCACCCAGTTCTATCGCAACGCCGGCGAGCGTTCCGCGTTTCCGGTCGATTCGTTCTACGACGTGTATTCGGGCAAGCTCAAGGCGGACAAGTACCGCGACAAGATCGTGTTGATCGGGCCGACCGCCGCCGGCGTCGCCTCGATGCTGCCCTCGCCGGTCGATCCGGTCACCGCGCCGGTGACGATGCTCGCGCACAACGTCTCGAGCATCCTGCAGCGCCACTTCATCGTGGCGCCGTGGTGGGGGCCGGCGGCGACGATCGGCGCGATCCTCCTGGTCGGGCTCTACCTCACGCTTCTGCTGCCGCGACTGCACGCCAAGCCGGCGGCTGCGGTGTCGGCCGTGCTGCTGTTGGTGCTGCTGGTGACACCCTACCTGTCGCTGACGCAATCGAGCACCTGGCTCAAGCTGATGCTGCCGGCGGTGTTGCTGGTCGTGGGGCATCTGATGCTCACCACCAAGCAGTATCTGCTGACGGAGGCGGGCAAGGCCAAGTCGGACGCCGAGTCGGCCGAGTCGAACCGGATGTTGGGCCTCGCGTTCCAGGGGCAGGGCCAGCTCGACATGGCGTTCGACAAGTTCCGCCGCATTCCGATGAGCGATTCGCTCATGGACATCCTGCACGGACTGGCGCTCGATTTCGA
>CADECO010000017.1:28885-37573 GCA_902825905.1 uncultured beta proteobacterium
TGGGCCAGGAGTTCGAGGGCGAGGAATTGCAGGAGGCACGCGAGCGCTTCTTCCGCGAGGCCGAGACCGCAGGGCGACTCAACCATCCGAACATCGTCACCATCTTCGATGCCGGCGAAGAGCACGATCTGGCGTACATCGCCATGGAGTTTCTCAAAGGCAAGGACCTAACCGGGCGGTCCAAGGTCGATCAGCTGCTCGTGTTCGAGCGCGTGGTGTCGATCTGTGCGCGGGTGGCCGAGGCGCTCGATTACGCGCATAAGAACAACGTCGTGCATCGCGACATCAAGCCCGCCAACATCATGTATGAGGATGCCTCGGACACGGTGAAGGTGACGGACTTCGGCATCGCGCGCATCACCGACTCGTCCAAGACCAAGACCGGCCTGGTGCTGGGCACGCCTTCGTACATGTCTCCCGAACAACTGGCCGGACAACGCATCGATGGCCGGTCCGATCTGTACTCGCTCGGCGTGACTTTATACGTGCTCGCCTGCGGTCAGTTGCCGTTCCAGGGCGATTCGATGGCCGCCCTGATGTATCGCATTGCAAATGACCCAACGCCCGATATCCGCAAGATCAACACGAAGCTTCCCGGCACGATCGTTGCCTTTCTGAACAAGGCGATGGCCAAAGATCCGGCGCAACGCTTCCAGAACGGCCAGCAATTCGCGCACGCCCTGCGCATCATCGGCGGGGCTTATCGCAATGCCGCGCAACCAAGCGCGCAGCCGGCCAGCGCGACGACGGCAGAGGGTTAAGCTGTGCTTACAACGCAACGAGAACGCACCGCAGTGGAACGATCCAGCCATCGATCGAGCGGCAGGCATATCAGCCTGGCCTCCGCCCTGGAGATCGCCAGTTGTACCGATCCGGGAGTGGTGCGCTCGCACAACGAAGATTCAATCGTGTCCGACGCGGTGATGGGATTGGCCGTGCTCGCCGACGGCATGGGCGGCTACAACGCCGGCGAAGTCGCCAGCGGCATGGCCACGACCGTGATCGCGAGCGAGATGGAGAATTCGCTCAAGCGTCTGCGGCCGTACGACACCGATGGCGCGAGCGGCAGGCCGTATGGTCACCAGTTGCTGCTCGATCACATCGCCAAGGCCAACACCTCGATCTACCAGGCGGCGCAGAGCCAGCCGCAGTACAGCGGCATGGGCACGACCCTGGTGGCGGGCCTGTTCTACGACAACGTCGTGGCCTTCGCGCACATCGGTGATTCGCGCGCCTACCGGCTGCGCAACGGCGAGTTCACGCAGATCACCAAGGATCACTCGCTGCTGCAGGAGCAGATCGACAGCGGCATGATCACCGCCGAGCAGGCGCGCTTCTCGCACAACAAGAATCTGGTGACCCGCGCCTTGGGCATCGATCCGACGGTCGACGCCGAATTGAAGCAATACGATGCACGTCCGGGCGATATTTATCTGCTTTGTTCCGACGGGCTGAACGACATGGTGCCCGACGAGGACATCGGCTCGACGCTGGAAGCACTCTCGGCGAACCTCAAGCTCGCCGCCCAGCAACTGGTGCAGATGGCAAACGACAATGGTGGCCGCGACAATGTCTCGGTCATCCTGGTGCGGGTTCTACGTGATTACGCCGCGCCGCGAGGGCTGCTCGCGCGGATGTTAGGATGGTTTAAATAGGGGACTGCAATGGCGAAGCTCATTCTCAGCATGGACGGTCTGGTGCTCAAGGAGTACCCGTTGACCAAAGAGCGGACGTCCATTGGCCGCAAGCCGCATAACGACATCCAGATCGACAACCTGGCGGTCTCGGGCGAACACGCCGTGATCGTCACGATCCTGAACGACTCGTTCCTGGAGGATCTGGGCAGCACGAACGGCACGCTCGTCAACGGCCAGCCGATCAAGAAGCACTTCCTGCAGAACAACGACGTGATCGAGCTTGGCAAGTACAAGCTCAAGTATCTCGCCGAGGTGGGCGCGGCTGCCGCGAAGACCGCCGATTTCGAGCGCACGATGGTGTTACGGCCCAAGAGCGGAGGTGCTGGCGCGCCAGCCGAGCCTGCCGTGCCGGCAATGTCGACGCCTCGTCCGGTCGCACAGCCCGTGGCTGCGCAGGCGGCCGAGGTGCTGGCCGCGGCGACTTCGCCCGGTATGCCGGTGCTCGATCAGCGCAAGGTTGCGGCGCCCAGCCCGTCGGTGAGCGCGCCGGTGGCGCCCGGCGGCGCGGTCAAACCGCAGGTGGCCGCGATTCAGGTTCTAACCGGCACGAACGCCGGACGCGAGCTGGAACTCAGCAAGCCGCTCACCACGCTGGGCAAACCCGGCGTGCAGGTGGCGGTCATCACCAAACGACCGCAGGGCTATTTCATCACGCATGTCGAAGGGGCCTCGTTTCCGGTGCTCAACGGCCGAACGCTCGATGCACAGGCGCACGCTCTCGGTGACCACGACGTGATCGAACTGGCCGGCGTGAAGATGGAGTTCTACTTCAAGTAGTCCTCACCCCGGGCGGCGTGATCGACGCGCGCAAAGCGCGCATCGCCCGCATCGGTTCGCATGCATGAACGCTCCCTCTGCGTCCGCGTCATCGACCTCAGCGTCGGCTGCCACCAGCTGCGCCGGGCCGCCCGTTCGCCTTTGAGCCGCCCGAATGCCTAACTTCGCGCCGCGCAAGGCCGGCCAGGTGAAGTCGGGGTGGCGTCCCGACGTTGCCGCGATCTGGGCGCGCGCGGTCAATCGCTACCTCACCCGGATCCTGATCGGACTGGCGTGGGTCGCACTCTTCGGCCTGCACGCCCTGGGCCTGAGCAAGTTCACATCGATCGAGCATCTGGATCGCCTCGGTTACGACACGCAGGTCCGGATGAGCGCCACGGCAGGCGCGGATCCGCGTATCGCTATCGTCGATATCGACGACGCCAGTCTGGCCAAGCTCGGACGCTGGCCTTGGGGTCGGGACATCATGGCGGCGCTGGTCGGCAAGCTGTTCGAGCGTTACGGCGCCAGGATCGTCGGCTTCGACGTCGTGTTCGCCGAGCCCGATCAGTCGAGCGGCCTTGCGGTACTCGACCGTCTGCTGGGCGGGCCGCTGCAGCATGATGTGGATCTGCGCAGGTCGGTCGAAGAGATGCGCCCGTCGCTCGACAACGACGCTCGCATGGCCGCGGCACTGCGCGGCAAGCCAGCGATTCTCGGCTTCTATGTCGCCAATGACGCCGATTCGCGTGCCCACGGCGCACTGCCGGCGCCGCTGCTCACGCAAGCCGCATTCGGCGATCGGCAGGTTGATCTGCTCGCCTGGCGTGGTTACAACGGCAATCTCACGCTGTTTCAGAGCGCGGCGGCGGGCGCGGGTCACTTCAATCAGTTACCCGACTCCGATGGCATCTCGCGTCGTATTCCGTTGCTGGTCGACTACGGCGGGCAGATTCACGGAGCGTTGTCCTTGGCGATCGTGCGCGCCCTTCAGGATCAGGTGCAGGTGGTGCCCAGCTTCGCCGCCGATCGCGGCCGTGACGGTCGCAGCGTGATCCAGGCGCTGCAGGTGGGGTCGTTGCGCGTCCCGCTCGGCGAGCGAGCCACGGTGCTGATTCCGTTCCGCGGCGGACGTGGATCGTTCAAGTACTACTCCGCGGCCGATCTCTTCGAGGATCGCGTCAACGCCAAGGCGCTTGACGGTCAGATCGTGCTGGTGGGCACGTCGGCGCCAGGGTTGTTCGATCTACGCGCCACGCCGGTTGCCAGCGTGTTCCCAGGCGTCGAGATCCACGCCAATCTGGTCGCCGGCATGCTCGACCAGGCCATCAAGAGCAGTACCCATCCCATCGGCAAGTGGCTGGCGGCGGCGTTCGTTGCCACGGGGATTATCCTGGCGATATGGCTGCCGTTCCTCACCCCGGTGCGGGCTGTCAGTGCGACCTTGGGCGTATTGATCGCAATGGTGGGTATGGTCACTCTGGGCTGGCATACATGGAACACGTTCGTGCCGGCCGGCGCACCGCTGTTGATGCTGCTCGCGCTGCTCGGGACCAACGTGCTGTTCGGGTACTTCACCGAAACGCGGGCTCGCAAACACATGGCGCAGCTGTTCGGCGAATATGTGCCGCCGGCCCTGGTCAACCAGATGGCCGAAGACCCCGAGAAGTACTCGGGCGAGGCGCGCAGCGACGTATTGACGGTGCTGTTTGCCGACCTGCGCAGCTTCACCTCGTTGTCGGAGTCTCTGGAGCCGGCCAAGCTGCGCCTGCTCCTGAACGAGTACTTCACCGAAGTGAGCCACGTGATCCACGAGCATCGCGGCACGGTGGATAAGTACATCGGTGATGGCGTGATGGCGTTCTGGGGTGCACCGATCGGCGACCCCGAGCACGCGCGCAATGCCGTCAAGGCCGGACTCGCGATCCAGGCCGCCGCGCGTCGCGCGCAGGAACGATTACCGTTCGGCGGCGATTTATCGCTGGCGGTAGGGGTGGGAATCAATACAGGCTTAATGAGTGTCGGCGACATGGGTTCGCGGCTGCGGCGCGAGTACACCGTGATCGGCGACTCGGTCAATCTGGCGGCGCGGCTGGAGAGTCTCACCAAGTACTACGGGGTGGCGATCATCATTGGTGCCAGGACCCGCGAGCACATGCCCGAACTGGTGTGTCGCGAGCTCGATCGGGTGCGCGTCCAGGGTAAGGAAGAGGTGGTGCTCGTCTACGAGCCGCTTGGCATCCAGGGAGAGATCCCCGCCGTGCGTCTGGACGAACTCAAGATGTGGAATCAGATGTTGCGTGCCTACCGGGCGCGCGACTGGGACCAGGCGGAGATCGCGCTCATCATGCTGCAACGCCGTCACGGACGGACCACGTTGAATGACCTTTACGCGACGCGTATCGCGCAGTTCCGTGCCGCGCCACCCCCGGCCGAGTGGGATGGCGTGACCACCTTCAATCGCAAGTAAGCGCAATCACTGTCAGGGGCTCGGTCGTGCGGGTGCGAATTCTCGGATGCAGCGGCGGGATCGGTGGGCGCCACTTGCGCACGACCTCAATGCTGCTCGACCGCGACATCCTGGTCGACGCTGGCACTGGCGTCGAAGATCTCAATCTGGTCGAGCTGGCTGCGATCGATCACATCTACCTGACCCACAGCCACCTCGATCATGTCTGCTCGATCCCGTTGCTGATCGACACCGTCGGCCAGATGCGTACCCAGCCGATCACGGTGCATGCGCTGCCGGCAACGCTGGAGATCCTGCAGAACCACATCTTCAACTGGTCGATCTGGCCCGATTTCACCCAGATTCCGAATGCCGAGCGGCCACTGCTGCGGTTCGCACCGATCAGGCTCGGCGACACCCACGATCTTGGCAGCAGTCGTCGAATCACGGCGTTGCCCGCCAACCACGTGGTGCCGGCGCTGGGCTATCAGCTCGACAGCGGCGCAGGCAGCATGGTCTACACCGGCGACACGACAACCAACGACGAGCTGTGGCCGATCGTCAATCGCATCGCCAACCTCAAGTACCTGATCATCGAGACCGCATTCAACAACCGCGAGCGGCGCCTGGCGGAACTCTCCAAGCATTTGTGCCCGAGCCTGCTCGCCGAAGAACTCGCGAAGCTGGCGCGCTCGGCCGAAATCTACGTTACGCACCTGAAGCCGGGCGAGATCGAGAAGACGATGGAAGAGATCGCCGAATGCGCGGGGCAGTTCTCCCCGCGCATGTTGCAAGGCAATCAGGTGTTCGAGTTCTGACCCTTCCCCTGCAGTACCCGGAGCGACCATGAGCAGTCATGACGTGGTGAGCATCGAGACACTGAGACGGCTGCTGCCGATCGGTGCCATGTCAGATACCCGGCTCGCCGAGCTGGTGAAGGTGTGCTACGTCGAGCGTATTCGCGGCACACTCGATCCGTTCCAGTTGCGTCCGATCAGCCGATCCACGGTGTATCTGCTCAAGGGTGAACTGGCGCTCACCTCCAAGGAGGGCACGGCGCTGGTGATCGTCGGCGGCACCGACGAGGCGCGTCACCCGATCGGCCGCAAGACGCCGTTCGCGTCGGCCCGCGCGATCACCGACCTCGAGCTCGTCCGCTTCGACGACGAGCTGGTCGACATCATGATGACCTGGGATCAGCTCGACGAAGTCGGTCGTACCGGCGGCGATCGGGTGCGCGGCGAGGCGATCGACGATATTTCCGAGTGGCGCCTGATGACCGGGGTGTTCAGCCTGAAGAATCTCAAAGCCGGTGGGCTGTCGCAGTTGCCTCGCGAACACGTGGCAGCGTTGCTGAAGCGCTTTCAGCGGGTGGCCGTACGTCGCGGCGAGCAGGTCGTGCGCGAAGGAAGCGACGCGGATTTCTACTACGTGATCGAAGACGGCCGCGCGCAGGTGTCGCGGCGAGTCGGCGGTGTCGACATGCATATCGCCCAACTCAAGGGCGGGGACACCTTCGGCGAGGAGTCGCTGCTGGGCGATGGCCGGCGCAACGCCACGGTCACGATGCTTGCCGATGGATCACTCCTGCGCTTGACCAAGAACGACTTCCACAAGTACCTGATGCAGCCCCTGCTGGTGCGCGTCAACGCCGACGCGGCGCTCGAGCGGGTAGCCAACGGCGCGCAGTGGATCGATGTGCGCTATCCGTCGGAGTATCAGTACGACCGGCTCTCGGGTGCGCTCAATATCCCGTTGGGGGAAGTGCGCCACGCGCTGAAGGTGCTCGACCCGGCGCGGGAGTATGTCGTGTACTGCCAGACCGGCCGGCGCAGCAGCGCGGCGGCGTTTCTGCTCGCGCAACGCGGCATCAAGGCCGCGGTACTGGACGGCGGACTCGGCGTGCTCGCGCCGGCAAAAATTCCGGCCCACTCGTAGCGTTTGCGGCATTCGCAGCGTGGCAGCGCCGTGGCGCGCGCGGCATGTGACGCGGCGCGATGCGTGCCGCTCTCGATTCGGTCTGGTCCGGCTTTGCGCATCGCGCAATCCCTGCAGGTTTTCTCGTTGCCCGCCGGGTTGAATTCGCGAACGTGTTCGACCTGAGCGTCGCATGCACGGCCGTGCGCACGATCGCACAGGCCGATCGAGAACAGTTTCCTCCCGTCACCTCGATCGTCGACGTCGCCAGGCTGTTCAGCGGCAACGCGGTAACCGATCAAGCCCCCAACTTCGTTCGGCATAGGACTTGCTGTATCCCCCGCGTTGGTTTCGCTACTTTCTCGCCGTACCCGTCATGCAGGCACCAGTGATGACCGGGGCCGGCGCGAAGCCGACAGCAACGAGCGCGCCTATCCCGAGTTGGCCTCGACCCTGGACGACCCGGCGTGCTCGTGCTGACACCAGAACACACGCTAGATATCGGGGATGGGAGCATGAGTACGGCAACGAGCAGCTTGGGCGCCGTGTCGCAGGATCAGAACGCGAAGCTCGCGTTCCGCAAGAGCCTGCAATCGGTCATCGAGCGGATACAGTCGGCGCGTAACATCGAGCGCGTGCTCCAGGAGGTGAGTCCGGAGCTGCTGCAGCTGTTCAATGCCGATCGCCTCACCTACTACTCGGTGGGTGACGACAAGGTCTCCATCGTCTCGCGGCTCAAGACCGGCCTGCACTCGTTCAAGGATCTGAAGCTGCCGATCGGAGAGCACTCGATCGCCGGCTACGTCGCGCTCTCCAAGCAGGTCGTCAACATCAAGGACGCCTACGACGACGACGAGCTGCGCCGCTACAGCGCCAAGCTGCGCTTCCTGCGCGAAGTAGACCGCCGCACCGGCTACCGGAGCGTGCAGATGCTGGCCGCGCCGGTGCTGCTGCCGCCGGGCAACGATCTGATGGGCGTGATCCAGCTCATCAACAACAAGTCGTCATTGCCGTTCGGCCCGCTCGCGGTCGATGGACTTCAGGAAGTATGCAAATCGGTCGGCGTCGCCGTGGCGCTCGGCTCGCGACGGATCGGCGATGGCGCCAGAGGCCCGATCCTGAAGTCGAAGTACGAGGGACTGGTCGTCGACGCAGTGATGACCGCCGAGCAGTACGAACAACTCAATCAGGCCGCCCGCAACGGCAACGTCGATCTCGAGGATCTGCTGGTCGGCGAACACAAGGTCGCACTGCCGGCGATCGGCGCGGCACTGTCGAAGTTCTTCGGGGTTCCGTACGAAGCGTTCCGCGGCGACCGCGTCAAGCCGATGGATCTCATCAAGAACCTGCCGCGCGAATATGTGGTGGGCAACGGCTGGGTACCGTTCGACGAGGACAAGGAGGGCGTCAAGATTCTCGCGCTCGACCCGGAGCGGGTGAACGCTTCGAGGGTCCCGCAGAACGTTCTGGGCAAGTCGAAGATCAGCTACTTCGTCACCACCCGCAAGGAGTTCATCCAGACCGTAGACCTGTTCTACGGTGCGACGCAGGGCGTGGAGGACATCGGCGATCTGCTCGCCAATGCCGAGGAGAGTGAAGACGAACTCGTCGACGTCAGCGACGTCTCGGCTGCGGGTGACAACGAAGTCGTCAAGCTGGTCAACAAGATCATCTACGACGCCTACCAGCAGGGCTCATCCGACATTCACATCGAATCGTACCCGGGCAAATCGAAGACCGAGATCCGCCTCCGCAAGGACGGTTCGCTGGTGCCGTACCTGGAGATTCCGGCGACCTACCGCCCGGCGATGGTGGCGCGCATCAAGATCATGTGCGACCTCGACATCTCCGAGCGCCGCAAGCCGCAGG
>CADECO010000018.1:0-22535 GCA_902825905.1 uncultured beta proteobacterium
AGCGACAACTTACGTTGGAACAAAACCCCTTTAGGAGACTGCCTTGTTCCGCCGAATCGCCCTCAGCGCCCTCACCGCCGCCACTCTGGCCACGTTCGCACACGCCCAGTCCGGTGACGTGCTTCAGTATCGTGATTCCGACCGCGTGGATCCGCGCGACGTCGCGCGCATCCTGGGCACGCCCCAGCAGCCGGAGATGAAGATGCGTTCGATCCGGCTGAAGGAACAACCAGCCCCGGCGGTTGCCACCGAGGCCCTCGCGCCGGCAGTCGTCGCGCCGGCACCGGTTGCTCCAAGCCGGCCGCATCGTTACGCCGCTCGCGCGACCGAGACGCGTACCGACGCGGCGATCGGCCAGCCAAGCGCGCTCTCCGTGCCGGTGAAATTCGCGTTCGATTCGGCGACGATCCTGCCGCAGGCGCGCCCGCAACTCGATGCGATCGCCGAAGGCATCCGCATGCTGCCCGATGGCCACTCGGTCACGATCGAGGGTCATACCGACGCAGCGGGCCCCGACGCGTACAACCAACACCTGTCCGAGCGGCGTGCGCAAGCCGTCAAGCAGTACCTGATCTCGGTCCACCAGATCGACGCCGCCCGCCTCAAGACGCGCGGCTATGGCGAAACCCAGCCGCTGCACGAGGTCGATCCCCACTCGCCCGATAACCGGCGCGTTCAATTCCGCGGCGGGTAACGACTACACCCCTACCCCGCTCGGTAATCGACGGCCCCCACGAGGGGCCGTTTTCTTTTCTCCGCCTTCATTTCTCGCCTACTTTTCCCTGCATCCGATTCGGTGTCACATCGCGATCCATGTGTCCGGTCGATCGTTCACACAGGAAAGGTCGCGATCCCATAGTTCGGGACCCCAAGATCGCGTCGCAAAACTCGAGAGGCGAAGTCCGGCTCCCGGCTCCCTGATCGGACGTTCGAAAACGGTTACTTGGCGCTGACGCGACTGCGCGGAATGCCGCCTGGACCCTGGTGCTCCGCCCCCGCGCTAGCACCTTAAGAACCGGCCGCGTCAGTCGTTGCAACGATCCTAGCGACTACTGGTGTTCGGGAAGGTTGCGCGGGGCCCACGGGCTGTCCAACTTCGCGCGCGCGTCGGCTGCGGAGCGACACCGGGACGTCGATCGTAGCCGGCTCGATCCGGCGACCAGGTGGGGAAGTACAAACGAAAAGCGCGATACGCCACCGGCGTACCGCGCTCGCAACATCACGGCCAACGCGTTCAGCAATCGCTGACTTTGAACTCCACCCGACGGTCCAGCGCGTCGCGGCGATCGTCGGTCCCCAGACCGGAGAGGTTCTCGCGCGAGCCCACGCCTGCCGCCCCGAGTTTCTTGCGCAGAACGACCGAGTCGCTCTCCAAGCGCTGCTTCACGTACTGGGCGCGCATCAGCGACAGGCGTTCGTTTAGCGGCTCCGGCCCGGTACGGCTCGTATGACCGACGATATTGATGCACGCGGTTCGCTGAGAGGCGCGGGTGGCAATCTGCTTGAGCCACATGTGGTACGCGCCGCTGATCTGCGGATCGGTAACGAACAAGGTCGAGCCCGGCCGGAACAAGAACATCACCGAGAGCTGATTGTGGGCCAAGCCGAAATCGACGATCCGTTGAAACGCCTGAGTCGCCTCGTCGATGCGCTTGAGCTTCCAGGCAGACAGGTACGTGCCGTTGTGCACGCGCAGTTGATCGCCTTCTTTGGTGCGCATCACGCCGCGGTAAAGGTCGAGTGCGTCTTCGTAACGACCCTCGACGTAGGCGTTCATCGCGTCGTTGATCAATGCCGCGGTGACGATCTTGTCCCAGTACGCCGGGTTGATCGGCTCGCCCGATTTGGTGCCCTGGCAGGTGCGCACGTAACCTTGCGTGGCCGGATCGGGCGCCCACGCCGGGCTATCCAGGAAGAACGCCGTGGGAGTGTGATCGACCCCCTCCATCGATGCCCGCGCGAACCCTTTCGACACGATCTTGCCTGATCGCACATCGAGAAGGGCCAAGCACACGCGATACCAGTCACGCGCACCGGCGTTCTTGCCGTCCTTGTCCACCGCCGTGAACGTACCGATGAACAGCAGCGGTCCGCGCGCGAGCGAAGCAGTATTGAACGGCAGCAGTTCGTAGCGCGGGAAGTCGGACTTGACCATACTTTCGATGCGCTGACCCATGGCTTCCGTCGCCAGAGTGCGAACGCCCGTATTGCCGTCGATCAACGGGTCGATGGCCAAAGGCAGTCTCGCAGCACTCTCACCCGGCGGTAGCTGCGCGTTGTTGAACAGATTCTTTGCCGCGAACTGCAGTGCTTGCTCGAACGGCATGATCGGTGGCAGACCAGCGGCAGGCTTCGGCGCCGCTGCAACCGCAGGCGGCTTCGATGCCGGCGCAGGCGCCGCTGGAGCCGGCGTCGGCGCGGCCACAACCGCAGGAGCGGAAACCGTCGGCGCGGGTTGCACGATCACCGGGGAAGGCGCCGGTACGGGCTTGGTCACTACCGGCGTTGGTGCCTCCTTGGGTTCCACGACTCGAGGCGTTTGAGCCGCTGGTTGCTGCGCGGAAGGCGGTGCGGTGGTGGATTTCTGCGGCGATGGTGCAGATGTGCCGGTGCACCCGATCAACCAGGCGGCCGTGCAAGCACCGACCGCCAAAGCAGACCAGCGCCAGGACCGGCGCGACGAGGACAAGCGTTCGCGAGTAGGCATCAGCGGCACTCCTCTTTGAGGAACTTCATGTCACTGGGAAGCATTGGTTCACCCAGTGACGCTCGAATCAACAATGCATTGCAGCGCTCCGATCGATTGCCCGAGTTGCTGGCGACCACGCGTGGCGGCGTTGCAGGTTCCGATGTGGCCGGCCGACGCGGCGGCACCGGCAGCGCGATTGGCGGCTCTGGCTTCGCCTGTTCCGGCGGCGGACGAGTCACCACGGGCGGCTCCTTCTGCTGCCGTTCGGCGGGTCGAGTCGGCGCGGTCGGACTCTGCTCCGCGCGAGGCGGCAAAGCCTCCGGCGGCTTGGCTCCCGTTGTCGAGGATGGCGGCACCGGTCGCTTCTCTTTCTCCAATTGCGCTTCGCGTTCGTCCAGTCGCTTTTCGCGCGCCTGCTGATCGCGCTCGCGCGCCTGTTGCTCGCGTTCACGCTCGGCAAGCCGCGCGAGCAATGTCTGTATCTCCTGTTGCTTCGCCTGCTCTTCCACGCTCAGTCCGCGGCGCGGATTGAAGCTGAAGTCGGCCGTCATCGACGAGTTGACCCACGGCATCTGCCTGCCCTCGGTTTGACGCAACACGTTGAGGCGAACCTGTTTGAACATCTGCTCGACTTCCAATCCTTCAATCAGCATTTCCTTGACGAGATTGCGCGTGTAGACGCTGTTCGAATCCGGAGGACCGTCTTCGGCGGCGGCGCCAGGCGCGGACGAATAGGCGATCAACGCGCCGCGAGCACTGAGTTCCGCAAGCCCGCCGATCGGTTTGATATTTCTGGTCTTGCCGCGAAACGGATTGTCGCGACAGGCATCCAGGATGATGATCCGCACCTGCGCGCGTGCCCGCTCGATGCGACTGACGTAGGCCTCGTCGACATCGACCGATTCGTCCTTGATTTCTTCTTCGTCGCGCAGATTGATGTCGACCGGGAGCAGGTAGTTGCGACCGTCGATCTGCACGCCGTGTCCGGCGTAGTAGACAACCGCGACACCGTCCTCTTCCTGGGTGCGCCGCGCGAACTCGCGCAACACACGACGAAAGTCGCGCACGCCGAGATTGACGTGTTCGGCCACCTCGAAGCCGAGTTTGCGCAGCGTCGAGGCCACGACGCGAGCATCGTTCTCAGGATTGTTCAGCGGGATGCTCGCGTAGCGCGCGTTGCCGATCACCATCGCCATTCGCTTCATCGCCCAGGCGTCGGTTACGGGCAGGCCCACCGCGATCAGGACGAGCGCGCACGACCACACTCGGACACGACTCTTCGAGCCGTACCAGAGCCATCCCCATTTGCGCAGGAGTCCGATCCCGATCATGTCCCTCAAGCACGGCTGCGTTCGGGCAGCGGAGGACGCACTGCAGTGATGTGCAGCAGCCTCGGCCTCGTAAAGAAATGCCTGCATGCCACCGCCCGTCCGCAGGATTCTACCTTCGGCCGGGGCACGATTGCATGGATCGGATGGTCTACACTCGCCGGCCGTCATCTCACCGGCGAGTCGAACCGAATTTTACAAGTGCTCGCGCTGCACCAGCGTGCGCCGGCCCCCCACACCATGCTTCAACCGTTTTCTGCAGCGCGGCGCAGCGCTCCGACGAGGATCGCCGAGCGCATGACGCACATCGACCCGTTCTACGTCATGGAGATTCAACGCCGCGCGCTCGAACTCGAGGCGCAAGGTCGGCGCATCGTGCACATGGAGATCGGTCAGCCGGATCTGGGCGCGCCCGAGCCCGTGATTGACGCGGTGAGTGCGGCCCTGCGGCGCGAGGCGCTTGGCTACACCGACGCGCTTGGCACGCAAGCGTTGCGTGATGCGATCGCAGCGTTCTATCAAGACCGCTTCGGCATCAACGTGCCGTCGTCGCGCATCATCGTCACCGCCGGCGCGTCCGGGGCGTTTCTCACTTTGAACGGAACGCTTTTCAACCCGGGCGACGAGGTGCTGATCCCTGCACCTGGCTATCCATGCAACCGGCATTTCGTGGCCATGTTCGATGCATCACCACGAACTTTGCCTGTTTCAGCCGGGACGCGTTTCCAGCCAACCGCCGCGAACGTGGTTGATCATTGGAATTCGAGAACGCGCGGAATCGTGATCGCCACGCCGTCGAACCCGACCGGCACTTCGATCGCACCTGCCGAGCTCGCGAGAATCGCCGATGTGGTGCGACAACAAAGCGGCGTGTTGATCGTCGATGAGATCTATCAAGGTTTGACCTACGGCGGGTCGCCCACGTCGGCACTGACCATTAGCGACGAGTTGTTCGTGGTCAACAGCTTCTCCAAGTATTTCTGCATGACGGGATGGCGCATCGGTTGGATGGTGGTTCCCGAGGATGCGGTCCCCGCACTCGAACGGTTCGCGCAAAACGCTTTCATCAGCCCCTCGGGGCCGGCGCAATGTGCAGCCCTCGCGGCTCTTCAGCCACGCTGCCTGGAGATTTTCGAGGAACGCCGCGGGACGTTTGAGCGCCGACGGGACCGGTTGGTGCCGGCTCTGCGAGATTTGGGCTTCAACGTCCCGGTGGTACCCGACGGAGCGTTTTATGTGTACGCCGACTGCTCGCGCTTCAGCGACGACAGCTTCGCGTTCGCATTCGAGCTTCTGGAAAACGCAGGCGTCGCGCTCACCCCGGGGCGGGACTTCGGTGGCGAGGATCAGGAACGCTACGTGCGGTTCGCATACACGCGCGGCATGGACGATCTGGACGAGGCAATAGACCGGCTGGGACGGTACTTGTCCGGTCGCAACGGCTGAGCACGGCGACGTACGCGGGTCTATATCCTGGTGCCGGCGTTCACCTTGGCTCGCCGATCGCTGAGGACTCGGTCGAGCTGCGCCTTCTCGCTCAGGATCTTCTCGGCGTACTGCCGAGTCCGATCGTTAGGCGCGCCGTTGTACCACTGCAAGCCACCTTCCAGGCTACCCGCTCGGGCGATGTACTCACGGAGAATCTGCGCGCCCACCAGGATGTTGACCCAAGGCACGAGCACGGCCTCCGCCCCGCCATGGCCATTGAGTTTGTCTTCGTGAAACCTGGGAATGACCTGCATGAGGCCCTTGGCACCCATGTCGCTTTGGGCAATCGGATTGAAGCGCGACTCGATCGCCATGACTGCGAGCAGTAAGCCCGGATCCAATCCGACGATGTTGCCCGCTTCGAACGCGGCAAGCACGTAGTCCTGAGCCACTTCCTCGGCAATGCGGTAATTGCGTGCGAGGAGTCGCGCGGTCGCTTTCTGCGGTGGGGAGATCTCCTGTTGTTCGACCGTCGGGGTACTCGCGGTGCTCACTTCGGTGGCGACATTGGCCGAATGAGCGTGCTTCTCGTCCGCCGCCGTTCCCGGGCGCCCCTTCAGGTCGATGGCGTGTAGCGTGAGAAACAGGAGCGAGAACATCCCAACCAGACTGAACGCTCCGCGACCCAGTTCGAACATACGTTCGAGACGCCGACCGATTCGAATGCTCAACTCCGATCCAATGCGCATAGCGCGGTCCTCCTTGCAAGATTGCTCAGCAGTGGAGCCTCGGCGGGGAGCGCCGGTCTGGTTTGACGGTCTGATCCGCGAGTTGCCACGTCACGTACGTCGCGGACCGAACGGCGCGGGCTTGCCCCGGATCAGACGCGGGTACAGCCGTTCATCGAAGTCGGGATTATGACGGGGCGCAATCTTAGCGCTACACCGTTCGGCGGCATCCAGGGACCGCCTGATGCGACGTTACATTGACGGAATAATTCTTTTAGATCAGAGAGTTAGTAAAAGCTCGCTGCGCGTGGCGCCTCGTTGGCGCGCTTGACCAGATGGCACGATCCTGCAACGCAAAACTGGGAATTGGTGCAGACAAGTGCCCCGGCGAGAAGCCTACCCCTTGCTACAATGGGTACGTCTCTTGGTTTCACCGCCGGGGACGAACGCACCAACGCGGAATGTCTGCGGTTCAGCCTTTGCCTGCACAAAGACTGGCCGCAGACCATTCCACGCCCGCCTAAGGCCTCGAACCAGTCGGAAACGGCCACGCTGCTGCTGGGCTGAGAGGCATTCTCATCCCCGACGACGAGGCGCCTGCCGCAGAAGCGGTGGACCTTGCCGACGATGCAGCCGCGGGCTTCTTCGCGGACTGAGCCTTATTCACGGGTTTCTTAGCTGCCTTTTTTTTGACGGCTTTCTTCTTAGCCGACTTTTTTTTTGCGGACTTTTTCTTTGCCGCTTTCTTTTTGGCAGCCTTCTTCTTTACAGCCTTCTTCTTGGCTGTTTTTTTCTTGGCTGCCGACTTCTTCTTAGCAGCCTTCTTCTTGGCCTTTTTCTTGGCCGCTTTTTTTGCTGTCTTTTTCTTCGCTGCTTTCTTCTTGGTAGCCATAGCAATAGCTCCTATAGAGTTGAACAAACACACCAACGAAACCCGGCCGGACAAGCCCGGGGGCATTCGGCTACCGGATCACTCCGATGCGCCGAATTCGGCTCGGACACTCGCTTGAGCGCAGCGAGTACCCACGATCCATTCAGACAAAAAAAACGGGGCCCACGGTCCCCGTTCCTGCGGCTGCAAGCAAGCTGACCCCACATCGAGATCTGCAGATCTGATTGCGGGCGAGAATGCCCTGGCACCGCTACGCAGGTGCGGTGCACGGGCCGAGTGTTTGAACTTGGGATGGGAGTCACTATTGATAGGCGGGCGGGAGTGGAAACTCAGTCCCAATTCAGCGCACCGCCGGTCTGATACTCGATCACGCGAGTTTCGAAGAAGTTGCGCTCTTTCTTCAGATCGATCATTTCGCTCATCCAGGGGAAAGGGTTCGTTGCCCCGGCGTACGGCTGATCGATCCCGATCTGCTGACAGCGTCGATTAGCGATATAGCGAAGATATTCCTTGAACATCGGCGCGTTGAGGCCCAGCACGCCTCGCGGCATCGTATCTTCTGCATATCGGTATTCGAGTTCCACCGCTTTCTTGATTAGACCTTGAATTTCCTCACGAAATTTCGGTGTCCACAAGTGCGGATTCTCGAGCTTGATCTGATTGATCAGATCGATACCGAAATTACAGTGCATCGACTCGTCGCGAAGGATGTATTGATACTGCTCGGCCGAACCGGTCATCTTGTTTTGCCTGCCGAGCGCAAGGATCTGCGTGAACCCGACATAGAAGAACAATCCTTCCATGATGCAGGCGAAGACAATGAGGCTTCGCAGCAACTCTCGATCGCTCTCAGGCGTCCCCGTCTTGAAGGCCGGGTCCGTCAGCGTATCGATGAACGGGATGAGGAACTCGTCCTTCTCGCGAATGGCCGCGATCTCGTGATAGGCGTTGAACACCTCGCCCTCATCGAGACCCAGACTCTCCACAATGTACTGGTAGGCGTGGGTGTGGATCGCCTCCTCGAACGCCTGGCGTAGCAAGTATTGGCGGCATTCTGGCGCCGAGATATGCCGGTACGTACCAAGCACGATGTTGTTCGCTGCCAGCGAATCAGCGGTTACGAAGAACCCGAGGTTACGCTTGACGATCCGACGCTCATCCTCGGACAGACCGTTGGGGTCTTTCCACAGCGCGATGTCCCGATTCATATTCACTTCCTGGGGCATCCAGTGGTTCGCGCACGCCGCGAGGTACTTCTCCCAAGCCCACTTGTACTTGAACGGAACGAGCTGGTTGAGATCGGTATTGCCGTTGATGACCCGCTTGTCCTCCATGCGGATCCGGCGAAACTGGTCGGACTGTGCAATGGATTGCTCGACGAGCCTTGGTGTCGGGATTGGAGTCGCTTGCGGCACGCCCGGCGCGAACGCCAGGGGCTGCAGCCCGAACCCAGCCATCGCCACCCCTGCATTCATGTCGTCGTCGAACTTCAGCATGCGGTCGGTCTCCGAATTGTTCGCTTTGTTGTCATTGACACGCTTCGCATTCAGGATCGTCGATCGGACACATCTTGGCGTCTGACTGCCCGTCCGCGTTCAACGCAATGCCCCCTTCGGCCGGCACCGCATTGAGTTGCCCAGCCTTCACCGTGGATTTCTCGGCGTGGGTTGCGCCCATGGTCCGCAGGTAGTAGGTGGTCTTCAATCCACGCAGCCACGCCAGCTTGTAGGTCTCGTCGAGCTTCTTGCCCGACGCGTTGGCGAGATAGAGATTCAGCGACTGTGACTGATCGATCCACTTCTGCCGCCGTGCCCCGCACTCGACCAGCCACGAGGGATCGACCTCGAACGCAGTGGCGTAGAGCCTGCGAAGTTCGGGGGGGACGCGATCGATCCGCGCCAGATTGCCATCGAAGTACTTCAGATCCGCAATCATCACCTCGTCCCAGAGCCCTCGCTCTTTGAGATCCCGGACCAGGTACTCGTTCACCACGGTAAACTCGCCGGAAAGGTTCGACTTGACGTACAGATTCTGGAACGTGGGTTCGATCGAGGCCGACACGCCGATGATGTTCGCGATGGTCGCTGTCGGCGCAATCGCCAGGCAGTTGGAGTTGCGCATGCCATGACGCTTGATCCGAGCGCGCAGTGCATCCCAGTCCATTGAAGAACTGCGATCGACCTCGACGAAGCCACCGCGCTCCTGCGTGAGCAGGTCGAGGGAATCCTGCGGAAGCACGCCGCGGTCCCACAGCGACCCGCGGAAGGTTGAATAGGCGCCACGCTCCTCGGCCAGTTCAGTCGACGCCCAGTACGCGAAGTACGCAGCGGCCTCCATCGAACGGTCCGCAAAATCCACCGCTTCCTTCGAGGCGTAGGGTACACGCAGGACCTGCAAGCAGTCCTGGAAACCCATGATCCCCATGCCGACCGGGCGGTGCTTGAGGTTGGAGTTGCGTGCCTTGGCAACCGCGTAGTAGTTGATGTCGATGACGTTATCGAGCATTCGCATCGCCGTCGACACGGTGCGCTTGAGCTTTTCGTGGTCGAGCTTGCCGTCGCGCAGATGCGCGACCATGTTGACCGACCCCAGGTTGCACACTGCGATCTCGCTGTCACTCGTATTGAGCGTGATCTCGGTGCACAGGTTCGAGCTGTGAACGGTACCGACGTGCTGCTGGGGCGAGCGGATGTTGCAGGGATCCTTGAACGTGATCCACGGATGGCCGGTTTCGAACAGCATCGACAGCATCTTGCGCCACAGCTGAACGGCCGGAATCTTCTTGAACAGCTTCAGCTGCCCGCTGGCGGCCTTCTCCTCATAAGCAAGGTAGGCCCGCTCGAACTCCTTGCCCCACTTGTCATGCAGCTCGGTACAGTCCGAAGGCGAGAACAAGGTCCAGTCCTTGTTCTGTGCCACGCGCTTCATGAACAGATCCGGAATCCAGTTGGCGGTGTTCATGTCGTGGGTGCGCCGCCGGTCGTCGCCGGTGTTTTTGCGCAGCTCCAGGAATTCCTCGATGTCCAGGTGCCACGTTTCGAGATACGAACACACCGCACCCTTGCGCTTGCCGCCCTGATTGACCGCCACGGCCGTGTCGTTGACGACCTTGAGGAACGGCACCACCCCCTGCGACTTGCCGTTGGTGCCCTTGATGTGCGAGCCGAGCGCGCGCACCGGCGTCCAGTCGTTGCCCAACCCTCCGGCAAATTTGGCAAGTAGCGCGTTCTCTTTGATGGCCTCATAGATCCCGTCGAGATCATCGGAGACCGTCGTCAGGTAGCAGCTCGACAACTGCGAACGCCGCGTGCCCGAATTGAACAGGGTCGGGGTCGAACTCATGAAATCGAAACTCGACAGCACCTGATAGAACTCGATCGCACGCGCCTCGCGGTCGATTTCGTTGAGCGACAACCCCATGGCCACCCGCATGAAGAAAGCCTGCGGGAGCTCGATCCTGGTCCCGTCGATATGCAGGAAATAGCGGTCGTAAAGGGTCTGGAGGCCCAGGTAGTCGAACTTCAGATCCCGCGCGGCGTCGAGCGCCTTGCCCAATCGCGCCAGATCGAACTTGGCCAGACGCTCGTCCAGCAGTTCAGCCTGGATTCCCCGCCGGATGAACTCGGGGAAGTACTCGGCGTACCGGGTCGACATCTGCTCCTGCGCTGCCTCCTCACCGAGGACCTCGCGCCTGATCGTGTGCAGCAACAACCGGGCTGTTACATAGGAGTACGCCGGATCCTTCTCGATTAACGCCCGCGCAGCCAGAATCATGGACTTGCGCACTTCGTCCATGTGCACGCCGTCGTACAGATTCTTGAGCGTTTCGGTCTTGATCTGCGCGGTGCTGACTTCAGCGCCCAGCCCCGTGCACGCGGAGTCCAGCAGCGCGCTCAGCTTGGCTTCGTCGAGCGGTCGCTTGACCCCGCCTTCGATGACCTGGATGCCAGGCGCCGAATCGGTCGCCCCGCCCTTGCGTTGAGCGGCTTCCGCGGCGCGGGCCAGCGCGCGCTTTTCGCGGTACAGCACGTACGCGCGGGCAACATCATGCTGCCCGGACCGCATCAGACCCAGCTCGACCTGGTCCTGGATATCTTCGATGTGGAACGTGCCGCCCGCCGGCTGGCGTCGCACCAGGGCTTTGACGACCCCATCGGTCAAGCCGCCGACCAGCTCACGTATTCTCGCCGACGCGGCACCCTGACCGCCTTCGACTGCGAGGAAGGCCTTGGTCATTGCCACTGAGATCTTCGAAGGCTCGAACCCGACGACCGCACCATTACGCCGAATGACCTTGAACTCCACGAACATCGCGGGCGCGGCGCTCGACAGCGCCTCAGGAAGACCGGCGGAAGTGACCGACTGGGAAGGCGTTGTTCCGCCACCAACTAGCTGCATATGCTGCTCCTCTACTCGGCCCCGGTGCTTCAGCCGACACCAGCGACCCCTGAACACGTTCTCGGGTCTTGCAGCGAGCCTCCTCTTTCTTCAACGGAAGGCTCTCGCTACGCACTTGGCGCTCCCTGCGCCGACCTGGCCATCATCACGAACAAGCATGGATGCCAGGCCGCAATTTCTCGATTCGCAACCACAACCTATAGTGGGTGGCGATCGAACGAGTCCAAATTCTAGTGCGCGATTTTCGAAGTTGCAATCGTTAGCGTGGTCGTCCAGCTACCGTCCGACGGTCTAATCCGCGCGGTGACGTGAAATCTGTCACGAATTTGTTGCGCGACGGAGCCGAGGCCAATCGAAAACCGCACCCGGATCGGTCTTTCGACCAGGGGCGATGTCGCTATGGCCCACGACATCGATGATCGGATAGCGCGCGCGAAGCTGGTCAGTGAGTGCGATGAGTGAGTCGTACTGGGCATCGGCATACGGCATCACGTCGGTGCCCTCGAGCTCGATGCCTACCGAGAAATCATTGCAGCGCGCTCGTCCACGCCACTGCGACAGGCCTGCGTGCCAAGCCCGCTCGTTGCACGGCACGAACTGATCGACCTCACCCGTCCGGTGGATCAGAAAGTGACTGGATACCCGCAGCCCGATGAGTTGCCCGAAGAACGGGTGTGCCGAACAGTCGAGCCGACCCAGGAACAGCGAGCCGATCGCATCGCCACCAAATTCACCTGGCGGCAGGCTGATGTTATGGATCACGATCAGCTCGACGGCGCACGCTGCCGGTCGCTCGTCGCGGTGGGGCGACACCCGCCGGCGAACGCCTCCGGCCCAGCCCAGTTCATCGAGGATGAAGGGCACGCGGTCGCTGGCGTTGCTGCCAGCGCGCACGCCGTGATCGCGCGGCTCGCTCGAACTCATTGCGATATTGAACCGCAGACCGGCCGCTTATGAAACCGCAGCAGAACGCCCGGGCGGCCACTCGAGTCGCGGGACATTGATCCTGCAAACGTCCTCTGGGGGCGGGAACAGGCGTTGCGCGACTCTCCGACTTGAAGCGCGACTTGAAAGCCCGACCTGAATCAATCTAGTGGTGGTGCCTGTCCGCCAGCGCAGTTCGACGGAACCACCCCGCTACGAGATGTTCAGACGCTCCATCCGGTAGCGCAGCGCGCGGAACGTGATCCCGAGCAGCTTGGCGGCAGCCGTGCGATTGAAGCGCGTGCGATCGAGCGCCTCGAGGATGGCATCCTTCTCGATTCGATCCAGATACTCCTGCAGCGGCCATTTGTCCGCGGGGCCGGCGGCCTCCGAGGGCATGGTGGCCGGGACCGTCAGTTGCAGATCTTCGCGCTGGATCTCGCTCGTGTTCGACAACGCAATGGCGCGTTCGAGGATGTTCTCCAACTCACGGGTATTGCCCGGAAAATCGTAGGCCGACAGTGCGTCCAGAGCAGACCCCGACAAGCGCACTTCCCGACCGCCGCCATCGGCGACCAATCGCTTGAGAATGGCGTCCGCGAGCGTGGCGACGTCTTCGCGGCACTCGCGCAATGCCGGCATGCGCAGCTCGATGACGTTCAGCCGGTAGTAGAGGTCCTGGCGGAACTTGCCCTGTTCAACCAGCTTGGCCAGGTTCTGATGCGTAGCGCAGATGAAGCGCACGTCGACCGGATCCTCGACGGTGGCGCCCACCTTGCGAACGCGACGCTCCTGAATCGCACGCAGCAGCTTCACCTGCATGTGAAGCGGAAGATCCGCCACTTCGTCGAGGAACAGCGTGCCGCCGTTGGCAGCGTGGAAGAACCCTTCGCGCTCCTGCTCGGCGCCCGTGAACGCACCCTTGCGGTAGCCGAAAAACTCACTTTCCATCAACGTTTCCGGAATCGCCCCGCAGTTGACCGGTACGAACGGCTTGTCGCGGCGAGCACCATGCACATGGATCAGGCGGGCCGCCAGCTCCTTGCCGCTGCCCGATTCGCCGGTGATGTAGATGGGCGCCTGACTGCGCGAAAGCTTGGTGATCATCTCGCGCACCACCTGGATCGGCGCGCTTGATCCCAACAATTGAAACTCGGTATTGTTGGTGGATTCGGACTTCGACGGAAGCGCCAGGGCCGACTTGACAAGATTGCGCAACTGCTCGAGCGAAAGCGGCTTGCTCAGGTAGTCGAATGCGCCGCCCTTCAGTGCGGCGACGGCGTTTTCCATACTGCCGTGCGCGGTGATCACCGCCACCGGAAGGTCCGCCCCTTTGGTGGCGATGTGGCGAACGATCTCCAGACCGTCGCCGTCGGGCAGGCGCATGTCGGTGAGGCACAGGTCGAAATCCTGCGATTCGAGTCGCGCGCGGGCCTCGGCCACCGACGTCGCGGATTCCACCGCCAATCCCATGCGGATCAGGCTCAACTCGAGCAACTCGCGGATGTCGGCCTCGTCATCGACGACCAGGACGCTGGTGCGCGATCCACTCCCGCGCCGCTCGTGCTGCTTCATCACTTCGCTCCTTGCCAGTACAACCTGAACACCGAACCGACGCCTGCAGGCTGGTAGTCGAGTTGGGCGCCGTTCGCGCTCGCCAACTCTCTCGAGATGTATAGCCCCAGCCCGGTACCGCGGCTGTCGGTCGTGAAGAAGGGCTCGAACAGTTGCGGGCGCACTTCGGCGGGTATCCCCGGACCGTCGTCAATCACCTGCAGTTCGACGCGGGAGCCGACGCTCACCCGTCGGATCACAACGCTGCCTGGCTGCTTCGCTCCGTATCGCCAGCCGTTGCGGACGAGATTCCACAGGATTTGGTGCAAGTGCACGCGGTCGAACTGCACGGACAACCCGGATTGACCTTGCAGCGCGATCGCATCGGAGGACAGGTTCTCGTTGCGCACGAAATCGTCGATGAAGGTCGCCAGGAAACTGTCCAGTGCGATCTCCTCGGACTGCATGCGGTCGCGCCGATTGAGCTCGAGCACATCCTTGACCATGCGATCGAGCCGCAGCGCGTTGTCGCGGATGATCCGTGCGAGCCGCTCGCGACTCTCCGCGCGCTTCTCCTCCATCATCAAGTCAGCAGCGTGCGTGATCGCCGACAGCGGGTTGCGGATCTCATGGGCGATGTTGGCCGTGAGCCTGCCCAGGGCGACGAGCTTGTCGGCCTGCGCCTCGGCCTCCAGCGTCGATAGATCCTCGAGAAATATCAGCGCCGACGCGCGCCCCGCCCCGCCGATCGTCTGGCAGCGCACACGCACCCGTACGCCGGAGTGCTGCATCTCGAGTCGGATCGGGGCGATGCCCGGGGCCCGATGCCACGCATCGAGCATGCTCGCCAGCTCGCTGGAGTATTCCTCGACGGTTCGGCCTTCCTCGAACCGATGGCCAAGCAATTGCTCGGCTCGCTTGTTGACTTGTCGCACGATGCCATCGTCCGATACGACGACGATCCCGTCGTCAGTGTCCTGCATGACCAGCGCGTTGATTCGCTCCTGGTTGTGCAACTCGATCGCGTGCAGCCGTGCGTTGTCTTCGTGCTTGAGAACCAGTTGCGCGAGCCAGTTGGTGATGAGCGCGGTCACGAAATAGGCAACGCCCAGGATCGCGCCCTGGAATAGCGAGGCGTTGTTGTGTCCGACTCCCGCCCGCACGAAACCGAGCGACTGCTCGAGCAACACCGCGATCGTGGCAACCGACGCGAACAGCAATGTCAGCCGCCGGTCACCGAGCATGGCTGCCACCGCGAGCGAGATGAGCAGCATGATGCCCAGCCCGTTACGCAGATCGCCACTGGCGTACATGAGCACGGTGGTTGCAACCACGTCGGTGACCACGTGCAGCGCCAGCTGTATCCGGAACCAGTGCCGCAAGCGCACGACGACGACGTGCAGCAGGGCAGCAGCTGCAACGTAGGCAAAGCTGCTGGACACGAACAGCTGCGGCGCGGTCTCGCCAAGGCCCAGGGCGGCAGGATTGACCAGCCCAAGCACAGCGAGGAAGGCCGCGACAATCAGCCGGTAGACGTTGAAGTACCGAAGCGACGTCCACAGACTCGGCGCGACCGGTTGGTCACGGTCGGGCAGGCCGCTAAGAGTCAGCCCGTCCCTGGTTGGCGTGCTGTTCGCAGCAGTAGTGCTCATCGGCGCGCGCTACTGCCTCGGAGAGCGGGAGAAACACGCCGCAGTGCGCGCAGCGCACCATGCGTTCGACGGGGGCAGCACTCTTGGGCTCGGGGGGCTTGGGCCTGGCGATGCGCGTCCCCTTCCAGATGAAGAAGACCGCAGCCAGCACGACGATCAGAAGAAGTAGCTTGCTCATCGGGTCAGTGCTGATCCGTGAGGAGCACGCTCGGCGTGCGATTGTAGGAACCCCCGCGCATCACGCCCACCGCTGCTCGGGCAGTTTTGCACGCACCGCGTCCACTGGAAGCGCGATCACACAGGTCAATTGTGACGTAGCACGCACCAGAGGCGGCTTTCTGGCACTGGATCAGTGTCAACGGAAAGGCGCCCTGCACGACGCTCGACCTGCTGGCGAGGTCAAATGCGCGCGCCAAAACGAACACGGGGACGGACCGGCCGGCGCGCAATGGATACACCAAGGCGCCCACCCGCGGGCGGTACAGCCCACGGTCAATGCCGAATCGAATGATTGGTCGGGGTGAGAGGATTTGAACCTCCGACACCTGCGTCCCGAACGCAGTACTCTACCAGGCTGAGCTACACCCCGAGGACGCTCGCGAGAAGCGGAGCGACGAGTGCGGACATGAGCAAATTGAAGATCATGCACGCGCTTGCGGTTGCACCCGATGCCACGGGAGACTGCTCTACGCATCGGAGGATCGAGGCGCTCTGCAAGTCGGACCGACTGACCCGCTAGTAGCTTCGCTCGACGGCAAACGTCGCCAAGTTTAGCAAAGCTTCCCGGTATTGAGTATCGGCAATCCCTTCGAGCGACTGCCTCGCGATCTCGACCTCGCGGCGCGCCTGTTCCCGCGTGTATTCGAGGGCACCACACATTTTCACCGCCTCGAGCACCTGCGCCAGATCTTCGCGCCCACCCTGCTCGATCGCCCGCCGCACTGTGCTAGCCTGCTCGGACGAACCTTGCTCGAGCACGTAGATCAATGGAAGCGTCGGCTTGCCTTCGCTCAGGTCATCGCCGACGCTTTTTCCCATCTCGCGCTCGTCGCCGGAATAGTCGAGCACGTCGTCGATCAACTGGAACGCCGTGCCGACGTGCATGCCGTAGCGGCCGAGGGCCGCCTCGTCGGACGCCGACGCGCGCGCGATGATCGCGCCGAGTTGCCCGGCGGCTTCGAACAGCTTCGATGTCTTGCGCCGGACGACTTCAAGGTAGGCACTGACCGTGATGTCCGCGTTGTGGACGTTCAACAACTGCAGAACCTCGCCCTCGGCGATGACGTTGGTGGCATCGGCCAAAACACCCAGGACGCGCAGATCCTGACTTTGGACCATCATCTGGAACGAGCGCGAGTAGAGAAAATCCCCGACGAGTACGCTCGCTGGGTTGCCGAACTGGGCGTTCGACGTCTTGCGGCCACGGCGCATCGAGGAGTCATCGACGACGTCGTCGTGCAGCAAGGTGGCGGTATGAATGAACTCGACGACGGCGGCCAGATTGTGATGCTGGGTGCCCTCGTACCCGAGAGCGCGCGCAGCAAGGATCAGTACCGCCGGACGCAACCGCTTGCCCCCACCGCCCACGATGTACTCGGCAATCTGCCGGATCAACACGACATCCGACCATAGTCTGGCGCGGATGACAGCGTCGACGGCCCGCATGTCCGGTTCGAGCAGCGCCCGGACGGGTTCGATTGAAGCGTTCACTGGACGGGATCAGTAGATCGGGGCATCGGCGCGTGCAGGGAAACGGCGCCGCCGGCCACGGACGGCCCCGACTCGCGGCGCAGCGTCCATGCCAATTCAGGCGTGGGAGGGTAGCACGAAGTCTTTGACTCAACAAAGAAAACTGGGATAACATCACCGGCTTTCCGTGGCGGCAGCGCCGCTTTGCACCGCGCGCCATCGCGACGCCCCTCGGGGCGCAAGATTCGGGAATTCCGGCGCAGCGATGGCCGGCCCGCGCGAGCCGCCCTTCCAGTGCTTAGCGCGTTATTTTCGTTTAGCGTGTTTTCTTGGAGTGGCAAAACATGTACGCCGTGATCAAGGCTGGCGGCAAACAGTATCGGGTGAGCGCCGGCGAGAAGCTGCGGCTCGAGCGCATCGAGGGCGATGTCGGTAGTGAAGTCCAGTTGAGCGAAGTATTGATGGTTGGCAGCGGCGAGGCCGTGAAGGTGGGCACACCGCTGGTGTCGGGCGTATCGGTCACCGGCAAGATCCTCAGTCACGGCAAGGGTGACAAGGTCAAGATCTTCAAGATCCGCAAACGCAAGCACTATCAGAAGCGGCAAGGGCACCGGCAGCCCTACACCGAGGTCCAGATCACCGCGATCAACGGCTGAGACGTTGATCGTCAGCAATATCGAGGAGCACGACGATGGCACACAAGAAGGCAGGCGGCAGTTCCCGGAACGGCCGTGATTCACAGTCGAAGCGGCTCGGCCTCAAGCGCTTCGGCGGCGAGGTCGTGAGCGCAGGAAGCATACTGGTACGCCAGCGCGGCACGACGATCCACGCCGGCGAGAACGTAGGCATGGGCAAAGACCACACGCTCTTCGCCAAGATCGAAGGCCGCGTGCTCTACGGTCATAGAGGCCCGCGCAGCGTCAGCACCGTGAGCGTCCTGCCCGCGTAGCAATCCGGTCTCATTGGAGACCCGCGGAGCCCTATCGGAAGATAGGGCTTTTTTGTTGGCACGCTTGCACGAGCGCTTGGACCTGCACCACTTCCCCACGCGACTCGACCCCGAGCCCATCACTTCACACCTCGCCTCAACGCATGAAGTTCGTCGACGAAGCCCGAATTGAAGTCCACGCCGGCAAAGGCGGCGATGGAGCCGTGAGTTTTCGGCGCGAGAAGTTCGTGCCGCGCGGCGGGCCCGACGGCGGTGACGGCGGACGAGGCGGCAGCGTCTATGCCGTCGCGGATCGGAACCTGAACACGCTGATCGACTACCGCTACCAGCGGATCTTTCGGGCGAAAGCCGGGGAAGGCGGTCGTGGCTCGCAATGCAACGGTCGTGGCGCCGACGACATCACACTGCGAGTCCCGGTCGGCACCGTGATCACCGACAAGGAAAGCGGCGAAGTCGTGGCCGATCTCGCACGCGATGGTCAGCGCGCGACGCTCGCACAGGGCGGCGGCGGCGGACTCGGCAACGTGAATTTCAAGTCGAGCGTGAATCGCGCTCCACGACGCGCCACCCCCGGCAAGCCCGGTCAGAGCCGCGTCCTCGCGCTCGAGTTGCGCCTGCTTGCCGACGTAGGTCTTCTGGGCGCGCCGAATGCGGGCAAGTCGACCCTCGTTCGATCAGTTTCCGCCGCTCGCCCCAAAGTGGCCGACTATCCATTCACGACGTTGGCACCCAGCCTGGGTGTCGTGCGCCTGGGGATCGATCGCAGCTTCGTCATCGCCGATATTCCGGGCCTGATCGAAGGCGCTGCCGAAGGGGCAGGTCTGGGGCATCAGTTCCTGCGCCATCTCGGCCGAACCCGACTGTTGTTGCATATCGTCGACCTGGCACCCATCGATGAATCGATCGATGCGGTGAAGCAAGCCAAGGCGATCGTCGCTGAACTGCGCAAGTTCGACGCCGCGCTCTACAGCAAGCCACGCTGGTTGGTCTTCAACAAGATCGATCTGCTCGCACCCGAGGAACGCGAAAGCCGCATTCGCGAGTTTCTGCGGCGCATGCGATGGACCAAGCCGCACTTCGCGATATCCGCCGCTACCGGTGAAGGCAATCAGGCGCTCTGCAGTGCGGTCATGGCGTTTATCGAGCGGAGCCTGCAAGATGAACTTCAGGCTCAGTGAAGGCCGCTCGCTCGTCGTCAAGATCGGCAGTTCGCTGGTGACCAACGACGGCACCGGCCTCGATCATGCCGCGATCGCGCAATGGGCCGGACAGATCGCAAAGCTGAGTGCACAGGGACGGCGAATCACCGTGGTATCGAGCGGGGCGATTGCCGAAGGCATGAAGCGCCTGGGCTGGACAACCCGGCCGACCGCAATGCACGACTTGCAAGCAGCGGCAGCAGTCGGACAGATGGGCCTGGCCCAGGCCTACGAGAGCGCCTTCCGCGGCTTCGGCCTGCACACTGCTCAGGTGCTGCTCACCAACGCCGATCTGGCCGACCGGCAGCGTTACCTCAACGCGCGCTCCACCCTCAAGACGCTGCTCGAACTGGGTGTGGTTCCGGTGATCAACGAGAATGACACGGTGGTCACCGATGAGATCAAGTTCGGCGACAACGACACGTTAGGCGCACTCGTCACGAACCTAGTAGACGCCGACGCGCTGATCATCCTCACCGATCAGCAGGGCCTGTTCACCGCGGACCCCAGAAACGATCCGCGTGCAACGCTGGTCGAACGCGCCCGGGCGGACGATCCGGCAATCGAGGGCATGGCAGGTGGCTCCGGTTCACATCTGGGCCGGGGTGGGATGATCACCAAGGTGCTCGCGGCACGGCGCGCGGCGCGAAGCGGCGCTCACACGGTCATTGCGTCGGGACGTGCACCGGACGTGCTTGTGCGGTTGGCTGCGGGCGAGCCCATCGGTACCTTCCTCGAAGCCGAGACTGCGCCCCTGGCGGCACGCAAGCAATGGCTCGCCGATCATCTGCAGGTCGGCGGGCGCGTCGTCATCGACGACGGCGCTGTTCGCGCATTGCGCGACGGCGGCAAGAGCCTGCTGCCGATCGGCGCGATCGGTGTCGATGGTGAATTCGAGCGTGGCGCGGTCGTGTCTTGCGTCGACCGTACCGGCAAGGAATTCGCCCGCGGCATGATCAACTACAGCGCCGACGAATCGCGACGCATCCTGGGGCGATCGAGCGCCGATATCGAGCGGATTCTGGGTTACGTCGATCAGCCCGAGCTGATCCATCGCGACAACATGGTGCTCGTCGGCTGAGCCCGCGAGGAGTGGACCCGCCTAGGCCAGGTCCGCCATCAGCGCCGCGCGTGATTGCTGCGGCAGTTCGTCGCCTGGGATCAGATACTGCGGATGGTCAACGCCGACGAGCAACCTTCCGCCGGCACGCAACGCGGCGATCATCGGTGCATCGAGTTCGAATCGCAGGAAGTGCACCGCAGCAGTCTTCTCGTTGTTTTCGCGCTCCAGATCCTCATCGGCGATCGCAATTACGCGCGCCATATCGTTGACCTGCATCCACACCCGCGACTCGACCCCCTTCAGCTTCGCCAGCGCACGCTGGCGCTCGGCGACGTCCTCGTACTCGATGAGCATCGTCGCCTTGAGGTTGGTGCCGTCCGGGATCAGCGGGTTGTACGCATCGAGCTCGCCCTGGATGCCCTCCTCTTCAAAGATTCGCTCGATGCGCAGCATCTCCTGCACCTGGTAGCGAATCGTCAACTCGTCCTCGAATATCAGCGTGATGTGATTGCCCAGATGAATGGTGCGATTCTTCTTGTGCGCAAGCACCTTTGCGCGAAAGTCGCTGCGCTGCTTGGCATAGGACTCCAGACTCAACAGACTTTCTCGGGCGATCTTGGGCATGGCTTTGCGTGTCAATTTGAAATTGACTGAGATTGATCAGGAGCTCGCGCGATCACAGGCCGTACGCGATGCGCAACAAAGTAATCGGATGGGCAAGCTCGGCCTTGGTTCCGCCTTGCTCGGCGATGCCCTGCGCAATGTGATGTCCGGCCAGTTGGCAGTCGGATGCGATGTAGCGCGGATTGCCCTCGGCCATTGCCCTGAACACCGGTCGGCCGATCTTCATTGCGGTCTTGTGGAAGGGTTTCTTCACGCCCCACGTACCGGCGTGTCCCGAGCAGCGCTCGACCGTCTGGACCGTGGTACCCGGAACGAGCTTGAGCATCTCTTCGGTCTTCCTGCCGATGTTCTGCACCCGACCGTGGCACGGCGTGTGATAGGAAACCAGGCCTAGCGGGTGGTTGAAGTCGGTCTTCAGCAACCCATCTTTGTTGCGGGCCACGAAGTACTCGAACGGGTCGAACATCGCCCGCTGCACGACCTTGACGTCTTCGTCACCCGGAAACATCAACGGCAGTTCCTGCTTGAACATCAATGCGCACGACGGAATCGCGGCAAGAATCGCGTAGCCCTCCCGCGCCAGCTTCGCAAGCGGCGGGACGTTGATCTCCTTCAGCCGCTTGACCGAATCAAGATCCCCCAGCTCGAGCTTGGGCATGCCGCAGCAGGCCTCTTTGTTCGCCAACACGTAGGGGATCGCGTTGTGATCGAGCACCTTGACCAGATCGTGGCCGATGTTCGGCTCGTTGTAGTTGACGAAACAGGTGGCGAAGATCGCGACCTTGCCGGGCGTGCGCTCACCATCCTTGACCGCACTGAACCGACTGGCTCCGACCGCCGAGCGGAACTTGCGTGACGCGTAGCCGGGAATCCACGCGTTGCGGTCGACGTCGAGCGTCTTCTCCATCGCGGCGCGCATCGGCGCAGTGCGGTTCACCGCATTGACCGTCTGGGTCACGATAGGAATCCCGGCAAACATACCCAGTTTGTCGGTGCTCGCCAGCACCTTGTCGCGCAGGGGAACGAGCCCGGCGCGAAAGCGCTGTGCCTTGGCGCGCAGCATGAGGTGCGGGAAATCGACGTTCCACGCGTGCGGTGGCACGTACGGACACTTCGTCATGTAGCAAAGGTCGCACAGGTAACACTGATCGACGACCTTGGCGTAGTCGTTCTTGTCGACCCCATCGACCTCGCCGGTCTTGCCCTCGTCGACCAGATCGAAGAGCGTGGGGAACGCGCCGCAAAGACTCACGCAGCGCCTGCACCCGTGGCAAATATCGAAAACGCGCTCGAGCTCATGGTTGAGCTTGGCCTCGTCCCAATAAGCCTCGGACGTCCAGTCGATCGGGTGCCTTGTCGGCGCTTCCAGACTTCCTTCGCGCGTAGTCATAGCAAGCTGTCAGGTTGGTTGGTCTTCG
>CADECO010000018.1:22635-36470 GCA_902825905.1 uncultured beta proteobacterium
AGTCGGCGAGCTGATCCAACGCCTTCTGGAAGCGGTTGGCGTGCGAGCGCTCGGCCTTCGCCAGCGTCTCGAACCAATCGGCGATCTCTTCGAATCCTTCCTGGCGGGCGGACTTGGCCATACCCGGGTACATGTCGGTGTACTCGTGCGTCTCGCCGGCGACCGAGGCCTTCAGGTTCGCGCGGGTGGCGCCGATCGGCAGATCGGTGGCGGGATCGCCGACCTGAGCGAGGTAGTCCAGGTGCCCGTGCGCATGGCCAGTTTCACCTTCAGCCGTCGAGCGGAACAGTGCGGCAACGTCGTTCTGCCCTTCGACGTCCGCCTTGTTTGCGAAATAGAGGTAGCGGCGATTTGCCTGCGATTCGCCGGCGAACGCGGCTTTGAGGTTGTCGTGGGTCTTCGATCCCTTGAGTGTCGGCATGGCTTGCTCCTTTAGCTGCAGCGGTTGCGGGTTGCGGAGATGTGGCACGGCGGATCGTCGGATCTTGGGACGAATGACCAACTTCCGCGGACAGCTGAGCCACGTGAGCGGCTTCGAGCGACGCGCTGGACCGTCGCTCTTTGCTTAGACTTAGTCTAAATCTTTTCAAAGTCTAACGGCGACGCTTTGGACCGTCAACCGATCCGAGCAAGCATCGACTCGACCTTCTACTCGCCAGGGGAATTGCCGATGAAATCCGATGTCGAGGCGGGGCCACGCCGTCCATGGATGTCGCGACCCAGGTAACGCTCCAATTCACGCAGAGCCTGCTCATACACCGCTCGCTTGAACTCGATGACGGCGTTGAGCGGCGCCCAGTAGTCGTTCCAGCGCCACGCATCGAATTCCGGATGCGCGCTCGAGCGCAGGCAAACGTCGCAATCGCGCCCGACCAAGCGCAGCAAGAACCAGATCTGCTTCTGCCCGCGATAGGTCTGCCGCCACTCGCGCCGGATCAGTTGCTGGGGCACATCGTAGCGAAGCCACTCGCGCGTGCGCCCAAGCACGCGCACGTGTTCGGGCAACAGACCGGTCTCCTCACGCAGCTCGCGATACATTGCTTCGGCTGGTGATTCGCCGTGCTTGATTCCGCCTTGCGGAAACTGCCAGGAATGCTCCTTGACGCGCTTGCCCCAGAACACCTGATTGCGTCCATTGCAGACGACAATTCCGACGTTTGGACGATACCCATCGCGGTCGAGCATGGTGCACTCTACGGTTCGAATTGCGGCTGTGCCATCCCGGCCGGCTTTCCCGACCAACCCTGAGCCTCCAGTCACAGGGAGTTTGGTCAAGCGCCGATCGCTGGACGCGGCAACCCAAGGCCCATTCGCGCCGCCGCCAGCGCACCGATCACGATCGATTGTTCCATAGTTCACAGGGGAGCGGAAGGTGACCGCGACGCGCGCGCGGTCAGTGCCGCCATCCGGCGAAGCGGTGCAATCCTGCGATGTAGAATCCGCCGCCTTCCGGGAAACGGCCATGCGAACGACGCGATTCTTCATCTCGACCCTCAAAGAAGCCCCTGCAGACGCTGAACTGGTCAGCCATCAGCTGATGTTGCGCGCGGGCTTGATCCGGCGGCTGGCAGGCGGGATCTACACGTGGATGCCGCTCGGTCTGCGCATCGTGCGCAAAGTGGAGCAGATCATCCGCGAGGAAATGAATCGCGCCGGCGCGATCGAAACGTTCATGCCGGCAGTGCAACCGGCGGAACTGTGGAAGGAGTCCGGACGCTGGCAGAAATACGGCCCCGAGTTGCTGCGACTGAAGGATCGCCACGAGCGCGAATTCTGCGTTGGGCCGACTCATGAGGAGGTCATCACCGACATCGCGCGCCGTGAGCTACGAAGCTATCGCCAACTGCCGGTGCACTTCTATCAGCTGCAGACCAAGTTTCGCGACGAGATCCGGCCTCGCTTTGGCGTGATGCGTGCTCGAGAGTTCGTCATGAAAGACGGCTACTCCTTTCACGCGAGCCATGAAGATCTACAGCGCGAGTATCAGAACATGTACGACACGTACACGCGCATCTTCACCCGACTCGGGTTGAATTTCCGTGCCGTTGCCGCTGACACCGGTTCGATCGGCGGCACCGGATCGCACGAGTTTCACGTGTTGGCTGATTCGGGCGAGGACGCGATCGCGTTCTCGCAGACCTCGACCTACGCGGCGAATGTCGAACTGGCCGAAGCCTTGGCACCGGTGTCCGCGCGCGGCAGCGCCACGCAGCCGATGCGAAAAGTCGATACGCCCAAGATGACTCGCTGCGAGGACGTGGCGGCGCATCTCGGCGTGCCGCTTGCCGCGACCGTGAAAGCGATCGCAGTGATGCACGACGAATCGTTCATCCTGCTGCTGGTCCGGGGGGATCACTCGCTGAACGAGATCAAGGCACAGAAACTTCCCGGCCTCGATCCGTTCCGCTTCGCCACCGACGCAGAGGTGCAAACCCATCTGGGGTGTCGGCCCGGGTTCATCGGACCGGTTGGCGCGCAGGCCGTTCGAGTCATCGCCGATCGCGCCGTCGCGACGATGAGTGATTTCGTCTGTGGAGCCAACGAGCCGGACTTTCACCTGTGCGGCGTGAACTGGGGACGCGATCTGCCCGAGCCGGAACTGGTTGCCGACATCCGCAATGTCGTCGCTGGTGATCCGAGTCCTGATGGCCACGGCGCACTGGACATTCGTCGCGGCATCGAGGTGGGACATATCTTCCAGCTGCGCCGCAAGTATTCCGAAGCAATGAGCGCGACGTTCCTGGACGTGAGCGGTAAGTCGCAGGCGTTCGAAATGGGCTGCTATGGTATCGGCGTGACCCGCATTGTCGGCGCCGCGATCGAACAGAATCACGACGCACGCGGCATCATCTGGCCACATTCGATCGCCCCGTTCACCGTCGCGGTCGTCCCCCTCGGCTATCAGCGCAACGCGAACGTCCGCCAGACCGCGGACACGCTTTACTCGGCTTTGCGCGACGCCGGCGTCGACGCGTTGCTCGAGGATCGCGACGAGCGTCCCGGCGTGCTGCTCACTGACCTGGAGCTGATCGGCATTCCGCATCGACTGGTCGTCGGCGATCGGGCATTGCAGGCAGGGAACGTGGAGTATCAGGGTCGCCGTGATGCGTCCGCCCGGCCGATGCCTGTGGGCGAGGCGGTCCAACACGTGCTGCAGCAACTCGGCGCCTAGCGCCAACCTTGCCGCTGTTCGCCCCTCCTGCCAACGATGCTTAGCGATCGAACCATCGCACCCCTGCTCTGGGGCCTGGCTTTCGTGGCCGCGGCTATGCTGCTGGGGTGTTCCCAAGCCCACGCTGGGGCGCAGATGTACGAGCCACTGGCTGCGAGTGTGCGCGCTTCGATGTCACGTGCAGTCAACGACGGCGCAATTCCGCAACTGCGGTTCTCCGATCCGAAGGATGGCTATCGCTGGCTTGGCGATATGTCGGAGCGGCTGAAGGGGCGCATTCCGGATCAGCAGTTGCGCGTGGAAATGCTCAAGACGGTGCACTACGAGGCAACACGAGCTGGCTTGGATCCGCAGCTCGTCCTGAGCATCATGCAAGTCGAAAGCGCATTCCGCCGCTACGCGATCTCGACAGCGGGTGCACGTGGTCTGATGCAGGTCATGCCCTTCTGGGTCGGTCTGATCGGCGAGAAGGATCACAACCTGTTTCACCTTCGGACGAACCTGCGTTACGGCTGCGTGATCCTGCGCCACTATCTCGACATCGAGAAAGGCGATTTGTTTCGCGCGCTTGGTCGCTACAACGGCAGCCTCGGCCGTCCCGAGTATCCGAATCTGGTCATGGCCGCATGGCGGCAATGGAACTACGACGGCAAACTGATGTGACCGCGCCTCGCACTGCCAAATAGTTCTTGCGCGAGCCCGCGCGCTGACAGCGGTCGAACGAAACTACCGGGCTGTTCCGTGCCCCATGCGCCGCGCGGCATGCAACTTGCACGCCCCTGCACGACCGATCGCCTCTGGTCGCATCCAATTCCAATAACACCTTCGATGCCCAGCTTCTTCATTCCGCCGCGGCAGGCTCAGGCGCGTCAGTCGAACTTCGCCGCGCAGGCGCTGCGCCGCAGGCTGCTCGAGCTGCCCATCTTCGACCTCGAAGAAAGCTCCGCCCAGATCATCGAAGAGATCCGTGCGTTCAACCGCGCTGATCTGAGCCGCAGCATCAGGCTCGAGGGGCTCGAAGCGATTCGCATGAGCGTCGAACCAGTGCTCAGCAGGATCGACGCGCAGCTAGCCAGCGCCGCGTCGCCGCGCGCGGGCGAAGCGCGGCGCATGACCGATCTGATGACCCGATTACTGCGCGAACTCGCCGCCGCGAACTCCAAGCCGGTGCTTGAGAAACGCAAAGGCCTGTGGGGGCTTGGTGGAAAGGCCGCGTTGCATATCGCGCTCGTGCACGCGATGGATTTCACCGCGCGTCGCATCGGATTTGCCTACCGAGTGCGGGCACGCGCCCCACGGGGGGCATGGTCACGACTCCACGAACTTTTCGGCATTGCCGCCAAGTGGCAGTTGGCGAGCAAGGAGATCAACACGCCGCGTGCAAGCGCCACGTCCATCTATCGACGGGCCCTCTTGGTGGACTTCGCCGATCCGGCCCGGCTGAACGACACCGATCTGCGGCGGGTGCAGGAGTACGTATCGAAATTCAGCGAGGCCGCGCGCATTCTGCCGGCCGCCGCACCGAAGAAGCGCGATGGCATCTTCGTCATCGACCCGCTTCGCGACATCGCTGGTTTATCGTTGGCGAAGCATCCCGATGTCGACGGCCAAGGGCCGCGCCTGCTGCTTGCCTGTACCCCGCTCGTAAAGCGGATCACCCGGTTGTTGGATGCAATCGACCGCGGCGCGAGTCCACTGGAGTTCGGCTTGCCTTCAGATGCCGATACGCCTTCGTACCGAGGACTGCTGCGACAGCTGGTAGACAACTGGTCCGGCTCTCGTCGGGTTCGCTCCGCACGCGTCCAATTTCGTCCAAGGATCGAGGTTCACGTCGGACTGGAACGCGTATGGAGGTTTCTCCACGGCGATGGAAATCTACTGCGCGGTGGCCTGCGCACGGAGGCTGCAACGCCTGCCGGTGCAGCGGACTGGGTGATCATGAACGAGAGCGCAGGGGGGTATGCCTTGCGCCACGCGCGCGGCGCCACCCCATCGATGACAGTCGGCGAGATCGTCGCCCTGCGCCCTACCGGTCGCTCCGAAGTTTCAGTCGCCTTCGTCCGCAGGATTCAGAGCGAGCATGTCGATCATCTGGAAATCGGGGTGCAATTGCTCTCACCCAAACTCAAGCCGGTGATGATCGCGACGATCGGAGCGCTCGACTCGGCCTTTGCGCGAGCATTGCTTGCCCCCCCATCATCGCCATTCAATCGCGTGCCGGTCCTGGTTGCGGCTTCGCGCTTTGTGCGCGCCCATCGCAAGCTGCTCGTCCGCGTGACCGAAGGTGAATTCGAGATCGAGCCACAACGAACGCTCGAATCGACACACGTCGTCGACGTCGTCCAGATTGCGATGACCGGTCCCGGTTAGCGTCGCCGAACGATCCGGATCGTTGAGTCCTCCGCAGGCGTTGCGTTACCAAATCGTAGAGCGATCGTCGCAGCGGTGAAACGACTGTGATCTGCGTCGCCTGCGCAATCCGTCGGCGTGCAACACAAGCATTGGCACTGCAGGATTCTTCACTCGAGGATTGGCTCAATCGATCGCCCGGCACAGGCGTTGCTCCTTCACCTCCCTGACGCTTGTTGATGAAAACAATAAGACAGTTCGCGGGAGGTATCGGATGTCGTTGCAAGTCGCGCCACGCGGCGCGGGCCGCGGGGGGAACGGCGGTTTCTCAGTGGAAGCGATGCTCGGCTGGCTGGAGCAATTGCCAGCCGAACCATCGCCCGATGACGTCGAATCGTTGGTCCAGCAGCTCGAGTCGCTGAACGCGCATCGCCTGCGCGTCGGCGTGCGGCTGGATTTGAGTGAACGCATTCACGCAGTCGCGATGCGCTGCCGCTCGCTCATCGAGTCGACACCGTACGATTCGAACGTCCCATTGACCACGCAAGCCCGAACACATGCGCGACTGCTCGACGCGATGTTCGCCGGCACGGCCGCGAGCTATCGGATTCTGCTGGCGGAACTGTCACGCCGCCTGTTCGGCCTGGCTTCGAGCGGGCGCGCCCTGCTGCCGGTGTTTCGCACGATGCAACTGTCGCATCAGCGCATGGTGCTTGCCTACCGGCAATACACAGCGGTCCCGAAAGGGGTGTGGCAGGAAATGCACGAGATGCACCAGTTCGCCCTCCGGCGAGGGCTGGTGGATCGCACGCCCACGGATCTTCCCGAGACGCCCTCGACGATCTATCGCAAAGCATTGCTGACCGCGTTTGCCGAGCCGCAGCGACTGGTCCGACGCGATCTGGAGCGACTGCTGGATCTCGTCGAGCAACAAGCGGATCAGACAGCCGTATCCCCGTGGCGCAGCCAAGCGGTCGCGCCTGGAACGGGAACCTTCATCATCAAGCCTCAACGTGATGTACCCGGCACATTCGCGGGCGCGCAGCGACAACCGTCTGCACAACAGGGCGACCTGGTGTTCACCTGTGCCGCGGTGATCGATCGGCTGCACCATATCGCTCAATCTGCGCCTCAAGACGCGGCCCTGATCGATGCACTGCGCAAGCAGTGGACCTCGAAACCTTCGCGGCGCCTGAATCGACTGCAGACGCACGCTCGTGTTGAGATCTTCGTCGGACTGGATCGAATCTGGCACTTCCTTTCGGGAGAGCGAGACGAACGCTCTGCCGGGCACTGGATCGTGACCAACGAAAGCCGGAACGGCTTCGCTTTGATGCATACCGGGGAATCGGTCGAGCAGCTTGGCGTGGGCGACGTCGTAGGGCTGTATGCAGGTAATGGCCGCGCCTGTCATCTGTGCCTGGTGCGATGGGTCGTGTCGGACAGCCCCGAGCAGGTGGAGGTAGGCCTCGAGGAAATCAGCTCGCTGGTGCGGTCCGTCGCACTGGCAAACGGTAACGGAGAACCGGTGCGCGCGCTTCTTCTTCAGAACGCGGAATCGGACGCCCGTGCGGCGACAATCGTTTCATCGCCGGTCGCCTTGCACGATCGCTGGGAACTGACCATTGGCGCGCTCGATTCGCGCCTGATCGTGCGCCCGAGATCGGTCCGCGAGAGCACCAATCTGGTCCAGATCACCGATCTGGAGCCCGACTGCTAGCCGGCGCACGGCGACGCACCCGCGCCACCCGCACTGCTGCCTTGGCGAGCATCACTCGGCCAGCACGCCTCACTGGCCCGAACGCCCGCCACGCGAACCGCTCGCGTCTTCGCCTCCCGTAGCGAGTTGCGGACGAGCGGCGATGGGCGCCAGCACTCCGACCGGCCGGGCGATCACCGCGTGGACCTCGCTCAGTACGTCCGAGACGCCGCTCACTCCGGCGACCCCACGGTGCGCTGAGAGTGATCGCACGATTTGGGCGATGGTCACGTGATTCGGATCGAACGTGAGCGCCCAGCGCTCCGCATCACCGCGAACGATCCAGCCCGCATCGGCCAGACGCTCGAGCAGACTCTCCGCCTGATCTGACTCCAGACCCGACTCTCGCGCAAGCTGTCGCGCCCCCACCGGTTGCCCCTCGCGTTGGCTCGCCAGCAGCGCGCGCAGCATTGGCAGCAGATCGTCGAGCGCGGGCGTGATTGCGCGGCCACCTTTGCGCAGATGGCCGAAGTCGGGCGCCAGTGCTGCGATCTCCGCACCGACAACTGCAACCACCCAGGACAGATAGATCCACAACAGAAAGATCGGCACCACAGCAAACGTCCCATACAGCGTCTGCGAGGCGAACTCGGTGACATAGATTGCGAAGCCGTACTTCGCCAGTTCGAACAAGATGGCCGCCACCGCGCCGCCGATCACCGCGTGCTTGGGCGAAACGTGGCGGCCAGGTCCAAGGGCATAGAGCAGCGAGAATGCCGCCGCCATGATCAACAGCGGCAATCCGGTGGCCAGCGCGGTTCCCAGAATCGAAACTCGCGAAACCAGCCCGAGCGAGTGTTGCATGACGTAGGACGACATCCACAGACTCGCTCCGACCAGGATCGGCCCGAGCGTCATCACGCCCCAGTAGATCAGTACTCGCAGACCCGGCGGGCGCGGATGCCGCACACGCCAGATCCGGTCGAACGCCCGCTCGATGGTTCCGACCAGGATCAGCGCGCTCACCACGATACCGATCAGCCCGAGGGTCGTGAGGCCGGCCGCGTTCTGCGTGAACTCGTCAATGTGAGCGAGCACCGAGCGCGTGACGCGTTCGGGCAGCAGGCTTTCGGTCAGGAAGCGATTGATTGCCGCCGAGAACTCGAGGAAGCCAGGCAGCGCGGAGAAGATCGTGAAGGCGACCGTAATGGCCGGGACGATCGAAAGAATCGTCGTGAACGCTAAACTGCCGCTCAGCTGGAATCCATCGTCCTCGCGAAATCGATGCACCAGCGCCACGAGAAACCGCCATAGATCGCTCAACCATTGCATTGAGAACCTCCTTGCCACGCACCCAACCGCTCGAGCAACAAGAGCAGAACGGCAATCGACGTCGATGAAACCCGTCCTCTACCACGGTGCCTGGATCAGCCTTTGCCTGCTCATCGCACTGACGCTAGCCTGGGAACTGTGGCTTGCACCGGCTAGACCGGGAGGCTCGTGGCTCGTGCTCAAAGCCCTGCCTTTACTCGCGCCCCTGCGCGGCATCCTGCACGGACGCCGCTACACCTACCAGTGGAGCGCCATGCTGATTCTCGCCTACATGACCGAGGGCATCGTACGCGGCTGGTCCGATACGGGTACCAGTCAGGTGCTCGCCTGGTTCGAGTGCGCGCTGTCGATCACATTTTTTGCCTGCGCGATCGGTGCAGCGCGCGCGCCTGAACCGCGCTGAGTCCCGCGTAAGGCGCGCGGCACACACCGCGCGCTCATGCCCCGATCAGGGCGTCTCGACGGACATCTGCGGATTGAGCCGATCACCCTCGCCGAACAGTTTGTTCAACGCGCCGATGTAGGCCTTGGCCGAAGCCACGATGATGTCGGTGTCGGCACCCACGCCGTTGACGATCCGACCGCCGCGAGACAGGCGCACCGTCACCTCACCTTGCGATTCGGTTCCCTGCGTCACCGCGTTGACCGAATAGAGCTCGAGTTCCGCTCCGCTCTTGGCGACCGACTCAATCGCCTTGAACGTCGCATCGACAGGCCCGCTGCCATGCGCTTCGGCGCGCTCTTCCTTCGAGCCCTGCGTCAGCACGATCTGCGCAAACGGGCGCTCCCCGGTCTCACTGCGTTGTGCAAGGGACACGAACTTGAATCGATCGTGCCGTTCGGGCGCAACCTCCGCCGAGACCAGCGCGTGGATGTCCTCGTCGAAGATGTCGGCCTTCTTGTCAGCCAGCTCCTTGAAACGTTGGAATGCGGAATTGACCGCCTCCTCCGATTCGAGTTCGACGCCGAGTTCCTTCAGGCGCTGCTTGAAGGCGTTGCGGCCGGAGAGCTTGCCCAGCACGATCCGGTTGGTGGTCCAGCCCACATCCTCCGCGCGCATGATCTCGTAGGTCTCGCGCTGCTTCAGTACGCCATCTTGATGGATGCCCGAGGCGTGCGCGAACGCGTTTGCACCCACCACCGCCTTGTTGGGTTGCACCACGAAGCCGGTGATCTGCGAAATCAGGCGCGATGCCGGCACGATCTGGCTGGCGTCGATTCGAGTGTCGAGCTTGAAGAAATCGCGCCGCGTACGGACCGCCATCACGACTTCCTCGAGCGAAGTGTTGCCTGCGCGCTCGCCCAGGCCGTTGATGGTGCACTCGATCTGGCGCGCGCCACCGATGTAGACACCGGCTAGCGAATTGGCCACCGCCATGCCCAGGTCGTTGTGGCAGTGCACTGACCACACGGCCCGGTCAGCATTGGGCACGCGCGTACGAAGGGTGCGGACGAACTCGCCGAACTGCTGCGGCACGCCATATCCGACGGTGTCCGCGATATTGATCGTGCGCGCGCCCTCCTTGATGACGGCTTCGAGCACGCGGCACAGAAAATCCACTTCGGAGCGGCTGCCGTCCTCGGGCGAGAACTCCACGTCATCGCAATGTTTGCGCGCGTAGCGGACCGCGAGCCTGGCCTGCTCCAGCACTTGCTCCGGGCTCATCCGCAGCTTCTTTTCCATGTGGAGCGGGCTGGTCGCGATGAACGTGTGCACCCGCCAGGACTTGGCGCCCTTGAGCGCCTCGATCGCGCGACCGACGTCGCGATCGTTGGCTCGCGCCAGACCACAAACGGTGGAGTCCTTGACGACTCGCGCAACCGCGCGGACCGCCTCGAAATCACCCGGCGAGGAGGCGGGAAAACCCGCCTCGATCACATCGACCTTCAGTCGCTCGAGTTGGCGCGCGATCCGCACCTTCTCCTCGCGGGTCATGGATGCGCCGGGGCTCTGCTCACCGTCGCGCATGGTCGTATCGAAAATGATGAGACGGTCTTCCATGGTGATTTCCTCGTTCCTCGGGCAGACAGCAGGCAGAAAGGTTGGGGATGAAACGGCGCACGGCTCCCGTTGCGGGGATCGCGCAGGTCGACTACTCGAATTGTGGGTCTGGGGTTTTAGCGCGCGAGGCGCAGCAGCAGCCCGAGCAGGCTGCGCAGGGCACCCGCTCGCAGTGCGAGCGATGCCGCTGGAATCAGGGCGTTGGCGTAGGAGGCCGACATGCGCCGGACTATAGCGAGTTTCGAATCCGTCGGCAACAAGCAGGCTGCTCGTGCGAATCTAGAACGGCAATCGCGCTCGGCGGAAGTTCCACAGCCAGTACACGTAGCCCGACACCGAGTAAGCCACGAACATGCCGAATAGTACGAGCGGCGGATTGGCCGAGATCAACAGCATCGAGAGCACCATCAGCAGTGCCGCCCAGAACGGGACGCTGCGCCGAAAGTTGAGATCCTTGAAACTGTAGAACTTGATGTTGGTGACCATCGTGATGCCCGCGAAAACCGTCAATGCACAGGCGATCGCGCGCAGCACGTCTTCACGGCGAATGCCGAAATCGTCGCTGACCCAGATGAACCCGACTACCAGCGCTGCGGCGGCAGGACTCGGCAGCCCCTGGAAGAAGCGCTTATCGACGATATCGATGTTCGTATTGAATCGCGCCAGACGCAGCGCGGCGGCCGCGCAGTAGGTGAACGCAGCGATCCAGCCGACGCGGCCAAGATCCTTGAGCGCCCATTCGTACATGATCAGCGCCGGCGCCGCGCCGAACGAAACCATGTCGGACAGGCTATCGAACTCGGCGCCAAACTCGCTCTGAGTGCGGGTCAGGCGGGCTACCCGGCCGTCGAGGCTATCGAGAACCATGGCCACGAAAATCGCGATCGCGGCCCGCTCGAATGCTCCGTTCATTGCCTGGACGATGGCGTAAAAACCAGCGAACAGCGAAGCGGTGGTGAACAGATTGGGCAGGAGATAGATCCCCTGACGACGAAACCGACCGCGCATGCCCGGTTTCATCGGAACGTGACTCGCCATCTGCGTTCGGGCTCCTCGATCGATTTACGCCGGGCCGATTCGATGCCAGCGCGGCGACGCTGCTCTACGGCAGCTCGGCCAGTAATGTCGATGAAGCATACACTTTCTGACCCAGCTCTACCTTCACACGGGCGGTCACGGGCAGATACACGTCGACGCGCGATCCGAAGCGGATGAAGCCGAATCGCTCGCCGCGCGTAAGCGTCGCGCCATCCTTCACGTAACACAGGATACGTCGCGCGATCAGTCCGGCGATTTGCACGCAGGTCACGTCCTCACCCTGGCGGGTACGCATCCACAGCGCGTTACGTTCGTTCTCCGCCGAGGCTTTGTCGAGCGCGGCGTTGAGGAACGAACCGGCGTGATACCACACCTGCCTCACTTCGCCATCGACCGGGCTGCGATTGGAATGAACGTTGAAGACGTTCATGAACACGCTGACCTTGAGGCTCGGTCGATTGAGATAAGGATCCTGCGCACTCGTGACCGCCACGATCCGACCGTCGGCGGGCGCGACGACCGAACGCTCGTCGCCCGCCACCGTGCGCGGCGGATCGCGAAAGAACTGCACCACGAACAGTAGTGCGATCCAGATCGGCAGCGCCCAAACCCAACCGGCCCACCAGTGCACCCCGAGCCCGACGACCAGGAGCGCGGCGCAGTACGGCCAGCCCTCGCGCGCCAGGATGGGGTGGGGATACGAAGCTACCGACATCGTGCGCTACACCCGAACCGCATCAATTCTTCGACTGATCGACCAGACGATTGCGCCGGATCCACGGCATCATGTCGCGCAGCTTGCCGCCCACGACCTCGATCGAGTGCTCTGCGGTCATGCGTCGGCGCGACAGCAGCGTCGGCGCACCGGCGCGGTTCTCCAGAATGAAATCGCGGGCGTACTCGCCGGACTGGATCCGGGCTAGCGCTTCGCGCATGCGATCCTTGGTGCCCTCGTCGATGATCTTCGGTCCGGTGGCGTACTCGCCGTATTCGGCGTTGTTCGATATCGAGTAGTTCATCGTGCCGATGCCGCCCTCGTACATCAGGTCGACGATCAGTTTCAGCTCGTGCAGGCACTCGAAGTAGGCCATTTCCGGCGCGTAGCCGGCTTCGACCAGCACCTCGTAGCCCTTCTTGACCAACTCGACGCAGCCGCCGCACAGGACGGTCTGCTCGCCGAACAGGTCGGTCTCGGTCTCTTCCTTGAAGTTGGTGGCGATCACGCCGGCCTTGCCGCCGCCGATCGCGGCCGCGTACGAAAGCGCCATGTCGTGGGCCTTGCCTGACGGATCGTGATGGACCGCGATCAGCATCGGCACGCCGCCGCCGGCGGAGTACGTCGAGCGAACCGTATGACCCGGGGCCTTGGGCGCGACCATCCACACGTCGAGATCCGCGCGTGGCTGCACCTGCCCGTAGTGGATGTTGAAGCCGTGCGCGAAGGCGAGCGAGGCGCCTTTCTTGATGTTCGGCTCGACATCGCTCTTGTACACGGCGGCGATGCTTTCGTCGGGCATCAACATCATCACGACGTCGGCGCCTTTGACCGCATCACCGACCTCGGCGACTTTCAATCCGGCCTTGCGCGCCTTGTCCCACGAGGCGCCGCCCTTGCGCAGCCCAACGGTCACCTTCACGCCCGACTCATGCAGATTGAGCGAGTGGGCGTGACCCTGGGAGCCATAACCGACGATGGTGACCTTCTTGCCCTTGATGAGCGACAGATCGGCGTCTTTCTCGTAATAGACCTTCATGCTTCCCCCTTTGGAGTATGCGGATCGGAAAACGGCTGGTGGGCGACTCGCGCCGGTTGGAATGGCGGCGCGACGCGAAAATGGAGATTAGTCGGGCGCGCTCGGATGGATCGATCAGGCCCGCAGCACGCGCACGCCGCGGGCGATCCCCGATGCGCCGGTGCGCACGGTCTCGAGGATGGCGCCGCGATCGATCGCGTCGAGGAACGCGTCGAGTTTGGTTCCAGTGCCCGTCAGCTCGATGACGAAGGTGGTCTCGGTGACGTCGATGATGCGGCCACGGAAGATGTCGGCCATGCGCTTCATTTCGTCCCGATAACCTCCGGTGGCTCGTACCTTGACCAGCATCAGCTCACGCTCGATGTGCTTGTCTTCGGACAGGTCGACCAGCTTGACCACCTCGATCAGCTTGTTGAGCTGCTTGGTGATCTGCTCGATCACGTCGGACGAGCCGGTGGTGACGACCGTCATGCGCGACAGCGAGGCGTC
>CADECO010000019.1:0-3054 GCA_902825905.1 uncultured beta proteobacterium
ACGCGATGAAGATCACCCTGCCGGACGACACGATGGCCGTGACCAGCACCGGAAACACCAGGAATGCGAGGGCCGTCCACGCCAGCCCTTCGACCAGGCGCCGGTAAGCGGCCTCAGACATGGACGCGAAACATCTTGCGCACCGTCAGTGTGTAGGCCGCGACGATCGCAAAGGTGATCAGAGTCAGCGCGATGATGATCGCCGAGCCGAGCGGAAAGTTGAGCTGCACCAGGAACTGCTCGGCGGCCACCTGGGAGATCATCGAATTGGCCGGCGAGCCGAGCAGAAGCGGCGTCACGAACGCGCTCATGCACAGCGCGAAGGTCAGCATGGTGCCACCGAATATTCCCGGCACCGACAGTGGCAGCACGACGTTGAGCAACGCGCGCAACGGCGTGGCACCGAGCGATTGCGCCGCCTCGCCTAGCGATGAGGGAATGCGCAACAACGATGCGTAGATCGGCAGGATCATGAACGGCATTGCGTAGTGCACCAGCGCCACGATGATCGCGACTTCGCTGAACGTGAGGCGTACCGGCGCGTCGATCAGGCCCAGTGCAACGAGCGCCTTGTTCAGCGGCCCCGCTTCGGCGAGCGTCACCAACCAGCCGTAGTTGCGCACGATCAGGCTCGAGGCCAGTGACAGGAACACGATCACCAGCACCGTCGTACGCAATTTTCGACCGGCCCAGAGCAACATCAGTGCAATGGGATACGAGATCAGAAAGGTGATCGCGGTGGAGACCGATGCGATGCGCAGCGTGCGCTCGAAACTGCGCAGCGTCCTGGCGCTTTGCGTCACCTTGCCATACTGCTCCAAGGAGAATGCCGCCTCGTTGCCGCCCTCACCTTTCCACGGGTGCAGGCTCTCCTCGACCATGTAGCCGAGCGGCACGACAAAGAACACGACGAGGAACACCAGCGCCGGGCCAACGAGCGCCAGCCCGATCAGCCAGCGCGACCTGGCCGCGCCGGTGGCCTCGGCTCCTCCCACGCGGCCCGCCCAGTCAGGCAAACACGCTGTTCCACATCTCGGTGAGCTTCGGTCGATTCTTGGAGAGGAATTTCCAGTCGGCGTAGGTGATGTTGTCGGCCGGCCCGAGCAGTTCACGCGTGCGTTGCGACGGCGCCACGTCGCGATGGGGCGACACGGCCCGCAGCACCCGATCGATCTTCTCGGAGAATTCCTTGGAGAGCGAGAGATTCACGTAACGCTCGGCGAGTTCGACGTTCTTGGCCTTCGCGGGCATGTTCAACCCGACGATCTCGCCGTGCTTGCCCTCGGTGAGCGACAGTGCCGGCGCGATCGGTGCGCCTTGCTCGATGACCGGGTTGATGAAGATCCCGTAGAACGGGACCAACGGCGTCTGGCCCGACTGAGCCATCTGGATCGCCTGGGGCGCCGCGTTATAGACGATCACGCCCTGGTCTTTGAGCTTGGCCAAATGGCGCACGCCCGCTTCGAGGTCGTACTGTGCATCCTTGAGCGGCTTGCCGGTGGCGATCTGCGCCGCGGTGGTGATCATGCGAACACCGCTGTTCCAACCGATCGGCGGCAGCGCGATCTTGCCCTTGGCGGGTGCGGCCCACATCTCGGCCCACGACTTCGGCGCCGCTTTCAGCTGGTTCGTGTTGTAGTAAAGCGTGTGCATCGCATCGACCACGCCCGCCGAATAATTGTCGGCAAGCTTGAACTCGGGCCGGATCGTGGCGAAGTTCGGAATGTTCTTGATGTTGTGTTGGCGCAGCAGACCCTGCTCGGCCGCGAGGAACACGCCGGCTTCGGAGAACTGCAGCAGGTCGGGCGGATTGTCGGCCTGGGTACGCAGCATCGCGAGCATGTTCGCAGTGACCGACTGCTGCACGTTGACCTTGGCGCCGGTTTCCTTCTCGAACCGGGGATGGATCTCCTCGATCCACAGCTTGGCGAACAACCCCTGGTTCAGCACGACGTTCAGCGTGCCGGCTGCCCGCGCGCTGGTGGTCACCCAAGGTGCGCCGCCCGCGATCACCGCTGCCCCGCCCGCTTTCAGGAAATCGCGCCGGCTCACCCAGCCGACCAAATCGCTCGCTGGCCTTGCGCTACCCCTTGCGCTACCTCTTGCGCTACCCCTTCGCTGCTCGTTCACTGTCATCCTCTTTGGTTGATTGGTGGATGTTTCGATCGGGTCGTTGCTATGCGCGAGGCAGCGCGACACCGATCAGGCTGTCGCGCGAGACGATCGCCGCGAGTTGCTCCTCGGTCCAGCCGTCGGTACCGGCGGGGCGCATCGGCAGCACCATGTAGCGCATGTCGGCGGTGGAGTCGTGCACGCGGATCTCCACGCCGGCGGGCAGCGTCGTGCCGAATTCAGCCAGCACCGCACGCGGCTCGCGCACGACGCGGCTGCGATACTCGCGGCTCTTGTACCAGTTCGGCGGAATGCCCAGCAGCATGCGCGGATAGCACGAGCACAGCGTGCAGACGACGACGTTATGCATCGCCGGTGTGTTGGGCAGCACGATCAAGTGCAGCGGCCCCAGTTCCAGCCCGAGTTCGGCGCACGCCGTGCGCGGATCGGCTATCAGGCGCTCGCGATAGGCGGAATCGACCCACGCCCGCGCCACGACCTTCGAGCCACGGCGATAGTCGCGCGCGTCCATCGCAGCGATGGTGCGATCGACATCCTCGCGGGTGATATCGCCACGCAGGATCAGCAGTTCTTCGACCGCCGCCTGCATGCGCCGGTAGTACCCCATCGAATCCAGATCGACGCGGTCGTTCATGGTTTATCCCCTCGCTCGCGCGCCTCGATCTCGGCCATCTTCTGCCCCAGGTCGGACGCGTGGATGATCCCTCGTTGCAGCAGCGTCTGGGTGGTGCTGTGCCTCCAGCGCTCGTAGTAGCCCAGGCCGTCGTAGGCCACCGGGCCGAGTTCCTCGATATAGCGGCGCAACTCGTCGACGGTGATCGACTTGTTGCGATTCCACAGCAGCATCATCAGTGCATCGACGCGCTTTTCCCACGCCTCGTAGGTGTGCTCGTCGAGGTCGCACTTGCCGGCGCTGCGACC
>CADECO010000019.1:3154-11391 GCA_902825905.1 uncultured beta proteobacterium
CCATGCCCCAGCGCCTCCACCCGCCGGGTGCGCAGCATTTCCGCCAGCGCCGGACAGGCTTCGAGCGCCATCGCGTTGACGGGCATTGCCGGACGAATGCCCAGGGCGTCGAGCACTTCGAGAAGCCGAAAGATGCCCACCCTGTTGCCGTACTCGCGCTGCGTCCAGGTGCGATAGTCGGGGAAGAAGCTGCCGAACTCACCGACCAGCCGCGGGTCGCGGTGCGCATCAGCAGGCGGCTCCAGTTCCCAATGTTCGACATACACGAGCACGCAGACGGCGAGGTGCGCCCCACCGGGCCATTGCCACGGCGAGCGGGCCGCGATGGGTTCGTAAGCCACCGCAGGTGACGCGATCGATGCGGGCGGGGCCGGTTGCGGCATGGGGAGAGAGTGCGGGTGCGATGCCAGAAGCGAATCGGATTGCCGAAACGTGCGTGAACCGGTGCGCGCTGAACCGATGAGCACTGAAGTCGCGCCGCCGAGCACGGTCCGATTTCCGACGCATCATAGCTCGCCGGAACCTGTCATTCGCAACGAGCCTTGACACGACGGCAGTGCTGTCACCATTCTTCGCCGCGCACCTTTACGACTAACCTCCAGGATCGAGCCATGCCCATGTTTTCTGTCGCGACCGCGTACGCCGCGTCCGAGTCTGCCGCGTCCGCCCTTCGCACCGCAATGAGCGGCGCCCGGAGTGCGGCTGCCGTTGCAGCGTTCGTCCTCGCTGCCTTGACCGGTCCCGTGCTCGCCCAGGACAACACGCTGATCATGGCGATGACCAGCACGCCGAAGGGGTTCGACTCCGACATCTGGGTGCCCGGGCAGATCGAAACGTCCGTCAACGTCTACGAAGGCCTCACTCGCTTCGCCACTCGTACCGGTGCCAACGGTCAACGCGAAGTCGATCCCGGCAAGTTCGAACCGCATTTCGCCGAGAGCTGGACGGTATCGGCCGACGGCAAGACCTACGTGTTCAAGATCCGCCCCGGCGTGAAGAGCCCGCACGGCAACGAGTTGAACGCCGACGACGTGGTGTGGACGTTCCAGAAATCGATGAACCAGAAGCGCACCGGACTGTTCATCAAGAACGTGGCGCGTATCGACAAGGTCGAGGCGGTGTCGCGCAACGAAGTGCGCTTCACCCTCACCCATCCCAACCGCATCTTTCTCGCGGTGATGACGCTGCACATCCCGGCGCTGTTCGACTCCACCGAAGCGAAGAAGCACGCCAGCACCGACGATCCGTTCGCCACCAAATGGCTGGCGCAGAACACCGCCGGCTTCGGGCCGTACCACGTGCAGTCGGTGCAGGCGGGCCAGCAGGCGGTGCTCGTGGCCAATCCGAACTACGTGTTCGATAAGCCGTTCTACACCCGCGTCATCTGGCGCGAGGTGCCCTCGGCCGCCACGCGGGTGGCGCTGGTGCGCACCGGCCAAGTGCAATACGCCGAACAGATTCCGCTGCAGCAGGTGCGCGATCTGCGCAACGACAAGAGCGTGCGCGTCGATTCGTTCGCTAGCCCCGGCAGCGCCACCGTGCGCATGAACCCCAAGCTCGCGCCCTTCGACAACGAGAAGGTGCGTCAGGCCGTCGCGTTCGCCACCGACTACAAGGCGATCGGCGAAGCGGTGTTCTTCGGGCTGGGCACACGCTCGCGCTCGATGCTCAATGCGCCGATCCCCGGGGCCATCGACGCCTACAAGTACGAAACCAACTACGATCAAGCCAAGAAGCTGCTGGCCGAGGCCGGCCACCCCAACGGTCTGGACGTGACGCTCGAATACAGCACCAACTGGTGGTGGGAAGAGCCGCTGGCGCTGCAGATGCAGGCCTCACTGGCCAAGGCCGGCATTCGCGTCACGCCCAAGCGCATTCCCTCGACCGAGATGAACGCTCGACGCGCGATCACCACCTGGTCGCTGCCGTTCTTCACTCACCTCACCTCGAGTTTCGTGCCCGATCCGTCGTACAACCTGTTTCTCACCGCGCACTGCAAGGGCGGCTCGAACGTCAACGGCAACTGCAATCCGAAGCTCGATGCGCTGATCGACGCATCGGTGGTCGAACGCGACGACAAGAAGTGGCTCGACATCGTCGCGCAGGCGCAGCAGGTTCAGTCCGATTACGCGACCTTCGTCGAGACCTACTTGCCCGGCACGCATGAAGTGTTCGTCGGTTGCATGCGCGGGTTCATGTGGCGGCCGCACAACCGCATGGTGTGGAAGGATCTGGCGTGCAAGAAGTGAGCACGTCGCGTCGCGCTTTCCACTCTGCGTGACCAGCGTGATCGCCGAGATGCGCGACGAGATTCGCGGCCTGCCCTTGCGCAGGCAGTAGCCAGCTTGACCATCGCCCGCTTTCTGCTGGTCCGTCTGCTGGTCGCGATTCCGGTCGTGCTGGGCATCGTGTTCTTCACCTTCATGCTGATTCGTATCGGCCATCAGGACCCGGTGAATATGCTGGCCGGCCCGATGGCCGATGCGAAGATGCTCGAATCGATCCGACGCGAACTCGACCTCGACCGGCCGGTGCTCGATCAGTTCGTCACCTATCTGGGCAAGCTCGCGCGGGGCGATTTGGGCCACTCATGGCAGGCCAACAAGCCGGTGCTGGACGAGATCCGCGCGCACCTGCCGATCACGCTCGAACTCGTCGTGCTCGCCGTAGGCCTCGGCGCGCTGATCGGCATTCCGATCGGTCTGCGTGCGGCCTTCAACCCCAACGGCTCGTTCGATCAGCTCACGCGGTTCGGTGCGTTGACCGGCTTCTCGGTCCCGACCTATTGGCTCGGGCTGATGGCGATCTTCGTGTTCTTCTATCTGCTGCGCTGGGCGCCGGCACCGATGGGGCGACTGAGCCTCGAAGTGATCGCACCCGTCACGGTGACCGGAAGCACGATGCTCGACAGCCTGATCGCCGGCAACTGGACCGCGCTGCGCTCGGCAATCCATCAACTCATGCTGCCGGTAGCGTGCTTCACGCTGGTGGCCGCCGCGCCGATCATCAAGCAGACGCGCGCCATCGCGATCGAAGTCATGGGCAGCGACTACATCCGCCAGGCGCGCGCCAACGGCCTGTCTGATCGCACATTGCGCAAGATCGCATTGCGCAACGCGCTGGTGCCGGTGGTCACGTTTCTGGGCACCGAGTTCACTTCCCTGCTTGCCGCGGCGTCGCTGATCGAGTTCATCTTCGCGTGGGGCGGACTGGGGCAATGGGGGCTGAATGCGATCCTGCAGGGCGACTTCGCTGTGGTGCAGGGATACGTGCTCACGCTCGCGCTGGCGTCGGTGATCGTGTTCCTGATCGTCGATCTGGCCGTGCTCGTGCTCGAACCGCGCAGCCATCGCCGCGCATGATGGACGGCGCAGCATGAGCACCTCCAGCCTCACCGCAACCGCTGCAGCACCGGGAATCGTCGCGCGCTCGCGTGGCATCGCACGGCGCAGTCCGACGTTTGCGGTCGGCGCTCTGATCGTCGGCACGATGCTGCTGGTCGCGCTGCTGGCGGAGGTGATCGCGCCCTACTCGCCGACCGAGGCGTTCTCTAGCAACGTGCTCAACGCGCCCGGTGCGCGTTTTCTGCTCGGCACTGACGGCAACGGCATGGACGTGCTTTCGCGCGTGATCCACGGAACGCGCTACGCCTTCGGCATTGCGCTGCCGGCCGGCTTGATCATGCTGTTGGTCGGCGTGCCGCTCGGCGTGCTGGCGGGCTACAAGGGCGGCATCGTCGACGAAGTCCTGCTGCGTGTGCTCGACGTGCTGCGCGCCTTCCCGACCATCATTCTTGCGCTCGCGGTGGTGGCGGCGATGGGTCCGAACCTGTTCAATGTGATCCTGGTGGTGGGCCTGCTCGACAGCCCGATCCTCGCGCGCATCGTGCGGGCCGAAGTGCTCGCCTTGCGCGAGGCCACGTTCGTGCGCGCGGCCATTGCCGTGGGCAATCCGCCCTGGCGCATCATGGTCCGCCACATCCTGCCCAATGCGCTGTTGGGTGCCACGGCGCAGTTGCCGGTGCGCATGGCCTGGGCGGTGCGCATCAGCGCAACGCTCGCGTTCATCGGCGTTGGCGTGCAGGCACCGGCGCCGGAGTGGGGCGCGATGATCCGCCAAGGCGCCGAGTACGTGATCAGCGGCGAGTGGTGGGTCGCGACCTTTCCCGGGCTGGCACTGATCGGCATGGTGCTCGGCCTGAATCTGCTGGGCGATGGCCTGTCCGATCTGCTCGACCCGCGCCGCCTGGCCAGTGGCCGTTGAATGCCGATGCCGCTGCTCACCATCGACAATCTGCACGTGCACTTCATCGCACGCGATCTGGGCGATCGGGTCCGCACGGCACGCGCGCTGAACGGCGTTTCGCTTACGGTCGACGAGGGCGAGATCGTCGGTCTGGTCGGCGAGACCGGTGCGGGCAAATCGCTCACCGGTCTGGCGCTGCTCGGTCTGCTGCGTCCGCCCGCGCACATCGTCGCCGGAACGATCACCTTCGAGGGCGCGCCGCTCGATGCCGCCGCAATCAGCGCCGCACGAGGCAAGCGGATCACGCTCATCCCGCAATCGCCGCTCACCTCGCTCGACCCGCTGTGTCGCGTCGGCGACCAACTGGTGCGCGTGCAACGTGAGCACGCGAACGTCTCACGCCGGGCCGCGATCGAACGCGCCCGCGCACTGCTCGCCGAGGTGCGCATCCCCGACCCCGACCGGTGCCTGCGCGCATGGCCGCACGAACTGTCGGGCGGCATGGCGCAGCGCGTGCTGATCGCGATGGCGCTGGTGCATCGGCCGCGGCTGATCATCGCCGATGAGCCCACCACCGGGCTCGATGTCACGGTGCAGGCCGACGTGCTCGACACCCTGCGCAACCTGGTGCGCGTCCATCGGATGAGCGCGCTGCTCGTCACCCACGATCTGGGTGTGGTGGCGCAGTATTGCGATCGGGTCGCGGTGCTGTTCGCGGGCACTTCGGTGGAGTGCGCGCCGACGGCGACGCTGTTCGAGGCCACGGCACACCCCTACACCCGCACCCTGATCGCCTCGACGCCCCACGCCATCCGGCGCCAGGGCTACGCCGCGGCGAGCGGCACGCCCCCCGATCTCTACGCGCTGCCGCTTGGCTGCGTCTATCGCGAGCGCTGCGACCAAGCCACCGAACGTTGTGCGGCCGCGCCGACGACGACTGCGCTGTCGCCCACCCACGCGGTGCAGTGCCACTTCGCCGGGGCGACGCCATGAGCACATCGACGCCCGGCGCACTGCTGCACGTCGACGCGCTCAGCAAGCGGTTCCCCATCGGCGCCGGTCAGCAGGTGCACGCGGTCAACGACGTGTCGTTCGGGATCGCACCTGGAGAAGCGGTGGGGCTGGTCGGCGAAAGCGGCTCGGGCAAATCGACGATCGGCCTGCTGGTCACGCGGCTGATCGCGCCGAGCAGCGGGCAGATCGTGTTTGCCGGACAAGACATCACCGCGCTCGGCGATTCCGCCATGCGCCCGTTGCGCGCAGCGCTGCAGCTCGTGTTCCAGAACCCGTGGGGTGCGCTCAATCCGCGCATGACGATTCGCGCCGCGATCGAGGAGCCGATCCGCCTCCATCTGGCGCTCGACCCGGCGGCACGCGCATCACGCGTGCGTGAACTGGCCGATCGGGTGCGCATTCCAGCCGCCGCGCTCGATCGTTATCCGCACGAGTTGTCCGGCGGACAGCTGCAGCGCGTCGGCATCGCCCGCGCCATCGCCACCAAGCCACGGCTCATCGTGCTCGACGAACCGACCAGCTCGCTCGATCTGTCGGTGCGCGCGGGCATCCTGGCGCTGCTCGACGAGATCCGCCGCGAGACCGGAGTCGCGCTGCTGTTCATCAGTCACGATCTGGAGACGGTCGAGCTGGTGACCGATCGCGTGCTCGTGCTCTACCTCGGACGCGTGGTCGAGCAAGCGCGCACGACCGAGCTGTTCAGCAATCCGGCTCACCCGTACACGCAGGCGCTGCTGTCGGCCACGCTCAAGCCTGATCCGCGCACGCGGCTGTCTCGACACGTGCTGCACGGCGAGATTCCCCGCCCGACCGTGCTGCCGCCGGGCTGCGTGTTCGCTTCGCGCTGCCCGATCGCCCTCGAATCGTGTGCACGCGACAATCCAGCCCCGTACACGCTATCACCCAGTCATCACGCCTGCTGCGCGCGCATCGCGACCGACTCGCATCGGTTGGTGCGCGCTGAAGCAACGTCGCACGAACCTACGCGCGAGCCGGCCGCCGCGCGCTCCAACCCCGCCCCATCCACCTGATCCACACACCAAGGACTTCCATGCCTCGTTCGCGCTCCTTCGACGTCAAGCAGACCCGTCTGGGCTACGGTGCCATCGACATCGTCGTCAACGTCTACACGCCCGAGGCATTCGCTGAAGGCCGCATTCCCACCGACGATCACTTCCGCCAGAAAGTGGGCGTCAAGCAGCCGTATCGACGCGGCGTCACGCTGGAGCAGTATCTCGACAAGATGGACCGCGCGGGCATCGAGCGCTCGCTCCTGGTGGCAGTGCGTTGTGGCGATCTGCGAGTGAAGGGTTCCACCGAGATTCCGTACGAATGGGTCGCGAAGATGTGCGCGAAATATCCGGATCGGTTCTCGGGGCTGGCGGGCATCGACCCCACGCGCGGCATCGCTGGCCTCAAGGAGCTGGACCAGGCCGTGCACGAGTACGGTTTCGTCGGTGCGCATCTGTATCCGCACTGGTTCGGCGAGGCGCCTGACAGCGCCATCTACTATCCGTACTACGCGCGTTGCGCGGAGCTCGGCATTCCGATCATGATGCAGGTGGGGCACTGCCTCGTGTATCAGAAGGACAGGCGCCTGCCCAGCGTCGGCCGACCGATGACGCTCGATCGCGTCGCGATGCATTTTCCGGAGCTGACGCTCATCGGCATCCACCTCGGTTATCCGTGGACCGACGAGATGATCTCGTGCTGCTGGAAGCATCCGAACGTGTATATGGCGGGCGATGCGTACGCGCCCAAGCACTGGCCGGCGCAGGCGGTGCACTACGCGAACACCTATGGTCAGGACAAGTTCCTGTTCGGCACCGACTGGGCGGTGATCGATCCGGAGCGCGCCATGGACGACATGCTGAACCTCAACTTTCGTCCCGATCCGCTGCGCAAGATCATGCGTGACAACGCGCTGCGCATCTTCAAACTCGATCAGAAAAAGCGAGCGGGCAAGCGCGCGCGGAGGAAATAGGAATGATGCGCGACCTCGTCGCCATCGTCGGCCCGGCACATGTGCTGACCGACGAACCCGCACGCGCGCTGGCTTCGAGCGATCTGTTCCTGTGGCCGGCGCAGCGCCAAGCCGAAGTTGTAGTGGTACCGGGCACTATTGGCGAGCTGTCTGCAGTGCTGGCCCGGCTTCATGCCGCGCGCGTTACGGTGGTGCCGCGCGGTGCGGGTATGTCGTACACCGGCGGCGTGGTGCCGACCCACGACGGCGTGGTGATCGATCTCACGCGCCTGGATGCGATCGACGTTCATGCCGACGATCTCTACGCAGTGGTCGGTGCGGGATGCAGTTGGGAGCGCCTGGCCGCCGCGCTGAAGCCGCACGGACTGCGCGCGGTGCAACCAAATCCGATCTCGGGAGCCGTCTCGACGGTCGGCGGCGCAGCGGCACAGAACATTCCCGGCGGCATGGACGGCATTGTCGGCCTGACCGTGGTGTTGGCCGATGGCACGATTGCATGCACCGGCTCCGGCGCCCTGCATCAAGCCGCGCGCGGCCAGCGCACCGTCGGCCCTGATCTCACCGGACTGTTCCTCGGCGATTGCGGCGCGTTCGCCATCAAGGCGGAAGTCGTGCTGCGGCTGGCACCGGAGCGATCGGCCGCGTTCGCCTCGTTCGCCTACGACGATGCCGACACGATGCTCGCCGACATGGCGCGGCTGTTGCGCGACGGTGTGGTCACGCGTGTGTTCTCGCTCGATCAGGCCAAGACCAGGGCTGCGACCGAGGTCAGCGTCGGCGAAGCGGCGGGCATCGTCGGGGCGGTCGTTCGCAGCGCGGGCTCGGTCACGCAGGCCGTACGCGATGTGGCGCAACTGGCCACCGGCAGACGCAGCGTGGGCGCGGCGAACTGGTCACTGCACTGCGTGGTGGAAGCACCGACGCAGACCTTAGCCGACTCGCAGCTCGAACTGGCCCGTGCGGTGTGCCGGCAGCAGGCCACCGAAATCGACAA
>CADECO010000019.1:11491-16935 GCA_902825905.1 uncultured beta proteobacterium
CTTGCGTCGCGAACTGCGCGACATCATGGATGCGCACCACGCCACGCATGCCCAGATCGGACGCTTCTATCGATTTTCCGATTCGATGGACGCGGGCTCACGCTCGTTGCTCGACACGATCAAGCGCGCGCTCGACCCGCACGCACTGCTGAACCCCGGCGCGCTGCTCCCTGTGCCGCACTCTGAGGCAAACTCGATGACGCAGGATTCTCGCTGACGAAGGAACTTCGATGACGCCCCGCATCACTCGCCATTTCATCACCGTCGGCAATCGCCGCGTGCACTACACCCGCGCGGGCGAAGGTCCGGTGCTGGCCATGCTGCATGCCTCGGCGTGCTCCGCCAAGGTACTGCGCGAGCCGCAGTCGGTGTTCGCCACGCGCTTCACGGCGATCGCGTTCGACACGCCGGGCTTCGGCCTGTCCGATCTGCTGCCGCAGTCGCAACCCGAAACCGAGGATCTCGCCGACGGGCTGGCCGCCACGCTCGATGCGCTGGGCATCGAACAGGTCGCCACCTATGGTCGCCACACCGGCGCGCAGATCGCCGTCGAGTTCGGCGTGCGACACCCGGCGCGTTGCACGCTCGCGCTCACCGATGGCTATCCGATCTTCTCGCCGACGCAGCAGTGGGCGCGGCTCAACGAGTACCTCGTGCCGATCAAGCCCACCTTCGCCGGTGAGCATCTGCTGTGGCTGTGGTTCCGCTATCGCGATCAGCATGTGTTCTGGCCGTGGAACGAACAGCGCCTGGAAAAACGCGCCGACACCGATCTGCCCGAGCTCGAGTTCCTGCATCGCGGCGTGATCGAGCTGCTCGAAGCAGGCGACGACTACAAGATCGGCTACGCCACGGCATTCCGGCACGACGGGCTGCGCGCCCTGCGGGAGTCTAAGATGCCAGTCTGCCTGGGCGTGCGTCCGGGCGACAGCCTGTTTCGCGCCAAGTCGCTCTATCCTGCCGGCTCGTGGGTCGAAGAGATGCCGCGCGATTCGCTGCAAGCCGCGCGTGCCGAACTAGCAGTGCTGCTCAAGCATCCGGCGCGTGGCACTGCGCCGAACGCGCCGCGCTCTGCGCCGCTTGCAGGCCGCTCGACGACCGACTATGTCGATCTCGGCAACGCGCAGATCCTGGTGCGCAGCATCGGCGATCTGCGCGCCAGACCGCCGATCGTGGTCGTGCACCATGTACCCGGCTCATCGTTCCCGTACGAGTCGCTGCTGCGCGAGATCGGTGCGCGCCATCCGGTGGTGGCGATCGATCTACCCGGCTGCGGCGAGTCCGACGCTCTCCCCGGCGTCCCGGTCGGCGTGGACACCTGGACCGACGCATTGCTGCGCACACTCGATGCGCTCGGCGTAGGCGCATTTCATCTGTACGGACACAACGGCGGCGCGGCGGTGGCGGTTGAGACTGCGCTGCGAGCACAGACGCGCGTGCAATCACTCGTGCTCGATGCACCGATCTGCTTCGCGGCCCACGAACGCGCGTCGATTGCAGCGCGTTGGCTCGACGGTGTCGCGCCGATCACGCCGGTGTGGGACGGCAGCCATCTGCTGCGCGCCTGGCACATGCGCCGCGACATGGAACTGTGGTGGCCGTGGTTCGACCGGCGCAACGCCACCACCAGGAAGACCGAGCCACGCATCGATCCGGCGCAACTCACGCTCGAAGTGCGCGAGATGCTGAAGCAGCCAGCGAGCTTCATCCCGGCCTGGCGCGCGGTGCTCGACTATCCGATGGCCGAGCGCCTTGCGCTCACGCAGCAGCCGTGCCGGATCATCGGCGCGGACCAGGACGTGTTCGCTCCATGCCTGGCACACGCCCGCGGGTTGCGGCCGGATGCTTCGTTTGCCGAAGTGCCGGATAGGCCGGTCGATCGGGCCCGGATCATCCTCGAGGCACTTGGCTGACGCGCGGCGCGGCTTGGCGCGTACACGCCGCCACGTCGGGCCGATCAACTCCGCCGGCTCAGCGACGCCGCGGGATACCGGGAAACACCGCGAAGCGCGCGAGCTGCTCGGCACTCAAACGAAAGCGCGCGTCGTAGCGCTCGTGGCTCAGCATGGCTTCCGGCTCGCTGGTCCGCCAGGTGTAGAAGCACCGCGCGCACAGATAGACCTCCCACGCGCCCGGTGCTGCCGCCACCCGATCGGCTTCGCCGTGATTGCAGCGCGGACACTGCATGCTCATCGCTTCGTATCCTAGGTCGCCTTCGCGTTCATCGCTTGCAGCAGCTGCGCCAGCCGCTGCTCCCATTGCTTCGTACCGATCGGTGCCTCGAGCGGCTGGTGATAGTGCCCGCGCACGTCCGGGGCGATCGGCGTGGTGGCGTCGATGATCATCTTGTCGGTCATGCCCGCGGGCTGCGAGCCTGGGTCGAGCGGCACCACGCTCAGGCCGGGGATGATCGTCACGTCGCGCTGCGGCTGCACCTTGGTCGACACCGCCCACATCACCTGCGGCAGGTTGAACGGATCGACCTCGGCATCGACCAGGATCACCACCTTGCAGTAACCCAGGCCGTGCGGCGTGCTCATCGCGCGCATCCCGACCGCTTTGGCGAAGCCGCCATAGCGCTGCCTGGTGGCGATGATCGTCACCAGGCCGTGCGTGTACATCGCGTTCACAGCGGCGATCTCGTTGGGGAAGGCCTGTTTGAGATCGGCATGGATCGGTACGCAGGTCGCCAGGCCGATCATGTAGTCCAGCTCGGTCCACGGCATGCCCAGATAGAGCGTCTCGAAGATCGGCGCGCGCCGATGCGCAACACGCTTGATTTCGATCACCGGCTGCGAGCGTCCGCCTGAATAGTGGCCGGTGAATTCTCCGAACGGGCCCTCGGGTTCGCGCACACCACACAGCACCTCGCCTTCGAGCACGTACTCGGCGCCCCAGGGCACATCCAGCCCATGCAGACGCGACGCGGCCACGCGATACGGAGCCTGCTGCAGCGCACCCGCCATCTCGTATTCCGACTGGTCGTACTCGAGCGCCGTGGCGGCCATCATCGTGATCAGCGGATCGCAGCCCACCGCGATCGCCACCGGCAGGTTCTCGCCGCGTTCCTCGGCCGCGCGCAGATGCCGGCCCATGTCGTGATGCGGCACCGGCTGCACGCCCAGGCGATTGCGCCCCTTCACCTGCAGCCGGTAGATACCCACGTTCTGCTTGCCGAAGTGCTGCGGATCGTCGGGATCGCGCGTCACCACGCAAGCCTTGTCGATGTAAAACCCGCCGTCGAACTGGTTGAGCCGGAACAGCGGCAGCAGCTCGAACAGGTTGATGTCACGCTCGACCACGACCTGCTCGAACGGCGGATGCGTGCCCCGCTCCACGGCAACCGGAAATTTCGCCCAGCGCCGCGCCAGCTCGAAGAACTGTTCCTTGACCGGCGTGCGCTTGGCCATGCCGAGCATCAGCGCGTGATTCGGCCAGGAGCCGTGCACGTTAATCACGATGCGAGCCCCCGGCATGCCCTTGACGTTGGTGAACTGCAGCGCCGGCGTGTCTTCGCCAAGATTGCTCAGCGCGCGCGCGGCTGCCGCCAGATCGGGCTCGGGCAACACTTCATCAGCGATAGTGAGCAGCTGCCGCTCGGCATCGAGCGTGGCGAGAAACTCGCGCAGGTCCCGAAAGATCGACACCGGCTGATCCGACCCGCTCATGGCGCACTCATGAACCACTCACGGCAATCGACCGGAACATCCAGGACATCCCCGCTTCAACGCGCCAGCTTGTAGATGCGCTCGGCATTGGTCCGGAACAGCTTGCGCCGCGCCTCGGGCCGCAGGTTGAGTGCCTCGATCTCCGCGCGCGTGCGCTCGAAATCGAGCACCGGGAAGTCAGTGCCGAATATGACTTTGTCTTGCCCGAACGTGTTGATGTAATGCACGAACGATTGCGGCCAGTACTTCGGGCTGTGCGCGTCGCAGCCGATGTACACGTTCGGATGCTTCCAGGCCATCGCGATCATCTCGTCGGTCCAGGGAATGCCGACGTGAATGCCGATCAGCTTCAGCTCCGGGAAATCGCACGCCACCGCATCGAGCGTGATCGGCCGGCCGACGCTGCGCAGCGGCCTATCTGCGGCGTACACCAGCGACTGTCCGACCTGAAACTGCACCGGGATATCGAGCTCGACGCACTTGGCATAGAACGGATACCACTTTGCGTGATCGGGTGCGAGCTCGAACCAGTGCGGATAGAAGTGCGCTCCGATGAAACCGTACTCGCGCACCGAACGCTCCAGCTCGCGCACACCCTTCATGCCTTCGGTGGGGTCGAGTCCGGCCAGTCCGTAGAAACGGTTCGGATAGCGATTGACCGCCTCGGCGATCATCGAATACGGCAGGTGATAGCACGCGCGCGGCCCGAGCGGCCCGACCTTGGTGGCGATCAGGAACGCTTTCTCGATGCCGGCCCGATCCATGCGCGCGAGCATCTCCTCCAGCGTGATGCCCGCGAGCGTTTCGTTCTTCACCTTCATCTTGCCGCCGAAGAACGCATCGCGATTGGGCCGGATGGCGAGCGATTCCTTGGTCCAGATGTTCACCACCGCGTCGATCGCCAGTACGTCGTACGTGCTCATGCCTGCAACTCCATCTTCCTATGGTTCGTTGACCGCAAGTCGGAATCTACGCGCTTGGCGCCCCGAAGCTTTGCACCGCCGTGCCGCGATACAGGATCTTGGCCTGCCGACCGGTGATGCCGGCGTGATACGCCACCATCTGCGGATCGAACTCGCTTCGCGGACGCGGCTCGTGCTCGAAATGCCCGAACGCGTCGGTGCCGCGAACCAGCGTTGCGCTGTCGCGCTCGCCCGCGATCTGGCGGACGGTGGTCGGGATGTAGCGGATCGCGAAACCGATGCGCCGATCGTTCGACTTGTTGGGCTCCGAGCCGTGAAACAGGCGCACGTGGTGCAGCGACGCCTCGCCCGGCGCCATGATCACGTCGACCGCTTGCGACTCGTCCACCTCGACCGCAAGCTCCTGCCCGCGCGTGAGCAGATTGTCCGCGGCGAAGGTGTCGCGATGCGGCACGACCTCCTGCGCATGCGTGCCCGGAATGAATTTCATGCAGCCGCTTTGCAGGCTGCTCTCGGATAGCCCCAGCCAGACCGTGAGCACGTCGGGTGAGCTCAGGCCCCAGTAGGTGGCGTCCTGGTGCCACGACACGAACGCCTTGGTGGCGGGCTCCTTGATGAAGAAGTTCGTGCTCCAGCACAGCAGATCGGGCCCGAGAATGTCCTCGGCGACATCGAGAATCCTGGGATGCCGGATCAGATCGTTCAGCCAGGGAAAGATCAGATGCGCCTTGTGCCGGTAGGCACCTTTGATCGGCCCACCCGTGCGCCCTTCGTAGTCTTCGAGCTTGCGCCGGTATTCGGCGGTCTCGGCGGGCGAAAGAATCGGCACCGGAAAGTGGTAGCCGTGTTTCTG
>CADECO010000019.1:17035-30711 GCA_902825905.1 uncultured beta proteobacterium
TGCCAGCACGCAGGTCGTCACCGCCAGTCCACCCAACCAGACGAGCGGCGCGGTCGCATGCAGGTTGCGAGCACCCATCGCGCCCAGTGCAACGGCCACCACACCGATCACCACCCACGCTTGCCAGCGGGCGAAGTCGATTGCGCCGGACTCCGCGTCGTCCTGCTGCAGCGCGCGCTTCAGTCCTTCGAGATCGCTGGCTCGATGGTCGGTGTCGGCGCGCCCCAGTTCGCTGCCGGCCTGCTCGGCCTCTTTGCTTGCGCGACGCTCCAGCCAGCGAGCAATTGCTGAGCGTGGCGCCGGCTCGAGCGATTCCGGCCGCGCAGTCTGGCGCTTGCTTTCATCGGCGACTCTGTCCGCGAACCATGCCGCGACGAACAGCGCGAAGCCGACGAGATCGATCCATCCACCGCCCATGATCAGACACAGCGCCGCGGCGAGGAACAGTGTGCGCCGCACGACGCCGAGCGGCCGGTTCAGATAGCCGGCGAGCGCCACGGCCATGGCGAACAGTCCGAGCGCCGCGGTCAGCGTGGCCAGCACGATCGTGAACGCGTCGCCCTTCATCAGCAGCGCGGGCGAATACACGAACGTGAACGGCACGATGAACGCGGCGATGCCGATGCGCGAAGCTGCGAGCATGGTGGTGAACGGATTGGAGCGTGCAATACCCGCAGCGGCCACGGCGGCGAGCGCGGTCGGCGGTGTGATGTCCGACACGACCCCGTAGTAGAACGCGAACATGTGCGCGCCCATGTCGTCGACGCCGGCAGCCTTCAGAATCGGGATCACGGTGGCTACCATCGTGATGTACACGGCCGACGCGGTGAGTCCGGTGCCCAGCACCAGCGCGATCAACGCGGACACTACGATCAGTAGCCACAGCTTGCCCGCGGCGATGCCGATAACCATCTGCGACACCTGGAACGACAGGCCAGTGGCGAAGATGGCGCCGATGATGATCCCGGCGCACGCGCAGGTGGCCGACAGGCTGGTGGTGGCGCGAGCGGTGGCTTCGATCGACTCGGCCAGCCGCGCCGGCGAGATGCGCGTCTGCGGCCGGATGAAAGACACCAGGATCGTGCCCAGGCTCGTCACCAGCGCCACCAGCACGATCGAGTAGCCCATCATGAGCAGCACGATGATCATCGCGAGCGGCAGCGCGAGGTAGCCCTGGCGCGCGAGCAGCGGCCCGAGCCGGGGCAAGTCGGCACGATCGAGCGTAGGCAGGCGCAGCTTCTTCGCTTCCAGATGGACGGTGCAGTAGATCGCGAAGTAGTAGAGCAGCGCCGGAATGATCGCGGCCAGCGCGATCGCCGCGTACGACACGCCCATGAACTCGGCCATCATGAACGCCACCGCACCCATCACCGGCGGCATGATTGCCCCGCCCACTGCCGCCGCCGATTCCACACCGCCGGCAAACGGAGCGCGGTAGCCGAGCTGCTTCATCATCGGAATCGTGAACGCGCCGGTGGTGAGCACGTTGGAGACGCCGCTGCCCGACACCGTGCCGAACAGGCCCGACGACACTACGGCCGCCTTTGCCGGCCCGCCGATTCGATGGCCGAACACCGCAAACGCGAGCCGCGTGAAGAACGCACCGGCGCCGGTGGCCTGCAGCAGCCGGCCGAACAGCAGGAACAGCACCACGTACTGCGCCATCACCAGCACCGGAATGCCGAAGATGCCACCGTCGCCGATGAAGATCGTCTGCAAGAGCGTCTCGACGCTCACCGGCGGACCATAGAGCACGCCCGGAAAGCGATCAGCGAACAGCGCGTGCACGACGAAGATGGCCGCCAGCACGATCAGCGCCCAGCCCACGGTACGCCGCACCGCCTCGACGACGATCACGATCAGCACCAACGCGGCGATCGAGTCGACCGGGCGCATGTCGACGATGCGCTGCTGCCAGGTCTCGATCGAGGCGAGAAAGTAGCCGAGGATCCCCAGGCTCGCGGCCACCAGCAGCAAGTCGATGGTGCTCCGGGCGTTCAGCGGTTCGTCCCAGCGCCGGCCCAGCGGGAAGAACAGGAACAGCAGCGCCAGCGCCAGGCACAGGTGCACCGACAGATAGACGACGTTGGTCGGCGGCCCATAGACGCCGATGTAGAGATGGAACAGCACCAGATAGCTCGCCAGCAGCACGATGAGCCAGCGCAGCACGGCCGGCAGCGCATGCGCAGCGCCACTCAGCAACGAGCCGAAGGCCGTCATCGCGCGGGCAACAGCCGTCGGGCTCGCATGACCAGCCGCGGCGCGGGCGTTACTTCAACTGCCCGGTCTCCCGGAAGTACTTCTCCGCGCCAGGATGGATCTTGATGCGGTTGTGCGCGAGCGCGGTCTTGGGCAGCACTTCCTCCGAGCCTGGGAACAGGCCGTGGAACGCCTTGTATTCCTCGTTCAGCATCTTGGTGAGCCGGTAGGCGACGTCGTCCGACAGCTTGGCACTCACGACGAGCTGATTGAACACGTAGGGCACGCGTACTTCTTCTTTCTGATGCGAGTACGTGCCCGGCTTGACTGCACCCATGCTGGTCCCGGGAAGGATCTCGTTATAGCGTTTGCCGCCGGCCTCGTCGAAGGAGAACATGCGAAAGCCCGAGGTCTTGTCCAGTTGCAGCAGCAGACTCACCGGCGAAGGCCCGGCGAAGAAGCCGACGTCGATCTGTCCGTCCTGGAATGCCTGCGTGAGATTCTGATAGCTCATGGTGTTGATCACGCCACCGACTTTGGTGATGTCCTCCAGCGAAACGCCATAGGCACCGAGTGCGGCGCTGTTGAGCGACCAGAACACCGAGGCTTTGGTCCCCATCCAGACGCGATACGGCTTGGCCTTCAGATCGGCGAGCGACTGAAGCGCGGCGTCCTTCTTGAACAGCACGTAGTGATACGAGCCATACAGGCCCATCAGATGGCGCAGGTCGGGCGCGGGCGCTTTCTGCAATTCTCCCTTGCCCTCGGCAACCTGCGCCGCCTCGAAGGTGTACGAGAGCACCGCTTCGATCTCGCCGCGCTGCAGCTTGATGAGATTCTGCTCGGTGCCGCCGGGTACGGTACTCGCGCGCACGTCGGTCAGGTGCTTGTTGACCTGCTCGGCGAGCTTCGCGCCGAACACCGGATAAGTTCCGGCGAACCCTGAACCGATGCGGAAGAACTGTTGCTGCGCGCCTGCCGGCCCGGCGGTCAGCATGAGCATGCCCAGGCACGTGGCTGCCAGCACGCTGGCGACGCGTCGCGAACTCATTCTTCATCTCCATCGTCGTGTGCCAGGCCCGTACCCGGCATCAGTGCGCCCGCAACTTGCCCGGCACGCTACAACCTGTCAAGCCGCGCGGCCAGATCGGCCTTCAACACCTTGCCCAGACTGGAACGGGGCAGCGCATCGACGATGAACACCTCGCGCGGCGTCTTGTACCGCGCGAGCTTGCCGCGGCAATGTTCGATCAGCGCTTCAGGCGCCACGGGCGAGCGCAGCACCACGAATGCGGCGACCTCCTCGTTGAATTCGCGCGATGGCCAGCCGACGACGGCCGCGTCGACCACCGCGGGGTGTGTGGTGAGCGTCGCTTCGATCTCGGCCGGATAGATGTTGATGCCGCCGCGGATGATCATGTCCTTGGCGCGGCCCTTGAGGAACAGGAACCCTTCGTCGTTGAACGTGCCCAGATCGCCGGGATAGAACCAGCCGTCGCGAAACGCCTCCTTGGTGGCCTCGGGGTCGTTGTGAAAGCCGTCGGCCACTGCCGGCCCGCGATAGCGGATGCGTCCGATCTCGCCCGGTGCCAGCGACTGATGCGTCTCATCGACGATCTGCACCTCGGTACCGAACACCGGCCGGCCGACCGATTCGTCGTAGCGCTCCTGCTCGGCGGCGGTGAGCACGCTGATGCCGCCGCCTTCGGTGGAGGCGTAGTACTCGATGAAGTTGGCGCAAAGCCGTTTACGGATCGCGTGCCGTTCCTCGCGCGAGAGCGCAGCGCCGGACGACATCACGAAACGCATCGAACGCATCGGTGCGAGCGTCGCCGTGGGCAACTCGAGCAGTCGGCGCAACAACGTCGGCACCAGGAAGGTACAGGTGGCGTTGCGCCGCGCGACTTCCTCGACCAGCGCTTCGGGCTCATACGGCGGCGGGAAGAGCACGACGGTGCCGCCGACATAGAGCATCAGCATCGCGTAGGTGCGACCGCCGCCGAAGTACAACGGCGTCGCCGACACGTAACGATCGTGGGTATTGAAGCCGATGTTGATGCAGTTGATGAAGAATCGCCGCTCGAACTGCGCATGGCGGTGGCAAGGGCCTTTCGGTCGCCCGGTCGTGCCCGACGAGAGCGACATCACCAGCGGTCCGTCACCGGTGGGGAACGCACGCTCCGGATCGGTCTGCGACACGCGCAACGACCACGATTCGTCGACCGGCACGCAGCGGATGCCGGCGATCGGCTCCGCGCCAGGCTCGATCAGCGCGAGCCGCACGCCGAAGTGCACGGCCACGCGCGATTTCTCGTCACCCAGCCAGCGCCAGTCGAGCGGCACGATCACCGCGCCCAAGCGCGCCACGGCGTAGTGCAGCACCACGTGCTCGATCGAGTCGCGCAGGCACAGTCCGACACGGTCGCCGGCCTGCAGACCCTGGTCCATCAACCAGCCGGCGCAGCATCGAACCAGGCGATCGAGATCGCGATAGAGCACGACGTCATCGCCGGCGATGATCGCCGGATGATCGGCGCGATTGCGCGCGTGCAGCGGCAGGACGTTGGCGAGGTTCACCGGGTTGATGCTCTACAGTTGCGTCATTCGCGGCTTGCTGCCTTATCTCAGTTCGCGCCCTTCAACTTCGCATCGCGGATCACGCTGCTCCACTTCTCCTGCTCGGCGCGCATGTAGTTCGCGGTCTGGTCCACGTCGCCATCGCGCGGCTCGACCGCGAACTTGGCCAGATCGCTGCGCATGCTCGGATGCGCCATGGCCTTGCGCAGGTAGCCATTGAGTTGCGCGACGATCGGCGCGGGCACGCCTGCCGGCACCACAGCAGCGACCCACAGTTCGGCCGCGAACCCCGGCAGACCCGCTTCGATGACCGTCGGCAGGTCGGGCACGGCGCTCGGACGCTGTGCACCGGTGGTGGCCAGGCCGCGCAACTTGCCGTCGCGCTGGAACGGCAATGCGCCGGCGATGCTTGCAAACGCCAGCTGCACCTGTCCCGCGATGAGATCGGCCATCGCCGGCCCCGCGCCCTTGTATGCGACGTGCGTCATCTCCGTCTGCGTGCGTAGCCGAAACAGTTCACCGGTCAGATGCGCTGCAGTGCCCGTACCGGCAGAGGCGAAGTTCAACTTGCCCGGATTGGCGCGCGCGTAATCGATCAGCTCGCGAATGTTCTTCACCGGCACCGACGGATGCACCGCCACCATCATCGGCCCGGCGCCCAGCATGCTCACCGTTTGCAGATCCTTGAGCTGGTAGGGCGTCTTGTCCTGCAGGATCGGATTGATGACGAGCGCCGCGTCCATGGCGAGGATCGTGTAGCCGTCGGCCGGCGCATTGAGCACAGCCTGCGTCGCGATCGTGCCACCCGCACCGGTTCGGTTGTCGGGCACCACCGGCTGGCCGATGACTTCCGACAATCGAATAGCTACCGTGCGGCCGACGAAATCGACGATACCGCCAGGCGCATAGCCGATGATCATGCGCAGCGGCTTGTTGGGATAGTCCTGCGCGAATGTCGGCGCGCCCAGCAGCAGCGCAAGCGCAGCGAACCCGGGCGTCACCCAGCGTAGCGACCAGTGCGTCGTGTTCATCTTCGATCCTCCTCCACACCCGTACTTCGTCAGCGGTGATCGGCGCCCACCGCGTCGGCCACCGACTTGAAGCCGTCGGCACGCAAGCGAGCGGCCAGATCGCGCTTGATGCGGCCGATCAACTCAGGCCCGTGAAACACCAGGGCCGAATAGAGCTGCACCAACGATGCGCCGGCGCGAACTTTGGCGTACGCATCGGCGCCACTGGCCACGCCGCCGCAGCCGATCAACGGCAGACGGCCCTTGGTGATCCGATAGAACTGCTTCAGGCATTCGGTGGACGGCCCGAACAACGGCTTGCCCGAGAGGCCGCCATCTTCGTTCTTGTGCGAGCTGCGAAGCGAAGCGGGCCGCGCGACCGTGGTGTTGGCCACGATCAGGCCATCGATGCCTGACTCGACGGCGACTTCCCCCAGATCGCACAGTTCTTCAGGTGACAGATCGGGCGCGACCTTCATGATCAACACCGGCGCACGGCTGCCCTTGGACGTGGCGCGCTCGCGCGCACTGATCACCGTTCGCAGCAGCGCCGCGATCTGTTCGCGCGCTTGCAACGCCCGCAACCCCGGCGTATTGGGCGACGACACGTTGACCACGATGTAGTCCGCCACAGCGCTCAACGCTTCGATACAGGCGACGTAATCGCCCTCCGCCTCGACCGTGTCCTTGTTCTTGCCGATGTTGGCACCGACGATGCCGCGCGCGCCGCGCTTGCGTCGTTCAGCCAGGCGACCGGCGAACACGGTCAGCCCTTCGCTGTTGAAGCCGAAGCGATTGATCACCGCGTCGTCCTCGTCGAGCCGGAACAATCGCGGACGATCGCGCCCCGGCTGCGGCTTGGGCGTGACCGTGCCCGTCTCGACGAAGCCGAACCCCATCGCCAGCGCCGCATCGGGCACTTCGGCATGTTTGTCGAAGCCTGCACCGAGGCCGATCGGATTGGGGAAATCGAGGCCCCACACCTTGGTCGCGAGGATCGGATCGTCGGCGTAGGTTTGCCGCGGCCCCCAGCCTGCTTTCAATGCGCGAATTGCATACTGATGCGCCGTCTCCGGATCGAAGCAGCGCAGGACCGGCCTGACCAGACTGTACGGAATCACTCGCCCGCCGCTCCCGCGGTGCCGCCGTGGGCTTTCGACCAGCCGCGCGGATCGTGCATGAACTTCTCCACCTCGGCGAGCACCCCCGCATCGAACCGGCCGCTGCCTTTCGCGAACGCGAGTACGTCCCACCACGTGGCCAGCGCATGAAGCTTCACACCGATGTCGTTCATCACCTTCACGCCGTCGGGAAAGACGTCGTAGTAGAAGATGACGAACACGTGATCGCATTTGGCGCCAGCCGCGCGCAGCGCATTGCAGAAGTTGACCTTGCTGCCGCCGTCGGTGGCCAGATCCTCCACCAGCAGCACGCGCTGCCCCTCGGTGATATGGCCCTCGATCTGCGCGTTGCGCCCGAAGCCCTTGGCCTTCTTGCGCACGTATTGCATCGGCAGTTCGAGCCGGTCGGCGAACCATGCCGCGAACGGGATGCCGGCCGTTTCACCGCCCGCCACCGCATCGAAGCATTCGAAGCCGATGTCACGCTGCACCAGCGACACGCCGAAATCGATTAGCGTGCTGCGCACCCGCGGGAAGGAAATTAGGCGGCGGCAATCGGTGTACACCGGACTGGCCAGCCCAGAGGTGTAGATGAACGGCTTGCCGCCTTCCATGAAGCGCAGCGCATCCACTTCGAGCAGCATCTTGGCCGTGAGCTCGGCCATCGTTTTTTTGTCGGTGAAGCCGGCGGGATGGGGCATGGGAGTTCAGAGGTCCAAAGCAAGAATCAACGAGGATCCACTGCAATCGAAATCCGCAGCAGCTGATGCGGATTCTCGCAGATGGCGGGATTCAGCCTCAGCTGATCCCCATCATGCCCGCCTCGTACACATCGCGCGGCTTGTGATCGACCATCGCGCCGGTGAGATCGGACACGCGCGAGATGCCACGCCCTTCGCACCACTTCGCCAGGCCGTCGATGATCGCGACCATGGCGGTCGGGCTGCGGAAGTTGGCGTAACCCACCTGCACCGCGCTCGCGCCGGCGAGCAGGTACTCCACGGCGTCCTCGCCGCGCATGATGCCGCCGCAGCCGATGATCGGGATGCTCACGAACCGCGAGCATTGATGAACCATGCGCAGCACGATCGCCTTCACGCCCGGGCCGGAGATGCCGCCGTAGCCGTTGCCGATGCGAGACTTGAAGTTGTCGAGATTGATGCGCAGGCCAAGCAGCGTGTTGGATACCGTGATCGCATCCGCCCCGCCCTTCTCCGCGGCTTCTGCCACCGCCGAGACGTCACCCGCGTTCGGCGAGAGCTTGGCCCACATCGGCTTGTCGCTCACCGCGCGGCAGCGTTTGACGACGGCGTACGTGTGCTCTTCGTTGAGCGCGAAATTGCCGCCACCGGGCTCGCGCGTCGGACACGAGATGTTCAGTTCGATGATGTCGACGCCCGGCACGCTCACGTCGCGCGCCATCGCTTCGAAGTCGTCGATATTTTCCGACGTGATACTGCACACCAGCGGCGGCGTGTATTGCTTGTAGTCGGGCAGCTGCACATCCAGGAAATACTGCAGGCCCTTGGTGGGCAAGCCGATCGAATTGATCATGCCCGCCTCGATCTCGCTCACGCGCGGCGGCGGATTGCCCGGCCGATAGTTGCGCGACACGGTCTTGGTGACCATTGCGCCCAGGCGATTCAGATCGATCGCCTTGCCGAATTCGGTGGAGAACGTGCCCGAAGCCGGCATCACCGGATTGGGAAGGGTCACGCTTCCGATCTTGACGCTGAGATCTACCATCCCAGGCACTCCTGCAGGTCGAACACCGGGCCTTCGACGCACACCCGGCGCAATTCCTTCTTGCCGGCCACTTCGAACGTGCGCACACAGATGTAGCACGGCCCCAGGCCGCAGGCCATGATCTGCTCGATCGCCGCCTGCCCCGGAATGTTGTGTTGCTTGCCCAACCGCTTCATCAGTTGCAGCAATCGGTTGGAGCCGCAGGTGAAGAATGCGTCGGCCTTCTTCTCGCCGATCAGGCGCAGCAGAATCTTCTCGACGTTCGCCGCGTCGCTCGAACCGTCGGTATCGAGCACCTTGATCACCGTACCGACCTGCTCGAACAGGTCGGCAGCAAGCGCAAGGTCGGGGCGTCGGGCACTCAGAATCGCCGTGACCCGAATGCCAAGCGCGGCGGCGGCCTGCGAGATCGGAGCCATCGTCGCCAGACCCACGCCGCGGCCGAGCACGACGATGTTCTTCCACTTCGGATCGAGCCTGAAGCCGATGCCCAGCGGCCCGACGATGTTGCAGTCATCGCCCGGCTCGAGTGTGGCCATACCGCGAGTACCGCGCCCGGCGATCTTGTAGAGGAATTCGAGCCGCTGATTTGCGTGATCGAGCCGGTAGATACTTTGCGGCCGGCGAAACCACAGCGCGCCCTCATCGGGCGAGGGGCACAGCACGTTGAAGAACTGGCCTGGTTGCGCGGCGAGCGATTTCGCCGAGGCGGTCAGCACCAGATGTTTGTACTCGTCATTGACCCAGGTGTGGGCGATGACTTTGGTCAGCGTCTCCTCGACCGGAAGATCCGGGTTGCTACCTGGTGCGCTGGTGTTCGGCACGCTCGTGCCGACGATGAAGGGGGCGCTGGCGAAGGGCTCGGTGCTCATCGGTCAACCGCGAAGGAGGTCGGCGGCGATTAGAGCACCCGTGTGTCTAAAAAACAAGACAACGGGCGCTACCAGGCACCGCTCCACCCTGCCTCACTCACCCCACTACGACGGGTAGGCTGCAGACTACTAGCGCCTGCCGCGCCCGCCCCGCTGGGGTTGCGCCTTGCCTTGTCGTGTCGTCGGACGCGACGGGCGTTGCGGCCGTTGCGGGCGACGATTGGCCTCGCGCGTCGGCGCACTGGCTCGCGGCATCTTCGACGGGTCGAGCGTGAAGCCCGGCACCTCGCACACGGCGATCTCGGTCTTCACCAGCTTTTCGATCGCCGTGAGGTTGCCGCGATCTTCCGCCGAGACGAGCGACACCGCCGCACCGCTCGAACCGGCACGCCCGGTACGACCGATGCGATGGACGTAATCTTCGGCCACGTGCGGCAGGTCGAAGTTGACGACGTGCGGCAGCTCTTCGATGTCGATCCCGCGCGCCGCGATATCCGTGGCAACGAGTACCCGTACGCGATTGGCTTTGAAGTCGGCCAACGCACGTGTGCGTGCGCCTTGCGATTTGTTGCCGTGAATGGCGTCGGCGGATATGCCTTGCTTGTCGAGCTGCTCGGCCAGCCGGTTGGCGCGATGCTTGGTGCGGGTGAACACCAGCACCTGATTCCATTCACCCGACTCGATCAGATGCGCCAGCAGTTCGCGCTTGCGGCCCTCGTCGACGTAGTGCACCGCCTGCTCGATCAGCGCGGCAGTTCGCTGCACACGCGGGACTTCAACGGTCACCGGATCGGTCAGCAGGCCGCCAGCCAAGTCGCGGATCTCGGGTGAGAACGTCGCCGAGAACAGCAGGTTCTGGCGCGTGCGCGGCAACAACCCCAGCACACGACGGATCGAATGAATGAAGCCCATGTCGAGCATGCGATCGGCTTCGTCGAGCACCAGGACCTCGACCCCGCGCAGATCGACTGTCCTCTGACCATGATGATCGAGCAGTCGCCCCGGAGTGGCGACCAGCACATCGACGCCACGCTTGAGCGCATTGACCTGGTTCTGGATGCCGACCCCGCCGTAGACCACGGTGGAGCGCAGCTTCAGATGGCGTCCGTACGAGCGCACCGATTCATGAATCTGCGCAGCGAGCTCGCGTGTGGGCGTGAGGATCAGCGTGCGCACGCCGAACGCACGCAATGGCGCCGGATGACCGCCGCTCGTCAGGCGTTGGAGGATCGGCAGGACGAATGCGGCCGTCTTGCCGGTGCCAGTCTGTGCCGCTGCGAGCACGTCGCGGCCGGACAGCACCACCGGGATCGCCCGTTGCTGGATCGGCGTGGGCTGGTCGTAACCTTCGTCGGTGATCGCGCGCAGCAATTGCGGCACGAGACCGAGTGCGTCGAAGCCCGCCGCAGTTGCGGTGGGTGATGGGCCCGCGATCGATCGATCAGCGGCAGCCGCTGCATCGGCCGCGATCGAAGAGGTCTTCGAGTCGGGTTGATGCTGGGTTTGATGCTGGATCGGCGCTTGCGCGTGATCGGAATTGAAAGCGGGTGTGCGGGTGCGCCCAGGGATAAAGGCCCCGAGCCTTTCGAGTAACGCGTTGATGATGTATCTCCTGCTCGACCAGCCAGGTGCGCGGTTGGCGCAACGAGGAACCGGTTCAGATCGAGCGACTGCTATTGAGAAATTCGAGGGCGCTGCTTAGGCCGCATTTCGCGAGCGGGAAGCTCGAGCGAGACGGGGAAGAAGAGGCAACCACGAAAGGAGCGGCAACGTGAAACCGGACGGCACGCCACCAGAACCTGCGTGCATTGTACGCGCTCTTTGCGGATCGCACCGCACTTCGCGGCTGTTTCGCGCGAAAGTTGGCGCTGGCGGGTCCCTGGCGGGCAACGGGCGGTTGCAAAACACCCCGCGGCACCCGGCCTAAACCTGCCGCTCGCGCCCGACCCAATACGGCTCGCGCAGCGTCTTCTTGTCGATCTTGTTGGTGCTCGACAGGCGCGGCAGCGCTGTAAGGAACTCCACCGACCGTGGCTTCTTGTAGCTGGCGATCAGTGTGCGGCAGTGCTCGATCAACGCTGCTTCGGTCACCGCCTGCCCGGGGCGCAATGCGACGAACGCCTTCACCGACTCGCCCCACTTCGCATCGGGCACGCCGATCACCGCCGCCTCCTGCACGGCCGGATGCATCATCAGCGCCTCCTCGACCTCGCGCGAATAGATATTCTCGCCGCCGGAGATGATCATGTCCTTCTTGCGATCGACGATGAACAGGAACGCCTCGTCATCGAGATAGCCCATGTCGCCGATGCGCATCCAGCCCTCATCGGTCAACGCCTGGCGCGTCGCCTCGGGATTGCGCCAGTAGCCCTGCATCGTCGCGGTCGAGCGGCCCCACACTTCCCCCGTCTCGCCCACGGCACAGTCGGTGCCGTCGTCGCGCACGATCCGCACTTCGTTCGCCACGCATACATGGCCCGCCGAGCCGAGACGACGCACCTGCTCGGATGCGCCCTCTAGAAGGTGCTGGTGCTTGTACAGCACGCTGAGCAGCGACGATTCGGTCAATCCGTAGACCTGCATGAAGATCGGTCCGAATGCTTCGATCGCCCGGCGCAGCAGCGCCACCGGCATCGGCGCCGAGGCGTAACAGATCGTATGCAGCCGCGACAGATCGAAATCGCGACACTGCGGCACATCGAGCATCGCCTGCACCATGGTCGGCGCCAGATGGGCCTGCGTGACGCGCTCGCGCTGCATCGATGCGAGCACCTCGCGCGCATCGAACGCGCGATGCAGCACGATCGTGGCGCCCACCAGCGTGAAGCACATCTGCTCGATCTTCGCGCCGACGTGGTAGTACGGCATGACGATGAGCTGACGATCGTCCGGGCCGGCGCAGTGTGCCGCTGAAAGCACGCGCGTCATCTCGAGGTGCCCGCGATGCGAGAGCATCACGCCCTTGGGGCGCCCGGTCGTACCGCTGGTGTAGATGAGAAACGCCGTGTCGTCGGGCGCCGGACGCGACGCTGGACGCGCCGTGCTCGCATCGCGCACGATCGACTCGTACGGTTCGCCACCCTGCCCACTTCCACCCAGGCACACGCGCAACGTCCGCTCACCCAACGCCTCGCGCAACTCGGCCGCACGCGCGGCGTACTGCTGCTCGAAGACAAACACGGCCGGCTCACAGTCCGCGAGGATCGCCGCCTGCTCGGGCGCCGCCAGTCGATAGTTGATGCCCACGGTGACGAACCCGGCCAGCTCGCACGCCGCGTAGATCTCCAGATACTCGGGCCGGTTCTGCGCGAGCACGACGATGCGATCGCCCTTGCGCACGCCACGTGCAAGCAACGCATTGGCGAGTCGATACGCACGCGACAGGAACTCGCGATGCGTGATCGTGCGGCCCTCGAAGCGGATCGCCGGGTGATCGGGCACCTGCATCGCGTTGCGCTCGTAGAGGTCGCCGAGAATCATGCGGCTGCCGCCTTCATCCGGTCAGCCGTTACCTGTGCGACGCGGCCGTGCAGCGAGGAGCAGATAAGCCGCGGCGCCTAACCAGCCGATCGTGCCGGCCCACGCGACGATCGTCGCCGTGCCTTCGGCCTTCGGCCACCCCAGCGCGACTGCCGCGATACGCAGCGCTGCTGTCGCCGCGATCGCCCCGAACACGATGCCGGCCGCCTCGCCAACGCGGCCTTCTCCACGATGCTGGAACACGATCGTGAGCAATCCGGTGAACAGCACGCCCCAGGCGGCACCCGCGATCAGATGCGCACTGACCAGCACGGCGCCGGCGCTGGCGACGGCAGCAGCGGCTGAGGCGAGGGCTCCGACGAGCGCGGCCCATGCAAGGGTCCGACGCAGGCGATCATCGCGACAGAGCAGCGCAGCGGGCCACATCGCGACGCAAAAGCCGATCCAGAACACCGGCATGAAGTAGTCGAGTTCGCCTGCGCCGGCGAACCGCGCGATCTGCATCGGCAAAGCGAGAATCTGCGCCTGAAACCCCAGCGCCAGACACAACGCCAGCGCAGCGATCCAGCCCGCGCTCGGAACGACGGGCTCGCGCGGATTCTGCGGATTCTGCGGGTTCTGCGCACTCTCCGGCGCGGCCTGCGGCTCCGACGCGCTCGCCACCATGCGCC
>CADECO010000019.1:30811-33818 GCA_902825905.1 uncultured beta proteobacterium
TTCTGCGCACTCTCCGGCGCGGCCTGCGGCTCCGACGCGCTCGCCACCATGCGCCGCTCGACCAGGAGCAAGGTCGTCGAGGCGACCAACACCGCCGCACCGGCGAGCAGGAACGGCCAGCGCGGGTCGACATCGCGCAACTGCAGCGCGAGGTACGGCGCGACCGCCCCGGCCACGCCAAGCCCCAGCAAACCGGTCGCCGCCCACGCCGAACGCGCTTCGGGCGGCGCGTAGTTGCCGAGCAGCGCCATCGGCGGCGCGCGCAACGCGGCCGTCGTCACCACCCACAACAGCGCGAGCAGGACGAATCCGGACGATCCAAGCGGCGCGACCAGCCAGGGCATCGCCACGAACGCGAGCGTCGATACGGCGGTGATGCCCACGAGCCACGGTGCGAGATTGCGCATCGCGCCGAGCACCTTGTCGGCGTGCGTGCCACTGGCCCAGTCGGCCAGCGCGAAGATCGCCTGATCCATCACCAGCAGCCACGGCACGGCCGAGCGCGCGATGCCGGCCTGCGCGGCGAGCAATGGCAGATAGATAGCGTAGGCCGTCCAGGCGAGCGCGAGGCAAAGCTGCACCAGCCCGATTGCGGTCGCGGGATTGCGCATCAATCATCCAGTCGCGCACGTCCCGGCAATCGAGGGCGCGGCGGCGCTGCGGTTGGCGGTGTGGTTGGCGGTGTGGTCGGCTTCATGTCGATCGCGATTATCGGCAACACCGATCGTCCCTACAATGCACGATCACTCGCCGCCGCAGGCCCCTGCAATCGACTGAGCCATCCGAGTCAATACGCATGAGCACCCGCCAACACTCGAACTTCATGGGAATCATGATGACCGCGCTGCTCCTGCTCACGTTCATCGCGGCACTCATGGCTGCCGGTGCGGTGCACGCGCAAGGGGCCTATCCGAACAAGCCGATCCGGCTCGTCCTGGGCTTTCCGGCCGGCGGCGGTGCCGACACCGTGGCGCGGGTGTTTATTCCCGGCATGGAAAAGCAGCTCGGCCAGCCGATCGTCATCGACTACCGCCCCGGCGCCGGCGCGACGCTGGCCGCCGACCATGTCGCCAAGGCGAGCCCCGACGGCTACACGCTGCACTACGTCGATTCCGGACCCCTCACCGTCGTGCCCAATACCAAGAAGCTGCCATTCCACCCGGTGCAGGCGTTCACCCCGATCAGCCTGGTGGTGAGCGGTGGCTATGTCGTAGTAGCCCATCCCAACATCGCGGCCAGCTCGATTCGCGAGTTGGCCGAGCTGGCGCGCGCGAAGCCCGGTACCTTGAGTTTCGGATCGTCGGGCACAGGCAGTTCCGGACATCTCGCCGGAGAATTGCTGAAGTCGATGGCCAGCCTCGACATCGTGCACGTGGCCTACAAGGGCGGCGCCCAGTCGATGACCGATCTCATCGGCGGGCAGATTCCGTTACTGTTCGCCTCGCTGCCCACCGCCGTCCCGCAGATCCGCGCCGGCAAGATCAAGGCGCTGGGTGTCACGTCGGCCGGACGCGCGACGGCACTCCCCGAGGTACCGACGATCGCCGAGCAGGGATTCGGGCGCTACGAGGCCTCGGTTTGGTTCGGATTGGTCGGCCCCGCGGGGCTGTCCGCCGACATCGTCACTCGCGTTCGCGCCGCACTGCTCGCTGCGCTCGACGATAGCGCCGTGCAGGAAGGCGTCCGACGCCAGGGCTACGACGTCGCGACCTCCACGCCCGCAGAGCTGTCGGCCCGCATTCGGGACGACCTCGCCAAATGGAACAAGGTCATCAACGACGCCGGCATCCGCGTCGAATGAACGCAACGCGCCAAGGGGCGTGCACACAACCTGTCGCGCAGATGCACAGGCTTCAGACTCCTCAGCGCCAATCCGCAGCGACGAATCATCGGAGCGCCACACCATGAACGAGCCACGCCCCCCTCGCACCGGCGATGGATGGCAATCGAGGCGCCGCTTCCTGCAGACATCGGTCGCGGGTGCCGCGGCACTGGGCAGCGCCTCGATCGGTTCGATCGCCCTGGCGCAATCCGACGCGGTGCGACTCGCGCCCACGATCGAGCCGCTCGTTCGCCTGATCGAGACCACATCGCGCAGCGAAGTGCTCGAAGCGCTCGGCGCGCGCGTGCGGTCCGGGCTCGACCATGACCAGTTGCTCGCCGCGCTGCTGCTCGCCGGTGTGCGCAACATCCAGCCGCGTCCGGTCGGCTTCAAGTTCCATGCAGTGCTGGTGGTGCATGCGGTGCATCTGGCCAGCCGCAATCTGCCGCCAGCCGATCGCTGGCTGCCGCTCTTCTGGGCGGTCGACGATTTCAAGGCATCGCAGTTTCGCGATGTGCTCGCCGGCGACTGGCAACTGCCCCCTGTCAACGAGCGGCTCGTGCCCGGCGCGGATCAGGCGCGTCAGGCGTTCGAGCGGGCCATGGAAGCGTGGGACGAGCCCGCTGCCGACGTCGCCGCCGCGGGAATCGTCCGCCACCTGCCCGCTTCGCAATGCCTGGCGCTGCTCAGCCGTTACGGCGCGCGCGACTATCGCGACATCGGCCATAAGGCCATCTACGTCGCCAATGCGTGGCGCACGTTGCAGACCATCGGCTGGCAGCACGCCGAGGCGGTGGTGCGATCGATCGCCTATGCGCAGCTCGACTATCGCGGCTGGTCGCATCCGGCAACCAGCGACGCACCCGCGGATCGTTCCTGGCGACACAACCTGACGGTCGTCGATCGCATCCGCCCTGGCTGGCAGGAAGGCAAGCTGGAGATGGCACCTGCGATCGAGCTGCTCGACACGCTGCGAGCCGGTGCAGATGCCGATGCGAGCGCGCAGGTCGTCGCACTGCTCAACCGCGCCGTGGCGCCGCAGGCGATCGCCGATGCGTGCCATCTGTTCGCGGCCGAGCTGATGATGAAGCGGCCGGGCATTCTCGCGCTGCACGCCATCACGACCACCAACGCGCTGCAGGTGCTGTATCGCGCCAACAGCGACGATCGCCTGCGCCGACTGCT
>CADECO010000019.1:33918-36380 GCA_902825905.1 uncultured beta proteobacterium
CAGGCGCGCAACTTCGCGCGGCAGATCGAATGGGCACTCACGCGCCATCCGCACTATCGCGAGATGGCCCGTTCGCTCGGTTTGACTCGGACCGACTTCGGATCGATCCACGATCTGGCCCGGCTGCCACTCACCGGCAAAGACGTGTACATGCGCGACCCGGATCGTTTTCGCCTCGCGACCGACGGTCTGCCCGAGGAGATGCGCACCGTCTGGGACACGATGTACACCACCGGCTCCACGGCGGGCCAGCCCACGCCGTTCGTGTCGACCACGTTCGATTTCTTCCAGCTACTGCAGCTGCAACGCAACATGCTGCGACTGCGCGGCGCACGCGCCACCGACACCATCGTCAATCTGTTTCCGCTGACCCGCGCACCGCACGGAGGCTGGACGCGCGCACTGCATGGCGCGGCGAGCATGAGCATTCCGGTTGTCGCGGCGATGCCCGGCCGCCCGTCGGAGACCTTCACCGTCGGCAACGACACCGACGGCGTGGTGCGCGTGGTCGAGCGCAGCCGCGGCACGATTCTGTGGGGTGTTCCGAGCTACATCGCGCATCTGGTCACGCGCGCGCAGGAGCTGGGCGCCGACTTCGGCACGGTGCGCCTGGTGTTCGTCACCGGCGAAGGGCTGGGTGAACCGGCGCGCGCCGAACTGATCAGCGCGCTGGCGCGCGTGGGCGCGACCGCAGCAGTGCATGTGTCGTACGGCGCCACCGAGATCCAGGGCGGCTTCGTCGAGTGCGCACCCGGCAGTGGGTACCACAATCCCGCTCCCGATCAGATTCACGTCGACATCGTCGATCCCAACACCAGCAGCCCGCTGCCTGATGGTGATTCGGGCCTTGTCGTGATCAGCCACCTCAGCCGGACTGGAACCGTACTGTTGCGTTACGCACTGGGCGATATCTCGGTGCGTTCGCGCGAGCGCTGTCCTCACTGCGGCAGCTGGACCGATCGATTCACCGCGACGCCACGTCGCGTCGATGCGCTGGTGAAGATCAAAGGCATGCTGGTGAATCCGGCGGTGCTCGTCGAAGCGATCGAATCCCGGGTGGCCGGGCGGACGTTTCAGGCGAGCGTCGAGAAGCGCGGTACAGGCGAGATCGCCACCGATGCATTGGTCGTGCGCGTTGCGGATCAAGCCGACCGCGCGGCCGAATCCAGACTGATCGAGGCCATTCGCGCGGCGGTCGGCGTGACGCCGGAGGTCCAGTACGTCGCTGCCGGGGCGCTGGTCGATCCGGGCGAAGCGTGGAAGATGAAGAAGTTCATCGACCGGCGCTGAGGCCCGATCTGCGCTATTTCAGTTTGTAGATGCGCAGCGCGTTGTCGCGGAACAGCTTGCGCCGCGCTTCAGGGCGCAGGTTGAGCGCCTCGATCTCGTTGCGCGTGCGCTCGAAGTCGAGCACCGGATAGTCGGTGCCGAAGATCACTTTGTCTTGCCCGAACGTGTTGATGTAGTGCACGAACGATTGCGGCCAGTACTTCGGGCTGTGCGCGTCGCAGCCGATGTACACGTTCGGATGCTTCCAGGCCATCGCGATCATCTCGTCGGTCCAGGGAATGCCGACGTGAATGCCGATCAGCTTCAGCTCCGGGAAATCGCACGCCACCGCATCGAGCGTGATCGGCCGGCCGACGCTGCGCAGCGGCCTATCTGCGGCGTACACCAGCGACTGTCCGACCTGAAACTGCACCGGGATATCGAGCTCGACGCACTTGGCATAGAACGGATACCACTTTGCGTGATCGGGTGCGAGCTCGAACCAGTGCGGATAGAAGTGCGCTCCGATGAAACCGTACTCGCGCACTGCACGCTCCAGCTCGCGCACGCCTTTCATGCCTTCGGTCGGATCGAGGCCGGCCAGCCCGTAGAACCGGCCCGGATAGCGGTTGACCGCCTCGGCGACGATCTCGTACGGCAAGTGCCAGCTGGCCGGCATGCTGAGTTGTCCGGTCTTGGTGGCGATCAGAAACGCGCGCTCGATGCCGGCCTTGTCCATCAGCGCGAGCATCGCCTCGTGCGTCAGTCCGCCGCCCAGGCCCGGGGTGCGACCGATCTTCTCTTCCCAGAATTTGCGACTCCAGGCCGGACGCAGTTGCATGATCTGCGGCGTGATCGGATTGACGACGCAATCGATGGCGGCGATGTCGTAAGGCATGGTGGCGGGCGCTTGAGTGAGGAATTGTGGAGTTGCGAAGTCACGGAATCGCCGCCACAGAATACCTGACTCGTGCAGTGCACTTCGAGTGCGCCGCCTTTCGCCATGCTGTCGACCGACAACACAGCGGCACGCCTCCGGTCCGCCGAATTCGCCCGTTAGCGACGGAACCATGTCGCAGGTTCGCGGCGCTTACACCAATTACATTCTGTTACCCGCAATACGTCGGCGGTGGCGACTGCGCAGCCGTTGTTCGACGCGTGACGACGCGCATACTCGCTCATCGTTGCCAGCC
>CADECO010000020.1:0-16218 GCA_902825905.1 uncultured beta proteobacterium
CGGTCGAATGCGGCGGTCTTGGCGCCCTGGGCGCTGGCGAGACTCATGCCGGACGGAATGTCCGGCGTGAGGTCGGAGCCAAAACCGGTTCGGTTTGAAAGAGCGCCGCGCACGAAATGCGGAGGGTTGGCAGAGCGGTCGAATGCGGCGGTCTTGAAAACCGTTGTAGGGCAACCTACCGGGGGTTCGAATCCCTCTCCCTCCGCCAGGATCTGCACTGGCCCGTGGCGTTCAGTCCTTAGTCCACCATCCCGGATCCGGCAACTCGTCGAACACCTTCCTGAGCTGCCCGCCCCAACGACTGCGGATCATGCCGAAGTACGCGTCGTCCTCGTCGATCAGGATGTGCTGGCTGATCTTCAACTCGCCGGTTGTGTAGCAAAGCAGATCGAGCGGCAGTCCGACCGACAGATTGGACTTGATGGTCGAATCCATCGAGATCAGCGCGCACTTCGCCGCTTCGTCGAGCGACAGAGATTCGGTCACGACACGATCGAGGATCGGTTTGCCGTACTTGGACTCGCCCAATTGCACGAATGGCGTCTCCAGCGTCGACTCGATGAAGTTGCCGGCGGCGTAGATGTTGAACAGCCGCGGTGGTTCCTCGCCGATCTGGCCGCCGAGGATCAGATTGACGTTGAATTCGACGCCGAAGTCCTTCAGTGCCGCCGCGTCGTGCCGATAAACCGCGCGCACTGCCTCACCGACGACGGTTGCCGCGTCGAACATGGTACGCGCGTTCCATAGCGTGGCGCCAGCCGCGTCGGAGCGGAACGCCGAGCGCAGCAGGCTGGTGGTGGCCTGCGATGCGGCAAGATTGCCCGAGCAAAGGATCACCAGCACGCGGTTGCCCGGCCGTTCGAACAGGTGCATCTTGCGAAAGGTGCTGATCTGATCGACGCCCGCATTGGTGCGCGAGTCCGACAGGAACACCAGGCCCGCGTCGACGCGGATTCCCACGCAATAGGTCATGGAGAGGCGGCGCTGCTCGTCTTGTAGGAGGCGCTTATTGTTGCTCGGATAGGGTGGGCGCCGCGTTGACTGCTACCTCCACCGCGAGCGATTCGCCGCTGCCGCCCTGACGCATGCCACGGACCGGCGAGGCATCGAGGAAGTCGCGGCCGATCGCCAGGCGACAGTAGGACTCGCCTGCCAGGGCGCGATGGGTGGCATCGAAGCTGACCCAGCCCCGGCCGTTCAGCCACACATCGGCCCAGGCATGGCTGGACACGTGGCTGGCGTCGCCCGCGTCGATATAGCCGCTGACGTAGCGGCCCGGGATGCCGGCTGCTCGGGCGCACGCGAGAAAGATGTGGGCGTGGTCCTGGCACACCCCGGAGCCTTGCGCGAGCGCTTCGGCCGCGGTGTGGTCGACGTCGGTGCTGCCGGTTTCGTAGCGGACTCGGTGGTGGATCTCGTCCATCAGGCGTCGCAGGGCCTGCTCCTGGTCGGTCGCCGCCGCAAGCGTCGCGCGCGAAAGCTCGAGAATCGCGGTGTTGGGATGCGTGAGTCGCGTTTCCACCAGGAATGCTTCAACCGGCAGCGTTGGTTCTTCGTAGATTGTCGCGCCCGGGGAAAGAAACGTTTCGACCGTGCCGTGCGCGATGATCCGCAGCTCATCGTGCGAAGCATCGAGCGACATCACGTGCACCACGTTGCCGAACGCATCGCTCTGACGCCAGCGCCGGCCCGGTGCGTCGATGTGCCACTCGATGATGCGCTGGCCGGCATCGGCGCGCGGGGTGAGGCGCAGATACTGGATGCTGTAGCGCACCGGCGAGGCGTAGCGATAGAGCGTTTCGTGGCGGATGGTGAGCTTCATCGGACGGGGAGGGTGATGGCGTCTTGCTGCGGCATCGTCGATTGATCAGGGAACGAGGAAGTCGGCGCTGATGCGGTTGCCCAGATCGGCGGTGCGCTCGAGGAATCCGGTCAGCGCCTGGTGCAGGCCGCGCTCGAAGATCTGATCCATGCGGCCGAAGTGCAGCTGCGCATGCAGCTCGCCCGCGCGACGTTCGGTCTCGGCCGACTGGCCGTTCGAGATCCTGCCCAGAATCGAATAGACCTCTTCCATGCAGGCGTGCAGCGAGCGCGGCATGTCCGGACGCAGGATGAGCAGTTCGGCCACGCGCGCCGGCGTGATGACGTCGCGGTAGACCCGCCGGTAGATCTCGAAGGCCGACACGGAGCGCAGCAGCGCACCCCATTCGTAGTACTCGGTTCCGGGCTGCGGCTGCGGCGCGAGCTCGTCGTATTTGACGTCGAGGATCCGTGCGGTGTTGTCGGCGCGTTCGAGAAACGTGCCCAGGCGGGCGAAGTAGAACGCTTCGTCGCGCAGCATCGTGCCCACCGTCACGCCGCGCGACAGGTGCGAGCGGAACTTCACCCATTCGAAGAACGACGAGAGCGCCGCGCCGTGCAACTGACCCGGCTTGATGTCGCGCATCTCGATCCAGGTGGTGTTGAGCGTTTCCCAGGTCTCGGAGGTCACGGTGCCGCGCACGGCGTGGGCGTTCTCGCGCGCGCTGCGCAGGCAGGTGCGGATCGACGAGGGGTTGTCGTCGTCGAGCACCATGTAGCGCACGACGTTGGCGGCCGAGAAGGCGCCGTACTTGGTGCGATAGGCTTCGTCGAGCCCGTTGGCGCTCAGTGATGCGCCCCAATAGCCGGCGGTGTCGTTGCCGGGCAGCAGCGACATTCGGTAGGTCACATCGAGCAGGCGCGCGACATTCTCGGCGCGCTCGGTGTAGCGCGACATCCAGTACAACGAATCGGCGGTGCGGGAGAGCATTCGCGGTTCAGCGGCCGTTCAGCGATTGAGAACCCAGGTGTCCTTGGTGCCGCCGCCCTGCGACGAGTTCACCACCAGCGAGCCGGCGCGTAGCGCAACCCGCGTGAGACCGCCGGGCACGATCTGGATCTCCCGGCCGGAAAGCACGAACGGGCGCAGATCGATGTGGCGCGGCGCGATCCCCGCTTCGACGTAGGTCGGGCAGGCCGACAGCGCAAGCGTGGGCTGGGCGATGTAGCGGCCGGGATCCGCCTGAATGCGGCGGCGGAATTCGTCGATTTCGGCGCGCGTCGCAGCCGGGCCGATGAGCATGCCGTAGCCGCCGGCGTTGTGCGTTTCCTTCACCACCAGTTCGCTCAGATGTGCCAGGACGTGATCGCGCTCGGCCGGCCGGCGGCACTGGAATGTCGGCACGTTGGCGAGCTTCGGTTCCTCGCCCAAGTAGAAGCGGATCATGTCGGGCACGTACGGATAGATCGACTTGTCGTCGGCCACGCCGCCGCCGATGGCGTTGGCGAGCGTCACGCGTCCGGCGCGATAGACCGACAGCAGGCCGGGCACGCCGAGCATCGAGTCGGGCCGGAATCCGAGCGGATCGAGAAAATCGTCGTCGATGCGCCGGTAGATCACATCGACGCGCTGCGGTCCGCGCGTGGTGCGCATCAGCAGCGTTTCATCGTGCACGTACAGATCGCGGCCTTCGACCAGCTCGATGCCCATCTGTTGCGCCAGATACGCGTGCTCGAAGTACGCGGAGTTCGCCGCACCGGGAGTGAGGAGCACGATGGTCGGGTTGTCCACGCCGCGCGGCGCGACGCTGCGCAGATTCTCCAGCAGCACATCGGGATAATGGTCGACCGGCGCCACCGGATAGCGCGCGAACAGCTCGGGAAAAAGCCGGATCATCATCTTGCGGTTCTCGAGCATGTACGACACGCCCGAGGGCACGCGCAGGTTGTCCTCGAGCACGCAGTACTGGCCCGCCCCGTCGCGCACGATGTCGATGCCGGCGATATGGGTGTAGACAGCCATCGGCACGTCGACGCCCTGCATCTCCGGCCGGTATTGCGAGTTGCCGAAGATGTGTTCGGCTGGAATGATCCCGGCGCGCACGATGCGATGGTCGTGGTACACGTCGTGGATGAACGCATTGAGCGCGCGCACGCGTTGTTCCAGACCCGCCTGCAGCGCGACCCACTCCGGCTGCGGGATGATGCGCGGAATGATGTCGAACGGAATCAGCCGTTCCTGTCCGGCATCTTCGCCGTAGACCGCGAACGTGATGCCGACGCGATGGAAGGCGGAATCCGCCTCGGCGCGTTTCTGATCGACGTACTGCGGCGGGATGATCGAGAGCCAGTCTTGAAAGGCGCCGTAATGCTCGCGGACGCGGCCGTCGGCGGCGGTCATTTCGTCGTAGAACGCGGCAGGCATGGCTCGATGGGTTTCCGCAGGGCTCAGCGGGGTGAAGTCGGGCTCAGTTGGGTTTGAGTCCGATCTTGCGAATCAGCGCGCCCCATTGCGCGGTTTCCTTGCGCAGATGTTCGGCCAGTTCCTGCGGCGTGGAGCTGATCAGCTCGATCGCCGTGAGCCGATCGCTCAGACCGGGCTGCGCGAGCACGCGCCGCACCTCGGCGTTGAGTTTGTCGATGATTGGCTTGGGGGTGCCGGCGGGTGCGAACAGCGCGAACCACTCCGCGGTCACCACCTCGAACCCCTGTTCCTTGAGCGTAGGCACTTCCGGAATCGATCCGTAGCGTTCGGCTGACGTGACGCCCAGGGCGCGCAGCTGCTTGGCCTTGTATTGCGTGAGCGCCTGACCGACCGTGGCGAACGTCATCGGGATGTGCCCGGCCATCGCATCGGCCATCGCGGGCGTGCCGCCTTTGTAGACGATGTGCTGCAACGACGCTCCGGTGATGTCTTTCAGCAGTTCCGCCGCGAGGTGCGTGACCGTGCCGGTGCCGCCCGATCCGTAGCTGATGCCGCCCGCCGTGGTTTTCGAGAGCGCGATCAATTCCTTGATGTTCTGCGGTGCAAAGTTCGGATTGACGTAGGCGACGATCGGCGCGCGCGCGAGCATGCTCACCGGCTCGAAGTCGCGCACCGCGTCGTACGGCAGCTTGGCGTTGAGCGCAGGGTTGGTCGCCATCGTGCTCACACCGATGAGCAGCGTGTAGCCGTCGGGTTTCGACTTCGCCGCCGCGTCGTAGCCGATGATGGTTCCGCCGCCGGGGCGGTTCTCCGTCACCACCGTCTGGCCCCAGTTCTCGGACATCTTCTGGCCGAGCGTCCGCCCCACGAGGTCGGTCGAGCCGCCCGGCGCGAACGGCACGATGATGCGGATTGGCTTGTCGGGATAGGTGTCGGCGCCGGTCTGGGCGAAGCTTGCCGGGGCGGCCAGCGAACCAAGAAGCGTCAGCGCGAACAGGCAGACGGCGGTGCGATGTTTGGAATTCGCTCGAAGCACGGTGCGTGGCTCCTGGATGTTGACTGGCTGCATGCAAATAGGGGGGGCGAGGTGCAAGAGCCGACCGGCGCGTCGGCACGGGCTATGTGCGATCAGCGTATGCGCCGCGAGGTGAAGTCTTCGGCGATCTTGTCCTCGAAGTAACTCACCGGGGAGGGCGCGCTCATGAAGCCGCGATGGATTTCGCTGGAGACGCCGGAGTACGCGACGATCCGACCATCGGAGAACTCCAGTTCGAGCGTTCGGGTCTTTTCGTCGTAACCGGCTGAGCGGATTTTGCTCGAATTGACGCGTTTGCGTTCCACGGCGTGCCTCCGTCGGGTTCAAGCGGATCGGGTGTCGAGCGACAGGTCGGCGGGCGCCCAGTGCTCGATCGACAGCCGCGTCGCGGCCAGCCCATTGTATTCGTCGATCGACAGCCGATAGGCCAGTTGCGCATGCTCGGGCAGCGGCGTCGTGTCGCCGAACAGCATGGCGTCCACCGGCCGGCCGCGCACATCGAGCTTGAGGCGCGAGTGACGCTCGCCCACGACCCGCTGCGACACCACGCGAACGCGATCGCTGAACAGGGGCGCCGGAAACCCCTGGCCCCAGATCTGCTTCTCGAGCAGTCGTGCGACGTTGTAGTTGACGTACTCCGGTTCGAGCGGACCGTCGGTTTCGATCACCCGCGCGAGCGCCGCCTCGTCGAGCATCTCGCGCGCGACCTGTTCGTAGGCCAGTGCGAAACGTTCGAAATCACGCTCGCGGATGGTGACACCGGCCGCCGCCGCGTGACCGCCGAATCGCATCAGCAAGTCGGGGTGCATCTTGGCGACCAGATCGAGGCAGTCGCGCAAATGCAGTCCGGCGATCGAGCGCCCGGAGCCGCGCAACTCGCCTTCGTTGGCGCGTGCAAACGCGAAGGTTGGTCGATGCAGTCGATCCTTGATGCGCCCGGCCACAATGCCGACCACGCCCTGGTGCCAACCGGGTTCGAACAGCGCGATCGTGGCGCGTTCGCCCGGATCGAGCCGCGCCAGCGTCTGCGCGGCTTCGTCGGACATGGCGGTCTCGATGCCGCGCCGCTCGCGATTGAGCCGCTCGAGCTCCTGCGCGATGGTGAGTGCGCGGCCTGTGTCGTCGGTGGCCAGGCATTCGATGCCGACGCGCATGTCGGCGAGACGCCCGGCGGCGTTGATGCGCGGCCCGATCGCGAATCCCAGATCGAACGTGCTCGCCCGCTCCAGCGAGCGACCTGCCACCGCGAATAACGCGCGCAGCCCGGGCGAGACCTTGCCCGCACGGATACGCAGCAGCCCCTGGCTGACCAGGATGCGGTTGTTGCGATCGAGCCGCACTACATCGGCCACGGTGCCGGCAGCGACCAGATCGAGCCATTGCGCGAGATTGGGTTCGGGGCGCTCGCGAAAGCGTCCGCGGGTGCGCAACTGCGCCCGCAGCGCCAGCATCACGTAGAACATCACGCCCACGCCGGCAATCGATTTGCTGGGAAAGCCGCAGCCGGGCTGATTCGGATTGACGATGCAGGTGGCCGCCGGAAGCGTGTCGCCCGGCAGATGGTGATCGGTGATCAGCGTGCGGATGCCCAGCGCATTGGCCGCCGCGACGCCGTCGACGCTGGCAATGCCGTTGTCGACGGTGATCAACAGGTCAGGCGCGAGCGGGGCGACGAGCTGCACCAGTTCGGGCGTGAGGCCGTAGCCCAGCTCGAAGCGATTGGGCACGAAAAACTCCACCTGCGCGCCGAACGCCCGCAGTGCGCGCAATCCCACCGCGCACGCGGTGGCGCCATCGCAGTCGTAGTCGGCGACGATCAGCAGGCGTTCGCCGCGCTCGATCGCGTCGGCAAGCAGCACGGCGGCCCGATCGGCGTTCTTCATTCGGTCGGGCGGGATGAGTCCGGACAACTCGTAGTCGAGTTCGTTGGCCGTGCGGATGCCGCGCGCCGCGCACAGCCGTGCCAGGACCGGATGCATGCCGGCCGCGCGCAGGCTCGCCTCGATCGGCACCGGAATCGGTCGCGTGCGCAGGACGGTCATCGCGGCCGTGCCGGGCGCATGGTTTCAGGATTCCAGCGCGGCATTCGCATGGTCGACGCTCGGGTTCACATAGGTGTGCAGCGGTCGGCGGCGGCGCCACAGATAGCGCAGATCGCTCGCCGTCGTTTCGACCACGAGCTCGCTGCCGGGACCGAACGCGTGCAGCGTGATCATGCCGAGTTGACGTGCGCGCAGCGCGGCAAGGGCCGGCGCGAACCAATCGCGTTCGAGGATTTCAAGCCCGCGCGCCCAGGCGGTGCGGTCGTGGTACGCAACCGGTGCACGCAACGCATCGAGCACACACCAGGCGACGCCGGATCGCGTTGCAGTCGATCGCACCAGTTCGTCGAATTGCGGCGGCGGATCGATGGCCTCGATGCCCGCCGCATGCGCCAGGCCCCGCGCGACAGCCAAGGTGCTGCACAGCAGTTGGACGCGTGGCGCGCGCACCGGTGCGATCGTGCCGCCCGATGCGAACCAGACGCTGTTGATCGGCAGCTCGCCGCGCGTCTCGCGTGCCGCGTTGGCCGGATGATCGTGCAGCACCATCTGGACTTCGGTGAGCAGGCGTTGCCACGTTTTGCCGCCGTCACCACGAGGCAGGAACCGCGCGATCGGATGCCCGCGAACGCGTGCAGCAGGCTCGGCGAGGAGCGGAGGCATGGCACCGATCGCGGCGTACCAGCGTGACGGCGTGGGCGCGACGAAGCGCACCTGCTGCGGATCGAAGCGATCGTTGAGCGTGCCAAGCAGCGCTTCGGTGTCGGCACTGGTGAGCGGCGGGTCGGGCTCGACCAGCACCAGATGATCACGCTCCACGCGTAAGTGAACCGGATCGGCGTGCGCCCACGTCTGCTCGCCTGGCTCGCCACCGTCAGCCGCCAGCGCGAACGGGGCCGAGGCGAGCGGCGCCTGATCGGCAGCCGTGAACTGCGCGAGCAGCCACGCCTCAAATGATGCGGCGGGCTGCGTCGCTTTGCGTCCGCGCGCGAGGATCGTCTCCAGCGCTGGTGTAGCAGGCGCGGACGCTGACGCAGTTGGAGGCTCGGCGCCGGCGGCATCGAACGGCGGGCCGAACAGATCGGGAACGAGAAGATGCAGATGCATGACCGGACGAATGCTGACCGACGTGGCGGGCGGCCGCAAGCGTGCGCGCTCTTCTCCCTGCGATGGTGCATCTGCGCCGATTCGGTTCGCCGCGCCGGTGCACTGTGGGACAATCCGCCGCCCCGACGACACCCCCCTCCATGAAATACGAGTTGCTGGTCGGTCTGCGCTACACGCGCGCCGAGCGGTCCAATCATTTCGTCTCGTTCCTGTCGCTGGTCTCGATCCTCGGCGTTGCGCTCGGCGTGGCGGCGCTCATCGTCGTGCTCGCGGTGGTGAACGGGTTCGAGCACGAGTTCAGGCGGGGCGTGCTCGGGGCCACACCACACGTTCAGGTGCAAAGCTTCGACGGGCCGCTCGATGACTGGCGCAGGGTCGCAGCGGTGGCCGAGCAGTTTCCCGATGTGATCGCCACCGCGCCGTTCATCAACGTGCAGGCGCTGCTGTCGAACGAATCAAACCTGCGCGGTGTCCTGCTGCGCGGCATCGACCCGCAGCGCGAAGATCGTGCGGCCGACCTTTCCCGCCAGATCAAGCAAGGCAAGCTCGAGGAGCTGGTACCGGGTGAGGGGCGCGTGATCCTGGGGGCGGAGCTGGCCAAGACGCTGGGCGTCGGTGTGGGCGAGCGCGTCATGCTGGTGGCGCCGCGCACGGATGGCGAGGGTGCGGGTGCGCTGCCGCGCGTTACGCCGCTCACTGTGATCGGGTTGTTCTCGGTCGGACTGTACGACTACGACAGCGCGCTTGGCGTGATGCACCTGGACGATCTGCGTGCGCAGTTCGGCTTCGGCGACCGAGTGTCGGGCGTGCGATTGCGTCTGCGCGAGCCGCTGGAGGCCCCGGCCGTGGCCGCCCAGCTCGGTGGTCAGTTGCGCCAGCTCGCGGTCACCGACTGGACGCGCGGCAACGCCAACCTGTTCCATGCCGTGAGAACCTCGAAACTCATGGTGGTGATGGTCGTGTCGCTGTTGATCGCGATCGCCACGTTCAACATCGTCGCCTCGCTGGTCATGGCGGTGGCCGACAAGGAGGCCGACATCGCGATTCTGCGCACGCTCGGCGCATCGCCCGGCGGCATCATGCGTCTGTTCATCGTGCAAGGCACGACGATCGGCGTGATCGGCACCATTGCGGGCGTGATTGCCGGCGTGCTGATTGCGCTGAACGTGCCGCGCATCGCCAAGGCGGTGGAGGACGTGTTCGGCTTCAAGCCGATCTCCCCCGAGATCTATCACATCAGCGAGTTGCCTTCGCAATTGCACTCCGGCGATGTGATCCTCACCGCGGTGGTCGCGCTGGCATTGTCGCTGCTGGCCACGCTGTACCCGAGTTGGCGCGCGGCGCGCTTGCGGCCGGCCGAGGCGCTGCGCTTCGAATAGTCGCTCACCGCCACGTACAACGACGACGCGATGAACTACGAGCTGCTGGTCGGACTGCGCTACACGCGCGCCAAGCGGCGCAACCGCTTCATCTCGTTCATCTCGCTCATTTCCATGCTCGGGATTGCGTTGGGGGTGGCCGCGCTGATCGTCGTTCTGTCGATCATGAACGGGTTCCAGCGCGAATTGCGCTCGCGGATTCTGGGCGTGACCGCGCACGTGCAGGTGAGCGGACCCGAAGGCAAGCTCGGTGAGTGGCCCAAGGTTGCCGAGACGGCCAGTGCGGACCCAGGCGTGGTCGCCGCGGCGCCGTACGTGAGCACGCAGGCGATGCTCTCCACCGGCGATGTGGTGCGCGGCGCGAACGTGCGCGGCATCGATCCGCGAATGGAGATCAAGGTCGCCGACATGACGCGCTATCTGCGTGCGGGCACGCTCGATGCGCTCGCCCCGGGCGAGTTCGGCATCCTGCTCGGTGCCGATCTGGCGAACTTCCTGCACGTGCGGGTAGGCGATCGCGTCACGGTGATGGCTTCGCAGGGCTTGATCACGCCGGCGGGCATGGTCCCGCGCACCAAGCAGTTCCGCGTCGTGGGCGTGTTCGAAGTGGGCATGTACGAGTACGACAGCGGACTGGCGCTGGTCCATCTGCAGGACGCACAGCGACTGTTCAGCTTCGACGGGCAGGTGTCGGGCGTGCGGCTCAAACTCATCGATCTGTTCGATGCGCCCGAGGTCACCCGGCGACTTGAGCCCAGGCTTGCAGGCACGCAGATCACCGATTGGACGCAGAGCCATGCAAGTTTCTTTCGCGCGGTGCAGGTCGAGAAGAACGTGATGTTCATCATCCTCACGTTGATCGTCGCGGTGGCCGCGTTCAACATCGTCTCGACGCTGGTGATGGTGGTCACCGACAAGCGTCCTGATATCGCGATCCTGCGCACGCTCGGCGCCTCGCCCGGGGGCATCATGCGCATCTTCGTCGTGCAGGGCGCGTTGATCGGCGTGTTCGGCACCATCGTCGGCCTGTTGGGCGGCGTGCTGCTCGCCTCGTACATCGACGTGGTGGTGCCGTTTCTCGAGCGAGTGGTCGGGCTGCGCATGTTCGACCCGCAGGTGTATTACATCAGTCAGCTGCCGGCCGAATTGCAACGCGCCGACGTGATCACCATCGGCGTGGTGGCGTTCGTGCTCAGCCTGCTCGCCACGCTCTACCCAAGCTGGCGCGCCGCAAGGGTGCGCCCGGCCGAAGCTCTCCGCTACGAATGACCGACACTTCCATCGTTCTGGCCTGTCACGGCCTGACCAAGACCTACGTGCAGGGCCCACATCAGGTGCCGGTGCTGACCGGCGTCGATCTCGAGGTGCGTGCCGGTGAGCTGGTCGCGATTATCGGCGCCTCGGGTTCGGGCAAGAGCACGCTGTTGCATCTGCTGGGCGGACTGGACGATCCGAGCGCGGGAACGGTGCACATCATGGGCCGTGCGATGAGTGCGTTGTCTGATGTGGAACGCGGCAGCCTGCGCAATCAGGCGCTCGGCTTCGTCTATCAGTTCCATCATCTGCTGATGGAGTTCAGCGCGCTCGACAACGTCGCGATGCCGTTGTTCATCCGGCGCATGCAGCCGGCGCAGGCGCGCGAGCGGGCCGCGAAGATGCTGAGCGAAGTGGGGCTGGGGCAGAGGCTTTCGCACACGCCTTCACAACTGTCGGGCGGCGAGCGTCAGCGCGCGGCATTGGCGCGCGCGCTGGTGACGCAACCGGCGTGCGTGCTGGCCGACGAACCCACCGGGAATCTCGATCACGCTACGTCACAGAGCGTGTTCGAGCTGCTGCTGCGGCTCAATCGCGAACATCGCACCAGCTTCATCGTGGTCACGCACGATCAGGAGCTGGCAGCGCGCGCGCACCGCACCGTGCGCTTGGAGGACGGGCGACTGTCGCAGGTGGCTTGAGGGGCGTCTGTGCAGCGACGGCCCTGACTCGATGGCCCCGACTCAAGCGGCGCCGAGGCGCTGCTGCAGGTGCTTGCGACCCGACGGCGTCACCATGTAGAGCAGCACGTCGCCTGCGCGCACCGCGTACTCGTCGCTCGGGTTGTAGTGCCACTGGCCGCCGCCTCGTACCGCCAGGAGCAGATGATGCGGCCCGCGCGGATCGAGCTCGCGCACCGCCGTGCCCGAGAGCGGCCCGGGAACGGCAAACTCCTCGACGCGATAATCGCGATCGGCGTGCGCCATGTCTTCCATGAACGAGGCCACCTGGGGCCGCACCATCGAGGCGACGATGCTCATGCCGCCGTTGAAGTCGGGCGAGACGATCGCATCGGCGCCGACGCGCTTCATCTTCTCGATGTAGTTGACTTCGTGGCAGCGGGCGACGACCCGGATCGAAGGATTGATCTGCTTGGCGCTAAGGGTGATCACCAGATTCTTGGCGTCGTCGCCGGTGATCGCGAATACGCCCGCGGCGCGTTCCAGTCCGGCCGCGATCAGGACGTGGTCTTCTGCCGCATCACCGTGCAGGAACAGCATCTCCGGGTCTTCCTCGCGGCAGATCTCGGCGCGAGCGGTGTCGATGTCGATCGTCACGTACGCGCGCTCGGTGCGCGCCAGCTCTGCGGCGACGTTCGCGCCGACGCGTCCCAGCCCACAGACGATGTGGTGGTTGGAGAGCTTGTCGATGGTCTTGTGCATGCGTCGCCTCTTGAGTGCGTTGTGGATGTCGCCTTCGATCAGCATCGCGGTGAGCACCGACATGATCACCCAGGTGTTGGCGATGCCGGTGAAGCCGAGCACCATGGTGAACACTCGTCCCGCGGTGCTGCCCGACAGATCGATCACCTCGCCGTAGCCGATCGTGGCGATGGTGATGAAGGTCATGTACAGCCCATCGAGGACCGAGTACCGCGGCCCGCCGATGATGAGATAGCCGGCCGTTCCGATGACATGCAGGCCGAGCAGGAACGCGATCGGCTTGGCCAGCCGTCGTGCTGCCGCACGCAGCAGATGCAGATGCGCTCGGGGCGGGTTGGGCGCGGAGCGCGAACCGGGCGTGTTCATGGTGGCTGACCGGCGCGCTGCCGCCGCCGCCGGCGCCAGGCCAGGATGATGTACGCGCGCCACGCCAGGTCGACCACCACATAGCCCAGCCCCGCGAGGATGAACGCCAGACACACCAGACCGATCACCAGCGGTTTGCCGAGCGCGCCGAACCATCCGAGCAGCGCCATCGTCGAGCCGATCAGATCGGAGAAGGTCAGGGTCGGTGGGGTGATCATCTCGCCGTCACCGCCGATGACGAGCTTCCCCAGCTGGAAGGCGAGGTAGTACAGCGGCAGGATGGTGAATGGATTGGAGTAGAGGGTGACAAAGATTGATACGGGAAGGTTGACTTTGAACAACAACGCCCCGAGCGCGCCCGCGAAGAACTGAACCGGGTTGCTCCCGGGGATGAGTCCCGCGAACATGCCCACCGCGGTGCCGCCTGCGACCGAGCGCCGGTTGATGTGCCACAGGTTGGGATGGCTCAGGCGCGGACCGAAGCGGCGCAGGTACCGGTTGCTGGCGATGCTTTCCGGGGTCGGCAGGTATTTGCGGAAGTACTTCCGGGGCATCGCGGCGTTGGAGAGAATTCGGCCAGAAAGGCTGGCGGTCGCGGCGGATTCTAGAGCCGATTGAAAGCGGTTGATTGCGAAGCGGTTGATTGCAGCGATTGATAACGAATGATCGCGGCGCGCGTCGAGCGCCGCACGGGACGGAGGGCAGGTGCGAGCGGTTGCCGTCGGCGCAGTGCTCGGTGCAGCAGCGTTGCAGCATGCGGCGAGTCTGCCGTCGCGCTCGACGCTCGTTGCCATCGGCGTCGGGTTCGCGGCGTTGTGGGTCGTGCTTGCTCGCCTGCGCAATCGATCGCACTGGATGGTCCGCGGTGCAGCGTTGATAGCCGTCGGCGCGCTCGGCGCCTTCCTGTGGAGCGCGATCCTCGCGCATCAACGCATCGACGCGCGACTCGATCCGGCATTGGAAGGCCGTGACGTCACGGTGACCGGCGTCGTGAGCGGGCTGCCGCAGCCGTTCGAGCGCGGGGTGCGGCTCACGTTGGAGGTGGAATCGAGCGATCCCCCTGGCGTGGCTGGTCGTATCGCACTGAGTTGGTATAGCGGCTGGACCCAGGAGGAGTTCCAGTCGGTGCTGCCGGTGCGCGGCGGCGAGCGTTGGCGCTTCATGGTCAGGCTCAAGCGCCCGCACACCAATGCCAATCCGCACGGCTTCGACTACGAGGCGTGGCTGCTCGAACAGAACATCCACGCCACCGGATCGGTGCGGCCGAAGGGTGGGCACCAGCGCATCGAGGATGCCCGCACGCTGTCAGCGCGCATCGACCGGTTGCGCGATGCCATCCGCGCGCGGCTATGGCAGGCGCTACCCGACTCGCGCTACGCGGGAGTGCTGGTGGCGCTGGTGGTGGGCGATCAGCGCGCGATCCGCTTCGAGGACTGGGCCACGTTCAACCGGACCGGTGTGACACATCTCATGAGCATCTCCGGCCTGCATGTCACCATGATCGCGAGCCTGGCGGCGTGGCTCGCCGCGTGGGGATGGCGCCGCTTTGCCAGGCTGCTGATCTGGTGTCCGGCCCGCAAGGCCGCCGCCGTCGCAGGCGTGCTGACCGCGCTCGTCTACTGCGCGCTGGCAGGCTTCGGCATTCCGGCGCAGCGCACGCTCTACATGCTCGGTATCGCGGCACTCGCGCTATGGCTCGATCGCACGCAGTCGGCCTCGCGCGTGCTCGCCCTGGCACTGATCGTGGTGCTCGCGATCGACCCCTGGGCGGTGATCGCGCCAGGCTTCTGGCTGTCGTTCGCCGCGGTGGCGCTGATCTTCTATGTCGGTGATCGGTCCCGGCCGCAGGGATTTCTCGCCGGATGGGCGCGAGTGCAATGGGCGATCACCGTCGGGCTGGTGCCGCTGACCGTCGCGCTCTTCCATCAGGTGTCGCTCGTGTCGCCGCTGGCCAACGCGATCGCGATCCCGGTGATCAGCGGAATTGTCACGCCCTTGGCGCTGCTGGCCGCGCTGCTCCCGCTCGACGCGATCGCAGCCGTTGCCCACTGGTTCGTGGCCACGCTGATGCCGTTGCTGCAATGGTTGGCGGAACTGCCGGTCGCCGTGTGGCAGCAGCACGCCCCGCCGTGGTGGAGCGTTGCGCTGGCGTTGCTGGGCGTGGTCTGGCTGCTTGCGCCGGCGGGTGTGCCCACGCGCGCAATGGCGTTGCCGCTGTTCGTGCCGATGCTGTTTGCCGTGCCGCAGCGCCCGCCCGCTGGGACGGCGTGGATTGACGTGCTCGACGTCGGTCAGGGCTCGGCGATCGTCGTTCGCACCGCCGGACACGTGCTCCTGTACGACGCTGGTCCGGCCTACAGCGTCGAAGCCGACGCGGGCGCGCGCGTGGTGCTGCCGTTTCTGCGCGGCGAAGGCATCGGGCGCATCGATCGCATGATGATCACGCATCTGGACAACGATCATGCCGGCGGGGCCGCCGCGGTCGCGAGCGTGCTGCCCACCGACATGCTGCTGTCTTCGCTCCCCACGACGCATCGGGTCATGGGGCACGTGCCGTATCGCGTGCCGTGCCTGCGCGGACAATCGTGGGAGTGGGATGGCGTGCGCTTCGAAGTGCTGCATCCCGGCACAGCGGCGTATGAGTCCGGTGCCAGGCCGAACGCGATGTCGTGCGTGCTGCGCATCACTGCGGGTGCGCAAAGCGTGCTGCTCACCGGCGACATCGAGGCGCGCGAGGAGGCGGCGCTGATTCGAGAGGGCATGGCAGCGCTGCGCGCCGATGTCCTGCTCGTTCCGCATCATGGCAGTCGAACGTCTTCGACCGCCGCGTTCCTCGATGCCGTGTCACCGCGTTACGCATTGATCGGGGCGGGCTACCGCAATCGATTCGGTCATCCCAGGGCCGACGTCGTGGCCCGCTACGAATCGCGCGGCATCGCGTTGTTGCGGACCGATACGCTGGGAGCCCTGCGCATCAAGCTGGCGCCGCAGACCATCGACACGAGCACGTTTCGCGCGACCGATCCGCGTTACTGGCGCTGACCAGTGGCGGACCTGCCGGCGCAGGTCCGTACAATGACGTGATCGCTTGATCGCACCTGTCCTCCATGTCCGTTCGCGTCCAGATTGAAGTGCATGGCCCCGCCGAGTTGCTGCGTCCGTTTCGGACGCGCGCCAATGCGTTGCTCGATGAGCAGTTCGACGATCGCTACGCCGAACATCACACGGCGGACAAGCTCGAGTATCGGCTGGTGGCGAGGCAGGGCATTCCGTTCCCGCCCTTCGTAATCGCCTCCGAGGAATGCCCGGAGCTGGTCGTAAACGTCGTCTGGCAGGCACGCTCCGGTCCGCAGCGCGGCGCGGCGAC
>CADECO010000020.1:16318-30522 GCA_902825905.1 uncultured beta proteobacterium
CTGAATGCGCTCGACGATCTGTCGCGAGCCTTCGTCGATGGCTGGATCTGGTTCGAAGCGGAACCCGAACTCGACACTGCGCTGGAGCGGCACCGGTTCACGCAATACGGTCTGCGCGTCTACCCGGCCAATCTGCGCAGCGAGAGAATTCGCCGGTCGATGACTCAGCACGACGAGGGCTATCGCTTCGGCACGCTCGATGAACCGGCCGCTTCCATCATCGAGGCACTGAATCGGTGCTGGCGTGTAGGTGTCGCGCCCGATTGACCGGCCGGCGCCATGGCGTTGTCCGCTATCACCCACGATCCATCCACGGCTATCCGTTCTGTCCTCCGTTAACAATGAGCCAGCTTCCCCAACCCAAGTTCGTCACCTGCGTTTCGCCCAGTGGCCTGCACCGCCTCGCGTATTACGAGTGGGGCGATCCGCGCAATGACAAGGTGGTCGTGTGCGTGCATGGCCTGACGCGTTCCGGGCGTGACTTCGACGCACTCGCGCGCGCGCTGTCGGACCGGTTTCGCGTCATCTGTCCCGATATGCCGGGGCGCGGTGCGAGCACGTGGCTCAAGAATCCGATGGAGTATCAGATCCCGACGTACATAGCCGACTGCGTGACCTTGATCGCGCGTGCTGGGGCGGAGCAGGTCGACTGGGTCGGCACGTCGATGGGCGGGCTGATCGGTATGGCACTTGCCTCGCTCGCGGGTCATCCGATTCGCAAGCTCGTGCTCAACGATGCCGGGCCGGTGATCACGGCGCAATCGCTCGAACGTATCGGCACTTACCTGGGCAAGGCGCCACGCTTTCCGGACTTTGGTGCTGCCGAGCAGTTCATCCGCACGATATGCGCGCCGTTCGGTCCGCACACGGATGGCGAATGGCGTTTCCTGACCGAAGTGGTGATGCGCGTGCAAGCCGACGGCAGCTACGCCGTTCACTACGACCCGGCGATCGCCGTGCCTTACCACGCCGCGCGCACCGGTGCCGACGTGGAGATGTGGCCGCTCTATGACGCCATCCGCATTCCGACGCTGGTGATCCGCGGCGCGCAGTCCGATCTGCTGCGCCACGAGACGGTGGAGGCGATGCGCCGGCGCGGACCACACGCCGAGGTCGCCGAATTCGCCGGCGTCGGGCACGCACCCACGCTGATGCACGAAGACCAGATCGCGGTTGTACGGGCGTTTCTGGAACGTTGAACGTACCCCGACACGTTCGGAGAGCGTCCGGCGATCAAGGATTCCGGTCAGCCAGCAATTCGGGAGGCGGCGTGCAACGAGCGATCAGAACATGCCCACCGAAAGCCCCGCGGCAAGCGTCGCACCGAGTTCGCGGCACTGGTCGAGCGTCGCAGCGGTGATGTCCTTGCGTGCGATCACCGGCTCGATCACTTTCTTCATGCGCAGGCCGGCGAGGATGCGATCGATGTTGAACACCGCCCCGGCGCCGTCGTTGCCGGCTTTCACGAACAGGCCATAGGGTCGGCCTTCCATGTCGTGCTCGCACGGGTAGAAAGTGCGGTCGAAGAAATCCTTGATTGCACCCGACATGTAGCCGAAATTCTCCGGCGTGCCGATGATCAGCCCGTCGGCCGCGCGCAGATCGCTGGCGTCGGTGTCGAACGCGCGCTTGCAGGTCCAGTCGATGTCCTCGACCGAGCGCACGCCCTCGATGACCGCGTCGCACATGCGCTGCGTGCCGCCCGATTGCGAGTGGTAGACGATGAGCAGTCGTTTCACGGCCGATGCGCCTCGATCGGGCGGCGTGCTCAGCGCGAGTCGGCGCTGTCGTTCGGCGGCCCGTCGATAGCACGCAGGCGCGCGAGCGGGTCCTGGCGATAGAACGCACGCAGCGCCTGGTACAGATCGGGATAGGTCTGGTCCAGCAGGTCGGGCTGGGTGAAGAACGCCTCCGACATCACCGCGAAGAACTCCGCCGGATGCTCCGCGGCATACTCATCGAAGGGCAGATACTCCACATCGGAGTCGACCAGCGCGCAGAACGCTTGATAGTGCGTACGTAGCATGTCGATCCAGCGTTGCGCGCTGAACCCCGGTGGTGCGGGCGGTACGCCGTCCGCGTCACCCGTCAGCGCATCGAGCTTGTGCGCGAACTCGTGGATCACCACGTTGTAGCCATCCTCGGAGCCGTCGGCGCTCATCGCGATGTCTTCCCACGAGAGCACCACCGGTCCACCGGGGAATGCCTCGCCGGAAATGTCGTCGTCCCATTCGTGCACCACGCCGGATTCATCCAGCTCCTCGCGGCGAACGCGAAACTCGCCCGGATAGACCACCACGCCGATCCAACCGCTGTAGCACTCCAGACCGAGATTCAGGATCGGCAGGCATGCCTGCACGGCGATCGCCACGAGCATCGCATCGGTGAGCTCGAAGCCGGCGGCACCGGCGAATTGCTTCTCGGCCAGGAACCGTGTGGTCAGTTCGCGCAGCTTCGCTTCCTCCGCGCCGGACAGGCCGTCGAGAAACGGCGAACGCTCGAGGGTGGACTGCCACAAGTCGTCGGCAATGGCGGTGCCCTCGACGTTGCGGCGACGTGCCCAGCGGCGGAGCAGGCTCATGGGTTGACCTCGCCTGGATGATCGAGCCCGGTTTTGTCGGAGCGAGCTGCGAGTGCGGCGATCGGGGAGAGGCGTGGTGCGATGGATGCGTCCATGCACGAATTATCGCGAACCGGGTCGATTGGCGCTCGCCGCCGAAGCCGCGGCGATACGCGATGCGATAATCCGCCGCATTCCGGTCCGAGTGCCGCATACGATGGCCGACGCCGCTACTGTCGAGCTTGATCCGATCTGTCTGGATGACGCGCTGCTCGGGCTCGATCTAGCCGAGCAGGCGGCGGTGCGCCGGGCGGTCGAGTATGTGCGCCCGTTGTACGAGGGGCGCACGCTCGCGACGACCGAGCCGACGCTTCCGCATGCAATCGCGACGGTGAATCTGCTGGCGATGCTGCGGCTGGATGCGGCGACGCGCATCGCCGGGCTGCTGTCAGGCGTGCCCGAGCTCGAGCCCAGGTTCAAGGAACAGCTCGAAGCGAAGTTCAGCACGGAAGTGGCCGGGATTGTCGCGAACGTCGCGCGGCTCGATCAGCTGCGCCTGGTGACGCGCGAGGTGGCGCGGCAGGCGGTGTCCACCGATCGCAGCAATCAGCTCGAGGTGCTGCGCAAGATGCTGCTGGCGATGGTGGAAGACCTGCGCGCGGTGCTGGTGCGGCTGGCCAGTCGCACGCAGACCTGCGCGTACCTCGCGCACACGCCGGAGCAGTTGCGCCGCGAGATCGCACAGGAGACGCTCGACATCTACGCGCCGCTCGCCAACCGGCTCGGCGTGTGGCAGCTCAAGTGGCGCCTGGAAGACGCGGCGTTGCAGGTGCTGCAGCCCGCCGGCTTCGCGCGCATCAGCGAATTGCTGGACGAAGGCCGCGAAGCGCGTGAGCAGTTCATCGAGCAATGCATCGCAACGTTGCGCGGCGAACTGGAGGCCGCGAACGTGCGCGGGGACATCAGCGGGCGGCCCAAGCACATCACCAGCATCTGGAACAAGATGCAGCGCAAAGGCCGGGCGTTCGCCGAGCTGACCGATCTGCGTGGACTGCGCGTGCTCGTCGACGAGGTGCGCGATTGCTACACGGTGCTGGGCATCGTGCACAACCTGTGGCAGCCGATCCCACGCGAGTTCGACGACTACATCTCGCGTCCCAAGCCCAACGGGTATCGATCGCTGCACACGGCGGTGGTCGCACCCGACGGCAAACCGCTCGAGGTGCAGATCCGCACCCACGACATGCATCGGCAGGCCGAGCTGGGCGTCGCCGCGCACTGGCGCTACAAGGAGGGCGCGGGCTCTGATGGCGCGGGACGACGCGTCGACTACGAAGCGAAGATCGCGTGGCTGCGCCAAGTACTCGCGTGGCGCGATGAGATCGTCGACGGCGCCGACTGGGTCGATCACACCAAGCAGGCGGCGCTCGATGACACGGTCTATGTGCTGACGCCGCAGGGCCGGGTGATCGATCTGCCGCGCGGCTCGACGCCCATCGACATGGCCTTCGCTATTCACACCGATCTGGGCCATCGCTGTCGCGGTGCCAAGGTCGACGGACACATGGTGCCGCTCGACTACGTGCTCGACAACGGGCAGACGATCGAGATCGTCGCGGCCAAGCAGGGCGGGCCGAGCCGCGACTGGCTCAACCCCGATCGCGGCTATCTCGGTTCGCACCGCGCCAGATTGAAGGTGCGGCAGTGGTTCAACGCCGAGGAGCATCAGGCGCTGCGGGTGCGCGGTCGGGCCGAGCTGGAACGCACCCTGCAGCGCGAGGGGAAGACCAGTATCAAGCTGGAGGCGTTGGCGGCCGATCTGGGGTTCGAGTCGACCGATGCATTGTTCGCGGCGATCGGTCGTGACGAGGTCGGGCCGCGCCAACTTCAGGTCGCGTTGCACGGCGAGCGGGAGGATGATTCGCGCGAGGCCGAGATCGTCGCGCCGCGGGCGAGCAGTGCGAAGTCTTCGGGCGGCATTCTCGTGGTCGGCGTCGATCGCCTGCTCACGCAGCTCGCCAAGTGCTGCCGGCCGGTGCCGCCCGATCCGATCCGCGGCTTCGTCACGCGCGGCCGCGGCGTGTCGATTCATCGCGCCGGGTGCGCCAATCTGGCGCAGTTGCTCGTCCGTGCGCCGGAACGCGGGATCGAGGCACAGTGGGGTACGAAAGTGGAGGGCGTGTTCGCCGCCGATCTGCTGGTGCGTGCCCAGGACAGGCAGGGGCTGCTGCGCGATGTATCCGATGCGCTCACCCGCAATCGCGTCAACGTCACCGCGGTCAGTTCGCAGAGCCGCCGCGGCGAAGCGATCATGCAGTTCACCGTCGAGGTCGACGAACTGGCGACGCTGGGGCGCGCGCTCGACGAGATCCGCGAGGTGAAGGGCGTCTTCAACGCGCACCGCCGTTGATCCCGATCAGCGCAAGCTGCACCAGGAGTGGTTCAGCGCACGCGGGGTGTCCGACAATTCAGCTGCTCACTTCGCTCACTGCGCATCAACTCGCTCATCTCGCTCAACTCACTCAACTCGCCTACCACCCGTTCACGAGCTCAACATGTCCAGACGGTCGCGTTTCACGCCAGGTTCTTCCTTCAACGACGTCCTGCAGGCACGGCTCAGCCGCCGCCAGGTGCTGCAGGGCGGATTGATCGTCGCCGCCACGGGGCTGACGGGTTCATTGCTGGGCTGTGCCGGTGCGACCGGCGAGGGCGTAACGCCGTCATCGAAATCCACGACGCTCGGCTTCAAGCCGGTGCCGGTGTCGAGCGACGACGCGTTGCGCATCCCTGAGGGCTATCGCGCCGACGTGCTGTACCGATGGGGTGATCCGGTCGGTGCCACTGCTGGCATGCCGGCGTTTCGCATGGATGCCTCCAACTCGGCCGATGATCAAGCGCTGCAGGCGGGGATGCACCATGACGGGATGCAGTTCTTCCCGCTGCCGCAAGGCGCGACGGGCTCCGATCACGGTCTGCTGGTCATGAATCACGAGTACTACGATCCGAACATGCTCACTCCCGACGGTGCGCGCGAGAACTCACGCGAGAAAGTGCGCAAAGCGATGCATTCGGTGGGGGTGTCGGTGATCGAGATCACACGCTCGGGCGAACGCTGGCAGGTCAATCGCCCGTCGCGATACGCGCGACGGATCCACGCTGCTACGCGCGTGCAGATCAGCGGGCCGGCGGCCGGTGCCCCGATCATGCGCACGGCGCTCGATCCGAGCGGTCGCGAAGGGTTCGGCACCTTCGCAGGGTGCGCGCACGGCTGGACCCCCTGGGGCACCTACCTCACGTGCGAAGAAAACTTCCAGTTCATGTTCTTCAAGGAGGGGCAGCGCGACGTCGCGCAGACACGCTACGACGTGTCGAACCGGCCGCGGTACCGCTGGTTCGAGCACGATGAGCGGTTCGACACCGGGCGCCACCCGAACGAGTTCCACCGCTTCGGCTGGGTGGTCGAGATCGATCCGTTCAATCCGGTCACGGCGCCCGTCAAACGCACGGCGATGGGCCGGTTCTCGCATGAAGGTGCGTGCCCGTTGGTGGGCCGCGACGGTCGCGTCGCGTTCTACATGGGTGACGATCGGGCATTCGAGTACATCTACAAGTACGTGACCCGCGATGCGTGGAACCCGAACGACCGCGGCGCCAATCGCGAGATGCTCGATCACGGCACGCTCTATGTGGCGCGGTTCGACGCCGACGGGAGCGGCACCTGGCTGCCGCTGGTTTTCGGGCAGAACGGTCTGACCGCGGCCAACGGCTTCGCCAGCCAGGCCGACGTGCTGGTTCGTGCCCGCCTTGCCGCGGACGTGGTCGGCGCGACGCCGATGGATCGTCCGGAGTGGTGTGCCGTGCATCCTGATACCGGCGAGGTGTATTGCACGCTCACCAACAACTCCGGGCGCGGTCGGGCCGGCCAGGCTAGTGCCGACTCGGCCAACCCGCGCGCCAACAACGTGTTCGGCCACATCATTCGCTGGCGTGAAGACGGCAGCGAGCCGGGCAAGGCCAACGTGGGTGCCACGCGCTTCAAGTGGGATGTGTTCGCGATGGGTGGCGATCCGGAAAGCGCCGACCCCGCCAAGCGCGGACGGTTCAGCGGCGACGCGTTCGGCAGTCCGGACGGGTTGTTCTTCGATCGCCGCGGGGTGCTCTGGGTCGAGACCGACATCTCGCCCACCGCGCTCAACGCCGGCGACTACGCGCGGTTGGGCAACAACGCGATGTTCGCGGTCGATCCGGCCACGGGCGCGTTCCGACGCTTTCTCACCGGTCCGCGCGGCGCGGAGATCACCGGCCTCACCAGTACGCCCGATGGCCAGACCTTTTTCGTCAACATCCAGCATCCAGGTGAGGGACCCAAGTCGACCGATCCGGTCAATCCGCGTCAGTACTCCAATTGGCCCGACTTCGATGCCAAAGGCCGGCCGCGCTCGTCGACGGTGGTGATTCGCAAGATCGGGGGCGGAATCGTCGGATCGTGACGACTGCAGTCCAAACGGTGGGGCGGGCGCCACGACGATCGTTCGCATGCGAACCAAACGAAACTTCATCCACTGCGCCGGTTCAAACGTATCGGCACTGACGTTGCCAACGGAACGTTGCGAACGTTGCTGCCCGAACAACCCCGCCCGCCCAACGGGTGATCTCAGAGAGAGGAACCTGACATGCGCTTCAGACTCGCCGCGATTCTCGTCGCATCGCTAGCCTTTACAGGCTGCGGACTCATCACCATACCGGGTCTCGCCACCGGCACCAGCCAGAAGGACGTCCAGTCGCGCGTCGGCACGCCGCACGATCAACGCACGTTGGGCGATGGAAGCAAGGCGTGGGACTACGTCTACGGCCCGGTCGGCTTCTACACCTGGCGCGTCAGCTTCGACAACACCGACCGTGTATCCAAGGTCGAACAGCTGCTGACGCACGATCGATTCATGTCGGTTCCGTCGAACAAGCTATCGCGCCAGGACGTGCTCAACATGTTCGGCAGGCCGGGGCAAATCTCGAGCTTCAACAACATCGGCGAGGAAGTCTGGACCTACCGGTACATGTACAGCCAGGACTACAAGCTGGCCGATCTGCACTTCGATGCGAAAGCCGGCGTCGTCAAATACGCGGCCACGTACCACGACCCCGCGTACTACAACGCGATCGCGCAGTAGTCAGCACCCCAGTCGGCACCCCAGCCAGCGCCATTAGCGACCAGTAACGCTTGCTCAATCCGGCAGGCGGGGCGGAATCGCCCCGTCGGCCGCCTCGGCCCGGTGCGGGCAATCGGACTTGATGCATTCCGCGTACAGATGCAGGGAATGCTCGCGGATCTGGAAGCCGCGGCCCTTGGCGATCCTCGCCTGGCGCTTCTCGATCTCCTCATCGTAGAACTCCTCGACGCGGCCGCATTGAATGCACACCAGGTGATCGTGGTGAGCCGAGTCGTTCAGCTCGAACACCGCCTTGCCTGATTCGAAATGGTGCCGACGCAGCAGCCCGGCCTGCTCGAACTGGGTCAGCACGCGGTAGACGGTCGCCAGGCCGATGTCGCGATCGTCGTCCTGCAGCAGCATGCGATAGATGTCCTCGGCCGAGAGGTGGCGCACGGTGCTGCGCTCGAAGAGGGCGAGGATCTTCAGGCGCGGTCCGGTGACCTTCAGTCCGATGGTGCGCAGGTCTTGCGAGTTCGACATCGCGATGGTTGGTGCAAGGGATGCGGGGGATCGAAGCATCGCCGTTGCAGCGATTGCGGGAGGCTTTCGCTATGATAGGCGAACTCACGAGAATGCAGACCGCGCGGTGAAGGGAGACCGTACCGGTCTCCGATCGTCCTCCGCCGCAACGTCCCCCGCCGAAATGCCTTCCTTAGAATCGTCTCATTTCGAAATTCCCCACCCGGCAATGCCTGCTTCGGGTTTGCGCCCAGGTGCGCTTGCTCGACGTCTGCTGGCTGTTGCCGCGACGGGCGCTGCACTATTGGCCGGTGCGGCGCTGCCGGGATGCTCGTTCTTCAGTCCGTATCGCATCGAGATTCAACAGGGCAACTACATCTCCCAGGAGGCGATGAGCCAGGTCAAGCCGGGCATGACCAAGGATCAGGTGCGCGGGATCCTGGGTACGCCGCTCATCAACGATGTCTTCCATGTCGATCGCTGGGATTACGTCTATCGCCGCTCCGCTGCGAACAGCACGAGCTTGGAAGCGCGCCGGGCGACGCTGTTTTTCGACGGCGACCTTCTCAAACGCGTCGAGTCCGACCTGATGCCCTCGGGCCAGTTGCGTACCGGCGCGGCGGAAACACGGCGCTGAGCGCTGCGGATTTCGATCAGCACGGGGAAGGAGAACCGCATGCGCGTTGGAGTCGCCGGCAGCACCGGCAAGATGGGGCGGACGCTGATCGAGGCAATAGTCAAGGACGCCGAACTGACGCTCGCGGCTGCGCTGGAGGTGCGCGGGAGTCCGGGTGTAGGGCGTGACGCAGCGGAAGGGATCGGCGCACCGAGCGGTGTCACCATCGCCGATGATCTCGACGCAACGGTGGACCGCGCCGATTGCTGGATCGATTTCACCCGGCCCGAGGGCACGCTCGCACTCCTGAATGCTTGCGCGCGCGCGGGCAAAGCGATGGTGATCGGCACGACCGGGTTCGAGCCGTCGCAGAAGAAGGAAGTCGAAGCGCTTGCCCGCAAGGTGCCGGTGATGATGGCGCCGAACATGGCGATCGGCGTCAATGCGACGTTCAAGCTCGCGGAGGTGGCGGCACGCATCCTCGGGGACGCGTACGACGTCGAGATCATCGAAGCGCATCACCGCTTCAAGGTCGACGCCCCCTCGGGTACGGCATTGCGCTTGGGCGAGGCGGTGGCCGGCGCGCTCGGCCGCGACCTGCGCAAGGTGGCCAAACACGGGCGCGAGGGCATCACCGGCGAGCGCGACACGCCGACGATCGGCTTTCATGCCATCCGCGGCGGGGACATCGTCGGCGAGCACACGGTGATGTTTGCAGGCATGGGTGAGCGCGTCGAAATAACGGTACGCTCGGCCACCCGCATGACCTACGCTCTTGGGGCGTTGCGAGCGGTGAAATACCTCAAAGGGCGGGCACCGGGCTTGTACGACATGTTCGACGTGCTGGGGCTGCGTTAGCGGCACACTCCAGCCACCGGTGGCGGCCACTCCGGCCATCGCGGCGCGCGTCTCGCCGCCCGCCTGCCGCCCGGCGCTGACACGGTTGCCAGATCGGGCGCGTCGTGCTGCAATACGGCGGTAAAGCCCTGGACGCGAGCCAGGGCTTCGTATTTGTTGCGTGGATCTCGCTTCACTGGCTCGAGTACTCGCTCCACGCTCTCAGACTCCCCAGGCCGCAGCACCCGCTTCGATCGCAGACAGGAGTGCCGGCACCTTTCCGGAATTCCCTATGAGCAAAGTCCATCTCACCGTTATCGGTGCCGAAAAGCTTCGAGCCGAATTGCATCGGCTCAAGACGGTCGAGCGCCCCAACGTCATTCAGGCCATTGCCGAAGCGCGCTCGCACGGCGATCTGTCGGAGAACGCCGAGTACGAGGCCGCCAAGGAACGCCAGGGGTTCATCGAAGGCCGCATCTCGGAAGTCGAGGCCAAGCTGGGCAACGCGACGGTGATCGACCCGAAGACGCTCGACGCGGACGGCCGCTGCGTGTTCGGCGCGACGGTCGAGATCGAAGACACCGACTCGGGCGACGCAACGACCTACCAGATCGTCGGCGAGGACGAGGCCGACATCAAGGCAGGCAGGATCTCGGTGACATCACCCACCGGGCGTGCGCTGATCGGCAAGAGCGTCGGTGACGTCGTGGAGGTGCAAACGCCGGGCGGCAGGCGCGAGTTCGAGATCCTGGGCGTTCGCTACGAGTAGCAGGTCGATCCGCGCGGCGAACGAGCGCAGGCCGTCGCGGTTCTGTCCATTTGCTGCTGGCCGGACGCGCGATCAGCGCGCCGGGCGTCGGCGCTGTTGCAGCCGCCGCCGTTCCGACGAGACGAAGCGGCGCGGGTCTGAAGCCGATTTGCGAGCAGGCCGCGCTGTGGCTCCACGATCATCGGCCCGGGCCGGGCGCAACCGCTTCTTCGCCGGACGCGCCGCCTTCGGCTCGGGTTCGACGACCTTGGGCGTGTGGCGATAGATCACCAGGATCCTGCCGATGTGCTGCACGGGTTGAGCGCCGGTCGCCTCGCACACCGCTGCAAGCAGCGTGTCGCGTTCCTCGCGTTCGGCCTCGAGCACGCGGAGCTTGATCAACTCGTGGTGGGTCAGGGCGCGGTCGATCTCGGCGATCACCGCCGCGCTGGCGCCATTGGTGCTGATCATCACGACCGGTTTGAGTGCATGGGCGCGTGCACGCAGATCGCTGCGCTGCTGTGACGTGAGCGCGGGTTGTTGGATGACGGGTTGGGAGTCGTTCATGGGCGGAGGAACCTAAGATCGCCTGGGAAATTTGCCGTCAGGCGGCATGGATAGGGGCTTGGGGGAGGTATCCCTCAGGATTGTTGGCGAGTCTAAGGCGAGGTCGCATCGGGCGGACGCAGGATGGCAGGCAGATCGACAAAGAAAGTTCGTGGCGGTGCGCGCTGGATGGACGAGCACGTCAACGATCCGTACGTGAAGCGAGCCAAGGCCGAGGGCTATCGCTCGCGCGCGGCGTACAAGCTGATCGAGCTCGATCGGCGCGATCGCATCCTCGCGCGCGGACAGATCGTCGTCGATCTGGGCGCGGCGCCGGGCAGCTGGTCGCAGGTCGCGGTGGGGCGAGTCGGTGCGCCCGGTCGGGTGATCGCGCTCGATCTGCTGCCGGTGCAACCGCTCGCCGGGGTGAGCATGATCGAAGGAGACTTCAGCACCGACGAGGTGCTGGAGCGATTGGTCGAAGCGCTCGAGGGCCGTCAGGTCGACGTGGTGCTCTCCGACATGGCGCCCAACTTGTCGGGGATTGCGGTCGCCGATCAGGCCCGTGCGGTGGCCCTGGGTGAACTTGCACTGGAATTTGCCGAGGCACACCTCAAACCCGGTGGGGTCCTGGTGATGAAGGTGTTCCAGGGCAGCGGCTTCACCGAATTGTTGGCCGCGATTCGGCGTCGCTTTGTCAGCGTGCAAGCGCGCAAGCCCGATGCCTCGCGCGACCGATCCGCGGAGATGTTCCTAGTGGCGCGCGGGAAGCGATGACTCGAACCGCACACGGAAGCGCTGCTGTGGGTTCATCGCGGCTGTGGGGAGTCGATGGATCCGCGCCTGAATCGGCCACGAAGCCGGACCAAGGAACCGTTTGATCACGGCAGGCGAATGCCCGTCCGTCGGTCGATTGACGCGCTCATCGGGATGCGTCGGCTTGAATCGATCGCGCAGTGGCCATACTTCCAGCATGTCGCCACTGAAAGCATCGGCACAATGCCAGGAACAGCGTTCACTCCGAGCGGTCTGAAGCGTCGCGCTGGGCAGAAATCCCTCATCGAATTGCAAAGCAAACCGATTACAATTCTGTAGTCTTTGCCTGACCATGGGCCCAAGGAAGCTATCGTTGTTCTCGCTTCGGCCCTCCCAACCGGTTTCCCATCCGCGGTAGGCGCATCCGCAGGGAACAAGGAGCAAGCTTGAACAACCTCGTGAAGAACCTGGTCATCTGGCTCGTCATCGGCTTGGTGCTGATGACCGTGTTCAATCAGTTCAATCAGCGCGAGCAGCGCGGCCAGGCGATTCCGTACTCGCAGTTCATGGATGACGCCAAGGCCGGGCGCATCAAGCGCGTCCATATCGAAGGCCGGATGCTCCGCGCCGAAACCAATGACGGGCGCGTGGTCGTGTCGTATTCACCGGGTGTGGTGGGCGACATCTGGATGGTCGGCGACCTGATGAAGTACGGCGTCACGATCGAGGCGCCCAAGCCGCAGGAAGAGCAGTCCACGCTGATGCAGATCTTCATCTCGTGGTTCCCGATGCTGCTGCTGATCGGCGTGTGGATTTTCTTCATGCGTCAGATGCAGGGTGGTGGTCGCGGCGGCGCATTCTCTTTCGGTAAATCGCGCGCGCGCATGCTCGACGAGTCGAACAACAACGTCACCTTCGCAGACGTTGCCGGCTGTGATGAAGCCAAGGAAGAAGTCGCCGAACTGGTCGACTTCCTGAAGGATCCCTCCAAGTTCCAGAAATTGGGTGGCCGTATCCCGAAGGGCGTGCTGATGGTCGGCAGCCCCGGCACCGGCAAGACGTTGCTCGCACGCGCCATCGCCGGTGAAGCGAAGGTGCCGTTTTTCTCGATCTCGGGCTCCGATTTCGTCGAGATGTTCGTCGGTGTAGGTGCGGCGCGCGTGCGCGACATGTTCGAGCAAGCCAAGAAGCACGCCCCGTGCATCGTCTTCATCGACGAGATCGACGCGGTCGGACGCCAGCGTGGTGCCGGCCTCGGTGGTGGCAATGACGAGCGCGAGCAGACGCTCAATCAGCTGCTGGTCGAGATGGACGGCTTCGAAGCTACCGCGGGTGTGATCGTCATCGCCGCCACGAACCGTCCCGACGTGCTCGATCCGGCGCTACTGCGCCCGGGGCGTTTCGATCGTCAGGTCGTGGTGCCGCTGCCCGACATTCGCGGTCGCGAGCAGATCCTGCTGGTGCACATGCGCAAGGTGCCGCTCGCGCCCGACGTCAAGGCCGAAATCATCGCGCGCGGTACGCCGGGCTTTTCAGGTGCCGATCTGGCGAATCTGGTGAATGAAGCGGCGCTGTTCGCCGCTCGCCAGAGCAAGCGCCTGGTGGATATGGACGACTTCGAGCGCGCCAAAGACAAGATCATGATGGGCGCGGAGCGCCGTTCGATGGTGATGAGCGAGGAAGAGAAGAAGAACACCGCCTATCACGAGTCGGGCCACGCGATCGTCGCCAAACTGCTGCCGAAATCCGATCCGGTGCACAAGGTCACCATCATCCCGCGCGGCCGTGCGCTCGGCGTGACGATGCAACTGCCCGAGCAGGACCGTTATGCCTACGACCGCGACTACCTGATGAGCCGCATTGCGGTGCTGTTCGGCGGGCGCGTGGCCGAAGAGTTGTTCATGAATCAGATGACCACCGGCGCCTCAAACGATTTCGAGCGCGCAACGCAGATGGCGCGCGACATGGTCACGCGCTACGGCATGTCCGATGCGCTCGGGCCGATGGTCTACGGCGAGAACGAGGGCGAAGTGTTCCTCGGCCGCTCGATCACCACGCACAAGAACCTGTCGGAAGACACGCTGCGCAAGGTCGACGCCGAGATCCGGCGCATCATCGACGAGCAGTATGGCTTGGCGCGCCGGCTGCTGGAGGAGAATCGCGACAAGGTCGAAGCGATGGCCAAGGCCCTGCTCGAATTCGAGACGATCGACGCCGAGCAGATCAACGACATCATGGCGGGTCAGCCGCCGCGGCCACCCAAGCCCACCGGCTCGGCGAATCAGCCTCAGCCCCCGCAGCAAGGCGCGGGAGGCGGAGCAGCAGCGCCGGCAGCCGCCTGACCGCAGGTATCAGCCCACCAGCGGAACGTTGAATACGACGATTCCCAAGCCCAGCCGAAACGGCCGCGTCCTGCGATGCGGCCGTTTTGTTTTGTCGCTCGAGCGAGTGCGCATCATGGGCATCGTCAAC
>CADECO010000020.1:30622-36332 GCA_902825905.1 uncultured beta proteobacterium
ACGTCGTCGCCGAGGTCGGTGCGTTTCTGCGTGAACGGGTAGGTGCGCTGCGGGCCGCGGGGGTGGCGACCGAGCGGATCGTTGTCGATCCTGGTTTCGGCTTCGGCAAGACCCTCGAGCACAATCTCGCGTTGCTCCGGGCGATCGATGCGTTCGGCGCCGAGGGCGCGGCTGTGCTCGCGGGCCTGTCCCGAAAGTCGATGCTCGGTGCGATTACCGGCAAGGCCGCCGGCGACAGGCTGGCGGCCAGCATCGCCGCGGCGGTACTCGCGGCGGAGCGCGGCGCTCACATCGTTCGCGTGCATGATGTCGCGGCGACGCGGGATGCGCTGGCGGTCCATGCCGCGGTGACTGCGAGCCGTGCATAGTGCGCGAATCGTGGCGCATACGATTTGGGTAGACGGCGCGGCGGGCCGTAACTGGGCGGTCGGACCCTGATCGAGGCGACCGGTTATGGCGGGGCGTGTGTGCAAATCCGCGCGTCGGCCCCGTGCCGTCGTTCAGACAGAGGTGACCGATTTCGCGCAGCCGGGCGGCGCGACGGGTGCACAATGCGCGGGATCTGCCGTCGATACGGTCCCCATGACGGCACACCCGTTCTCTCAACGCAATTTCTCTGATGGGCAGGGGCTTATGGCTAGGAAGTACTTCGGAACCGATGGCATACGCGGCATGGTGGGCGAAGCCCCGATCACGCCGGACTTCGTGATGCGTCTTGGCTACGCGGCGGGTGAGGTGCTGGTGGAGCGCGCCACGGTCGCGCGCGGGTCGCGCCCGGCCGTGCTGATCGGCAAGGACACACGCATTTCTGGCTACATGCTCGAGGCCGCGCTCGAATGCGGCTTCGCGGCCGCGGGTGTCGACGTGATCCTCACCGGTCCGTTGTCGACGCCGGCGATCGCGTATCTCACGCGCGCGCTGCGGCTGCAGGCGGGCATCGTGATCAGCGCTTCCCACAATCCGTATCACGACAACGGCATCAAGTTCTTCTCCGCCGAAGGCGGCAAGCTGCCCGACGAGATCGAGTTGCAGATCGAGCAGGCGGTCGAGCAGAACATCCGCTGCCGTTCCTCGCGCGAGCTGGGCAAGGCGCGCCGCATCGAGGATGCCGCCGGGCGCTACATCGAGTTCTGCAAGAGCACTTTTCCGCCGGATCTCGACCTGCGCGGCATGCGCGTCGTGGTCGACTGCGCGCACGGTGCGTCGTATCACGTCGCTCCGGCGGTGTTCCATGAGCTGGGCGCCGACGTCATCGCGATGGGCGTGGAGCCGAACGGCTTCAACATCAACGACGGAGTCGGCGCCACCCATCCCAAGGCGCTAGCGGCTGCCGTCGTCAAGGAGAAGGCCGACATCGGCATCGCGCTCGACGGCGACGCCGACCGCGTGGTGATGGTCGACGCGGCGGGCCGCGTCTACGACGGCGACCAACTGCTATATGTCATTGCGCGTGACCGTGCGCGCCACAGCCCGGTACGCGGTGTCGTCGGCACGCTGATGTCCAACTTCGCGCTCGAGCGCACGCTCAAGGGCGATGGGATCGATTTCGTACGCGCCAAGGTCGGCGACCGTTACGTGCTCGAGACCATGCTGCGCAACGGCTGGATCCTGGGCGGCGAATCGTCGGGGCACATCATCTGCCTCGATCGTCATACCACGGGCGACGGCATCATCTCGGCGCTTCAAGTGCTGGCTGCCATGCGCGCGCAGGACGCTTCACTGAGCGACCTGGCCGGTTCGCTCCAGCTCTATCCGCAGGTGCTCATCAACGTACGCATCGATGGCGCGGTCGACTGGCTCTCGCACGCCGGCGTCGCCTCGGCGCGGGCCCACGCCGAGAACAAGCTCGGCTCGCGCGGACGTGTGCTGCTGCGTACCTCGGGAACCGAGCCGGTGGTGCGTGTGATGGTCGAAGGCGAGGATCACGCCGAGGTCGAGAGCCTGGCCAAACTCATCGCCAAGGAGATCGAGGGCGCGGTGCTGGCTGCCGCATAACGCTCGATCGATTTCGTCTCCGATCGCACAGCAGCGCGACGTCCGACAGGGCGCCGCGCTGTTTGCTTTTCTGGGCGCCGCAACACCCGGCGCAGCGATAATCCCCGGTTCGCGCTTCATCGCAACATCCACCGCACGGAGATTCGTTTGATCGGGCTGCTGCAGCGCGTCCTGGACGCCAAGGTGGTCGTCGATGGCGAACTCGTTGGGCGCATCGAGCACGGCTTGCTGGTGCTGGTTTGCGCCGAACGGGGCGACAACGAGCAAAGCGCCGGTAGGCTGCTCGAAAAGCTGCTCGCGATCCGGGTGTTCGCCGACGGCGCCGGCAAGATGAATCGGAATGTGCGCGATGTCGATGGTGGCCTGCTGCTCGTCCCTCAGTTCACGCTTGCAGCTGACACCCGAGGTGGCACGCGCCCGAGCTTCTCGGCCGCCGCTGAGCCGGCCCTCGCGCGTCGATTGTTCGATTACATGGCCGTCGAAGCCGCGCGATCGCATCAGCCCGTGGCGACCGGCCGATTCGGCGCCGACATGAAGGTGACGCTCACCAACGATGGGCCGGTCACGATCTGGGTGCGTATCGACCCGCCGACGGCGTCCTAGGAGGCTCCGGCGGCTCGAATCGCCTTACCTGCGGTCGGTATGGACGCCGCAATCGTGCGATTCGGCGACCAAAGAATCGCCGGGGTGGCTTCGGATCGCTTGCTCGTACGCGTTACTGTCATTGACCCGTGCGAAATGAGTCAATAAAATCAGCGGGTTTTACTTCCCCTCGCTTGTCCGGAGCGCTTAGGTGCGTCGTCGTCTCGTCGCTGGCAACTGGAAGATGCACGGCAGTTTCGCCGTCAATCGTGCGCTGCTGGAAGGCGTGCGCATGGGCGCGGGTGCGTTGCAAGGCGTCGAGGTCGTGGTGTGCGTACCGTTTCCGTATCTCGCGCAGGCCCAGCAGCTTCTCAACGGCGGTCCGGTCGGTTGGGGCAGCCAGAACGTATCCGAGCACGAGTCGGGGGCATTCACCGGTGAGGTGTCGGCATCGATGCTGAAGGATTTCGGCACTCGCTACGTGATCGTCGGCCACTCCGAGCGGCGCGCGCTCTACGGTGAGTCCGATGCGCAGGTCGCGGCGAAGTTCGTCGCTGCCGCCAAAGCGGGTCTGACGCCGATCTTGTGCGTGGGCGAACAACTCGCCGAACGCGAGGCCGGCGCAACGATGCAGGTGGTGACCCGACAGCTTGATGCCGTGCTTGCGCAGGTGGGGGCGCAGGCTGTTGCCGGCGGAGTCCTGGCCTACGAGCCGGTCTGGGCGATCGGCACGGGCAAGACGGCCACGCCGGCGCAAGCGCAGGAAGTGCATGCGGCTTTGCGCGCGCATGTCAGCAAGGCCGATGCGAAAGCGGCGGCAGATCTAACGATCCTTTACGGCGGAAGCGTGAAGGGGACGAACGCGGGCGAGTTGTTCGCGATGGCCGACATCGACGGCGGATTGATCGGCGGCGCCTCTCTCAAGGCGGACGAGTTTCTGGCGATTTGTCAGGCGGCGCGAAACTAGCCCGTGTGGGGCACGTAGCTGCGAACCGAATCGCCTCTTGAATTGGATACAGACTAAATGAGCATCTGGCTTGGGTTGTTGCTGACGGTCCACGTGGTCGCGGCAATCGTGGTGATCGTGCTGGTGCTGCTTCAGCACGGCAAGGGCGCCGACATGGGCGCTGCGTTCGGCAGCGGTTCATCGGGCAGTCTGTTCGGTGCCACCGGATCGGCCAACTTCCTGTCGCGCACGACGGGTGTTGTCGCCACGGTGTTCTTTCTGACCAGTCTGGGTCTGACGTATCTGGCTTCCGAACGCCAGAGCGGCGGCGACATCGGCGTCATGCAGTCGGTTCGTCCCGGTGCCGCAGACAAAAAAGACGAGAAGAAATCGGGCGACACGATTCCCGGGGCAGAGAGTTCGTCCAAACCACCGGCAGAATCTTCGCCAAGCTCGAAAACTGGTGAGGTTCCGAAGTAGAATTGCGCGCTTTGCGTGAGCAACGCAACGCGCTGCCGACGTGGTGAAATTGGTAGACACGCCATCTTGAGGGGGTGGTGGGGTAACCCGTGAGAGTTCGAGTCTCTCCGTCGGCACCAAACACAATTCGGGTGTTGAGGCACCGCAGCCTGGAATCTCACAGATGCTCGAAGGCTACTTCCCTGTCCTGATGTTCATGATCATCGGCGCCGTGTTCGGCGTTGCCATGATCGCCGCCGGCGGCGCCGCGGGCTTCCTGCTCGGCGTCACGCGTCCCGACAGCGAAAAGCTCTCTCCATACGAGTGCGGCTTCGAGGCCTTCGAAGACGCGCGCATGAAATTCGACGTGCGCTACTACCTCGTGGCGATCCTGTTCATCCTGTTCGACCTTGAGATCGCGTTCCTGTTTCCGTGGGCGATCACGCTGCTCGACATCGGTGCGTTCGGCTTCTGGTCGATGATGGTGTTCCTGGCGATCCTGGTGGTCGGGTTCGTGTACGAGTGGAAGAAGGGGGCTCTCGAATGGGAGTGAGTCATGGGCGCCGCTGATACTCCAGTCATGCAGCAAGGCTTCGTCACCACGACGATCGATACGGTGCTCAACTGGACGCGCACCGGTTCGCTGTGGCCGATGACGTTCGGACTCGCCTGTTGCGCCGTCGAGATGATGCAGGCCGGAGCGTCGCGTTACGACCTCGATCGATTCGGCATCATCTTCCGTCCGAGCCCGCGCCAGTCCGACGTGATGATCGTCGCGGGCACGCTGTGCAACAAGATGGCTCCGGCGTTGCGCAAGGTCTACGACCAGATGGCCGAGCCGCGCTGGGTGATCTCGATGGGCTCGTGCGCCAACGGCGGCGGGTACTACCACTATTCGTATTCGGTCGTACGTGGCTGCGACCGGATCGTGCCCGTTGATGTCTACGTTCCCGGCTGTCCACCGACGGCCGAGGCATTGCTCTACGGCATCGTGCAGTTGCAGAACAAGATCAAGCGCACCAATACGATTGCCCGTTAGGGCGAAATCAAAAACGCCCCACGGCGTAAGCAACGACCTCCCGCATGTCGGCAAAACTCGAGAGACTCCAGGCGGCCCTGGCCGCTGCGCTCGGCGCACGCATCGCGAGCGTGAGCGACGCGCTGAACGAGATCACCATCGTCGTGCGCGCCGGCGACTATCTCGAGTCCGCCCGCATCCTGCGCGACGATCCCACATTGCGGTTCGAGTCGCTCGTCGATCTGTGCGGGCTCGACTATTCGGCCTACGGTGACGGTGCATGGGGCGGGCAGCGCTTCGCGGTCGTCTCGCATCTGCTTTCGGTCACGCACAACTGGCGGTTGCGCCTGCGTGTGTTCGCGCCCGATGACGGATTTCCCGTGGTCGCCTCGGTCAACGATCTGTGGCCGAGCGCGAACTGGTTCGAGCGTGAGGCGTTCGACCTGTTCGGCATCATGTTCGAAGGGCATGCCGACCTGCGCCGGCTGCTGACCGATTACGGCTTCATCGGCCATCCGTTCCGCAAGGACTTCCCGCTTTCCGGGCATGTGGAGATGCGTTACGACCCCGATCAGAAGCGCGTGATCTATCAGCCGGTCACGATCGAGCCGCGCGAAATCGTCCCGCGCGTCATCCGCGAAGAGCATTACGGCGACTCTGGAAAGCACTGAGCGGAAAGCACCGGGCATGGCTGAAATTCGCAACTACAC
>CADECO010000021.1:0-18886 GCA_902825905.1 uncultured beta proteobacterium
GCTGCGGGCGAGCGCGTGATGGGCCGCGCCAAGGGTGGGTTTGCCGAGTTCGCGGTGATGGATGCGCGCGAGGCGATCCGAGTTCCGGCTGCGCTCTCGTGGGATCAGGCCGCGGCCACGCCGATCGTGTTCCTGGTCACCTACGACATGCTGTTTTCGTTCGGTCGCGTGCAGCCCGGCGATTGGGTGCTGATCACCGCCGTGACCTCCGGGGTGGGCGTGGCCAGCCTGCAGACGGCCAAGGCGTTCGGTGCGTGCGTGATCGGCACGTCCGGCTCGAGCGCGAAGTTGGACAGACTGAAGGCCGTCGGCCTGGATGTAGGCGTTGCCACCCGCGGTGGCGATTTCGTCGAGGTAGCGAAACAGGCCACCGAAGGCAAGGGCGTGAATCTGGTGGTTAACAACATCGGCGGATCGGTGTTCGCCGCGTGCCAGCAGGCGCTTGGCTATCGCGGGCGACTGGCGCAGGTGGGCTACGTCGACAACGTGTTCGACACTGGCATCAGCGTCGAGCAGTTGCACACGTACCGGCAGGTGTTCTACGGCGTGAGCAACCGCTTTCGCACCCCGGCCGAGCGTGCCGAGACGGTGCGTGGATTCGTTGCCGAAGTGCTGCCGAAGTTCGCCGACGGATCGATCAAGCCGCTCATCGATCGCACATTCGGCTACGAGGAACTGCCCGCGGCCAAGGCCTACATGGACGCCAACGCGCAAGTCGGCAAGATCGTGATCCGCATGCCGTAGCGCGACGCGTGCGTCACGCGCCGTTGCAACCGATCACTTGCCGCGTTGCGCTTCGATCGCGGCGAGCACCCTCTGCTCGTTGAAGCCGCGTAGCGCTTCGAATCCCACCAGGATCAGCGGTACGCCACGGCCACCGAGCTCGCGGTGTGCGGCACGCGCCTGCGTCGACTGTTCGATGTCGAACTCGGTGTACTCGATGCCACGCGCGCGGAACATCGCCCTCGCCTTCTCACAGTAGGGGCACCAGCTGGTCGAGTACATCACGACGCGCGGCTGCTTGCCGCTGGCAGCGACCGGCTGGGGTGCCGGCGCGGGGCCGGACGGGCTTGCCTCGATACGTACCGGGGCAGGTTTGACTGATGGTTGCGCGGCGGGCGCAGGGGGTGCCGCACGGTCGTTGATCACGGTCGCGCTGCCTGGCGCGGCGACGTTCGAATAGTGCGTACGGCCCTCGGCGTCGGTCCACCGAAAGAGCTGCGCTTGCGCGGCGCCGCCTGCCAGCGTGCCGATGGTGATCAACAGAAATCCCAGAAGCGTATTGCGCATGCTTACCCCCGCATTCGATGTCTTGCCTGCCCTGACTCACTGCCGCGCGCAGTTCTACCACGGGGCCTCGGGAACGGCGTTGCATTGTGCGAGCACGCAGCGACGCTAGCGTGCCCCGGCCGTGCGGTATGCCCGGCGCCACGCCACGAAGCCGGCCACCGCCATGACGCTGAGCACACCGAACAGGATGATGGTGATGTAGAGCCCCTTGGCCGCATAAATGCCTATGAACAGCAGGTTCGCGGCGATGAACAGCAGCCACGACTCGATCAGCTTGCGTGCCTGCAGCCACTGCGCCACCAGGCTCATGCCGGTTGCGCTGGCATCGAGATACGGCAGGCTGGCATCGGTCAGCATTCGCATCACCGAGCCCAGGACCGCACTTATCGCCACGATCAGCAGCAGCACCTTCCAGTAGTCGGCCGGCGCGAGCGTGCGCGGCACCAGCCGGTTTCGGTTCGGTCCACCGTGCAACCAGTGATGCCACCCGTAGGTCTGCAACCCGACGTAGAACAACTGCAGCAGCACGTCGGAGTAGAGCTTCGCATCGAAGAACACCAGGCCGAACAGCACCACGCTCGCAATGCCCACCGGCCAGCACCAGATGTTCTGGCGGATCGTGAGCCATTGATTGACGAGCCCGAGCGCGGTGGCGATGGCTTCGAGCCGATTGGCGGCGATCCAATCGATCAGGGTTCTCATGCGGACACTGTAGCGCGGAACCGCGCGCACATCGGCACCCACTACGGATGTCACGACCGGACAGGCGCGAGCATCGTGCCGATGCGGCGTAATGCGCTCATCGACCCGCCTGCACTCTTGGCCCGATCCGCGTCGACCGATAAGGTCGGGCGTTGCTGTCACGACCGAAAAGATATCCGGTGAACGCCCCTACACACGCACCGATGATGGCAGACCCCGTCGCCACCACTGCGACCCTGAGCCAGACCGTCTGGGAATTCGGCGATCTGGTATTGAAATCGCGTTTTGCGCGCGCGCTCGAAGAAGGCGTGGCGCGCTACCCGATCCACCGCTCGCTGCGCTTCGCCGCACGTACTGATCTCGAGCAACTGTTCGACCGGCTGGCGCTCGATCTTGGCTGGCGCGCGCAGCGGCTCGACTCGGGCACGATGATTCTCGATGGCCAAGGTTTGTTCGTATCAGCCTACGGCGGGCGCAAGGCCGAGTACTGCTCGTGCTACTTCAGCATCTGGGCGAGTGCGCTCGAGACGGCCGAGCAGGTGCGTGCCGCCATTCTCGGCGTCGTCGGCGAGGCGCGCATCCAGGAGCCGATGTTCTCGATCGACTGGCACTTCCTCACCTCGAAGGGCGAGCTGCAAAGCGCCGCGATCGAGGAGATGGCGAACGACGTGCTGCACGATGCGGCGTATCCGTCGATCGAGGCCGGTGTCGGGCAACTGATCCGGCGCTATCTCGATGCGAACGAGACCGTGCTCGTGTTGCAAGGACCACCGGGCACCGGCAAGACCCGGCTGATCCGCACCATTCTGGGCGAGCTGTCGCGACGCAAGGGCGGTGAGGCGCAGGCGCTGTACACCGGCGACAAGAAGGCGCTGGAGAACGACGAGATCTTCGTCAAGTTCATCACCGGCTGGCACGACGCATTCGTGGTCGAAGACGCCGACCACCTGCTCAAGCCGCGCGTCGAGGGCAACGAGCATCTGCACCGCTTCCTGGCGATTGCCGACGGCGTGGTGCGTGCGCAGGGCCGCAAGATCATCTTCTCGACCAATCTGCCGAACGTCGGCGATCTCGACGACGCCCTGGTGCGCCCCGGACGCTGCTTCGCTCATCTGCAGCTGCGCAGCCTGAGCACGGATGAGGCGCGCTTGTTGGTGCAGGCGCTGGCGAGCGATACTGCGCAACGCGCGCGGGTGAACGAACGGCTGGTTGCGGCCAATCAGCGCCAGTCGACGGTTGCGGAGATCTACCAGGCGATCGCTGCGGCATGAACGACTTGCCCTGAACGTTGCCGGTCTTCACCGTTCAGGGCAACCTGCGCGCAACACGCCGCGACGTGGTGCGCAGCGAGCACCGCGCATCCGCAACGGGCATCGACGTCGACATTGCGCAGCGCGCGCATCCGCCGTAACGGGTGCCGGCAGCAGGGGGCCATGCATGAGCGCCATCAAACCGTTTCGACTCGCCGTACCGGACAGCACGCTCGTCGATCTGCGCGAGCGTTTGGCGCGCACCCGCTGGCCCGACGAGCCGCCGCTCGAACCGTGGTCCACCGGCGCGAGCCTGGCGTACATGAAGCAGTTCGTCGAGTACTGGCGCACCTCGTTCGACTGGCGCGCGCAGGAAGCGCGCATCAATGCGCTGCGTCAGTTCACCATGCCGATCGACGGCATCGAGCTGCACTTCATCCACGAGGAGGGCAAGGGGCCGGATCCGATGCCACTGGTGCTCTCGCACGGCTGGCCGGGTTCGATCGTGGAGTTTCTCGAGATCATTCCGATGCTCACCGACCCGGCGCGTTTCGGTGGCGACGCGCGCGATGCCTTCACCGTGGTGGCGCCGTCGCTGCCCGGCTACACGCTCTCGTTCAAGCCGGGGCAGAAGCGTTTTCCGGTGGAAGACATCGCGCGCACCTTCGCGCGGCTGATGACCGATGTGCTGGGGTACCGGCGCTTCGGTGCGCAAGGCGGCGATTGGGGCTGCTTCGTCAGCTCGCGGCTGGGCTTCGAGTTTCCCGAGCGGCTGATCGGTATTCATCTCAATCTGCTCGCGGTGCGGCGCGATCCGAAGATCGTGAGCAACCCCACGCCCGAGGAGAAGGTGTTCCTCGACGAGCTCAATCACTTCCTCAAGGAAGAGACCGGCTATCAGTGGATCCAGGGCACCAAGCCGCAGACGCTCGCGTATGGCCTGACCGATTCGCCTGCCGGGCTGGCAGCGTGGCTGGTGGAGAAATTCCGCACCTGGATCGACAGCGACGGCGATCCGACCACGGTGGTACCGCGCGACACGTTGCTCGCCAACATCATGCTCTATTGGATGAGCGGTTCGATCGGTTCATCGTTCTGGCCGTATTACGCGCGCATGCACAGCGCCTGGCCGATCCCCGAGGGCAAGACGGTCGACGTGCCGATGGGCTACGTGCAGTTTCCGAGGGAGATCCTGCGCCCGCCGCGCTCGGTGGCGCAAACCGCTTACAGCAACATCCAGCGCTGGACGGTGAAGAACAAGGGTGGACACTTCGCCGCGATGGAGAATCCGGCGGTGCTCGCCGAAGAGGTGCGGGCGTTCTTCCGGCCGCTGCGCGGATAGTAGAGGCTACTCATCGAACGCCCAGATAAGCCTCGCGAATCGCGGCATCGTTGGCCAGTGCCACGGTGCTGCCCGAACGGGTGATGCGCCCGGAGTCCATCACGAATGCGCGCGAGGCCAGCTCGAACGCAGTCGCCACATCCTGTTCGACGACCAGCAGCGTGAGTCCTTCTCGATTCAGTTGCTTGAGCGTTTCACACAACTCATCGACGACCCGCGGCGCCAGTCCGAGCGACAGTTCGTCGATCATCAGCAGGCGCGGCGCCGACATCAGGCCACGGCCGATCGCGCACATCTGCTGCTCGCCGCCCGAAAGCGTGGATGCGTCTTGCGCGCGGCGCTCGGCCAGCACCGGAAAGGTCGCGAGCACCCGGTCGAGATCGCGCCTGATCGCAGGCTCGCCGTCGCGGCGCAGGTAGGCACCCATCAGCAGGTTGTCGCGCACGCTCATGCCGGGAAACAACCGGCGACCCTCGGGCACGTGAGCGATTCCGGCGGCGAGCACGGCGTCGCTCTTCGCTCGAGTGAGATCGGTACCGGCAAAGCGCACCTGACCTTCACTGGCGGTTACCAGACCCGAGATCGTGCGCATCAGCGTGCTCTTGCCCGCGCCGTTGGATCCCACCAGGCAAACGATCTCGCCTTCGATGATGTCGAGCCCGACGCCCCACAGCACGCGTACGTCGCCATAGCCCGCGCTCAGGTTCTGGACGGTGAGCAGCGACGCGGCGGCTGCGTTCACGTTCGCGCGCCTTGCGCCGCGTAGCGCTTGCCCAGATAGGCCTCCACCACCGCGGCGTCGTTCACCACGTCGTCCGCGCTGCCCACCTTGATCAGCTCGCCGTGATGGAGCACCGCGATGCGGGTGCACAGATTGAGCACGACCTTCATCAGGTGTTCGATGATCAGGATCGTCACGCCGCTCGCGGCGATCCGGCGGATCAGGCCGAGCGCCAGATCGATCTCGGCGGGGTTCAGCCCGGCGTTGACCTCATCCAGAAGCAGCAGGCGCGGCTTCATCGCCAGGCCCTTGGCCAGCTCGAGGCGCTTGCGCATCGCCAGCGTGAGCGAACGCGCCGGCCGGTCGGCGATGGCGCCGAGCTCGACGAAGCGCAGGTGCTCGAAAGCGTCGGCGCGCGCCTGGGCGATGCCGCGTGCCGCGCCGGCGAATAGCGCTGCGGCCGCCACGTTCTCAATCACCGTCATTTCGGGAAACGGTTGCACGATCTGGAACGTGCGGGCGATGCCGCGTCGCGCAGCCTGAAACGGCTTGAGTCGCGTGATCTCGCCGCCGTCGAAGTGGATCGTGCCGCTGCTCGCGGCATGTACGCCGGTCACCACGTTGACCAGCGTGGTCTTGCCCGCGCCATTCGGGCCGATGAGGCCGAGGATCTCGCCCTGCTGTACCTCGAGCGAAACGTTGCTCAGCGCACGCAATCCACCGAAATTGCGGCCCACTTCGCGCAGCTGCAACAACGCGGTCATGACGAGGATGGCCCGAGGCGGCGGCCCAGGCGCGATGAAAGCGACAGCAGGCCTTTGGGCAGAAACAGCACGAGCAACACGATCAGCAGGCCGAGCACGCCGGAATGGATGGTGAGGTAGTTGCGCCAGACTAGCTCCTCCAGCGCAAGAAATACTGCGGCGCCCACCAACGGACCGAACACCGAGCCGGCACCGCCCAGCAGCACCATCACGATCGGCTTGACCGAGTAGAGCACGTCAAACACGTCGGGCGGCTCGATATAATGCACCCATGACGCGTAGATCGCGCCCGCGCTGCCGACGAACACCGCCGACAACACGAACGCAGCGGTCTTGTAGGCCGTGGTGTTGATGCCCAGCATGTCGGCCGCCGCTTCGTTCTGCTGGATGCAGCGCAGCCCGAAGCCGAGCTTGGCGTGCATCACCCACAGCATCGCCGCGAAGTTCAAGGCCGCCAGCGCCAGCATCGCGTAGAAGAAAAAGCGCGCCTGCGCCTCGACCGAGGCGAGTTGCGGAACCGGCAGATTGAGGCCCATGCCGCCGCCGGTGAGATCGGTGGCCGCGTTGGCCAGTTCACGCAACACTTCAGCGACCACCAGACTGGCAATCGCGAAGTAATGCCCGCGCAAGCGGAGCAGCGCCGCGCCCATCAACGACGCGAACGCAGCAGCGAGCAGGCCGGCCCAAAGCCACGCCAGCGCGATCGGAACGCCGTGCTTCTGCGCGATCGCACCGGCATAGGCGCCGAGTCCGAAGAATGCGGCCGAAGCGAACGAGGGGTACCCGGTCATGCCGCCGATGAAGTTCCACGACATCGCAAGTACGCCATACATCAGCATGAACGTGCCCAGGCGCATCCAGTAGCTGCTGCCCCACAGCGGCAAGGCGGCAAGCACCGCCGCGACGGCAAGTGCAATGACGATCTGGCGTGTGCGGCTGGTCATGGCTTCAGTCGTAGCCCTTGCGACCCATGAGCCCGGTGGGCCGCACCACCAGCATCAGGATCAACAGCCCGAACGACAGCGTGCTGGCGTGCTCCGGACCGAACGCGAGCGCACCGAAGCTCTCGACGACCCCCAGCGCCAGACCGCCCACCATCGCGCCGGGCACGCTGCCCAGACCGCCGAGCACGCACACCACGAAGGCCTTGCCGAGGTACGAGGTGCTGGCGATCGGCGAGATCGGGAAGATGATCGCCAGCAGCGCCCCGGCGGCGCCGGCCATGAGTGCGCCGATGCCGAACGTGATCGCGTAGATGCGATGCACGTCCACCCCCATCAGCGCCGCGGCTTCGCGATCCATGCGCACCGCCACGATCGCGCGTCCGACACGCGAGCGTGACAGCACCAGAAACAGCATTACGGTGAGTGCGAGCGCCAGGCCCATCGCCACCAGTCGATCGAGTGGCACGGTGACCGGTCCGAGCGAGAGGACGCCGAGCGGCGGATCGAGCGTGAGCTTGCGATAGTCGGCCGTGAACGCGACCAGCATCGCGTTGTTGAGCATCAGATCCAGGCCGAACGTGAGCGTGAGCGTGAGCAGTACGGGCGCCGTGATCACGCGATTGACCAGCGTCGCCTGCACCACCGCGCCGAGTGCGAAGAACAGCGGGGCTGCCGCCAGAATCGCCAGAAACGGATGCAGCCCGATCGACTGGTAGGCGAACAGCGCGAAGTACGAGCCGAGCACGATGAACGACCCGTGCAGCAGGTTGATCACGTTCAGCACGCCCCACACCAGCGAGAAGCCGGCGGCGATGCAGGCGTACAGCCCGCCCAGCACGAGGCCGTTGACGAGAATCTGGAGCGTGAGCATGCGCAGCGCGGTCGCTGATCAGCGCCGCGTCGTCATCGCTGTTCGATCGCGCTGGTCGATGGCGGCCCGAGCGCGCCGGCGCCTGGCGGCCACGCAGCGTTCAGTGGCGGAGGATCGTGGCGCGGGCAAGTGCCGGTCTTCTACTCGTCTACTTCACGCCCAGGCGCAGATCGCCCTGCTTGACCTGCTGCGGGAAGATCACGGTCTGGTTGCCGTTCTGGATCTGGAACACCGGCGGATCGAGCGAGATCACCTGACCGGACGGGCCGAACTTGATCGGACCGAAGAACGTCACGTCGTTCATGGCGGCGAGTGCGTCGCGCACCGCCTTGCGATCGAGCGAGCCCGCCTTCTCGATCGCCAGCTGCAGCACCGCACCGGCCGCGGCCGATGATGCCTCGCCGTAGTCGGGCTCGGTGTTGTACTTGGCACGGAACAGCTTGTTGAAGTTCTCGGTCGAACCGAACACGTCCTTGCCGTTGTAGCGCACCGCCGGATGCCACCAGGCAGCGCTGGTGATGTTCTCGGCCGATTTGCCCAGCGCTTTGACGAACTCCTTGTACGCCGGGCCGGCGACCATCGTGACCAGCGGCGATTCGATCTTCAGATCACTCATCTGCTTCTTGATGAGGATGACGTCATTCATGTAGCCGGTCGCGAAGATCCAGTGCGGCGCCTGCGCCTTGATCTGGGTGAGCGCCGAGGCGTGATCGAGCGTGCCGATCGCGTACTTCTCGAAGTACACGACGCTCATGCCGCGCTTCTTGGCCGATTTCTCCATCTCCTGCGCGATGGCCAGCGGAAACAGATCGTTGCGCGCCAGGATCGCCACGCGCTGAATACCCGGTGCCGCCTTGCGCGCAATATCCGACAGCGGCTCGGTCAGCGTGTCGTTAGGCGTGTACACGCCGAACAGGAACTTGTAGTTCTGGTCGTACACCTCCTTGGAGGAGGCGGTGGCCGCCACGGTGGGCACGCCATGCTTTTCCGAGACGCTGGAGGCGGCTTTGGTGGCGCCTGATCCGAACGGCGAGAACAGGAAATGCACCTTGTCCTCGGAGATGAGCTTCTCGGTGGCCTGCACCGCACGCGGCGTGTTCGATTGATAGTCGGTGTAGACGATCTGCACTTTCATGCGCTTGCCGCCGACGTTGATGCCGCCCGCCTTGTTGGCGGTGTCGGCCCACAGGTCGTAGCCGTTCTTGAGCTTCTGCGCCTCGGGCGAGAGCGGCCCGGTGATCGGCAGCGGCGCGCCCACTTTGATGACGTCCTGCGCGTGTGCGGCCGAGGCGGCGGCGGTCAACGCGAGTGCGAGCGCGCTGAGCTTGAACGGCAAGCGAATGCGATGAATAAGCATGTTGGTGAGTCCTTGAGCGGGGTGCCGCGCGGGTGCGCAAGCGATTGGGCTGGGGCAGTATAGCAACCGCGTTTTTCCCAGTAAGCACCGTGTAAGTGCGCAAGACTCTACTGTTAGAATCCGCGCGCTTCGCGATACCGGCACGCATAGCCGGGTCGGCGCGCAGCGCACCGAGGAGGCCCATGGCAACGCAAGCAAGCGACACCTTTCCGCGTCTGCTGCAACATCACGCGGCCACGCGTGGTGCGCGTCCGGCGATTCGCGAGAAGGCGCTCGGCATCTGGCAGACCTGGACCTGGTCGGATCTGCTCGCCCAGGTGCGCGCCACAACATGCGGACTTGCAGCACGCGGCTTTCGGCGCGGGTTGAACCTCGCAATCATCGGTGAGAACCGTCCGCGGCTGTATTGCGCTTTCGCCGCAGCGCAGTCGCTCGGCGGTGTGCCGGTGCCGCTGTACCAGGATGCGGTCGCGCAGGAATGGGTGTTCGTGTTCCAGAACGCCGAGATCGAATTCGCGATCGCCGAGGATCAGGAGCAGGTCGACAAGCTGCTGGAGATCCAGCCGCAGTGTCCCAAGCTCAAGCACATCATCTATGACGACAGCCGCGGGCTGCGCAACTACAGCCACCCCGACCTGATCAGCTTCGAGCAGTTGCAGGAACTGGGCCGCGCATTCGATGCCGCGCATCCGCAGTACTTCCAGTCCGAGATCGATCAGGGCAAGGCGGCCGACGTTGCCGCGATGTTCTATACCTCGGGCACCACCGGCAATCCGAAAGGCGTCGTCCACACCCATGACAGCCTGCTCAAGGCTGCGCGCATGGGCGCTGAATGGGAGGGGCTCACCGGCGACGAGGAGGTGCTGGCCTATCTGCCGATGGCGTGGATCGGTCAGAACATCTTCTCGATCGCGCAGGCTTACGTGTGCGGCTACTGTGTGAGCTGCCCGGAGTCGGCCGAGACGGTCACCGCCGACATGCGCGAGATCGGTCCCACCTACTATTTCGCGCCGCCGCGTCCGTTCGAAGCGCTGCTCACACAGATCACGATCCGCATGGACGACGCGGGCCGGCTCAAGCGCAGGCTCTACGATTTCTTCATGGCGCACGCGCGCAAGGTCGGCCCGACGATCCTCGACGGCAAGGATCCGGTCGGCCTGTTCGATCGGTTGCTATACCGGGTCGGTGACTGGCTGGTGTACGGGCCACTGCGAAACGTGCTCGGCATGAGCCGGATCAAGCGCGCGTACACGGGCGGCGAGGCGATCGGCCCCGATCTGTTCACGTTCTATCGCTCGATCGGTGTCAATCTGAAGCAGCTCTATGGATCGACCGAGACTGCGGTGTTCGTTTGCATCCAGCCCAATGATCAGGTCAAACCCGATACGGTCGGTCCGCCGATGAAGGGTGTGGAGGTCAAGGTGGTCGCGTCCGGCGAAGTGCTGATCCGCTCGCCGGGGCTGTTTCGCGAGTACTACAAAAACCCCGATGCCACGCGCGAGGCCAAGGACGGCGAAGGCTGGTTCCACACCGGGGATGCCGGATTCATCGATCGCGATGGCCATCTCAAGATCATCGATCGCGCCAAGGACGTGGGCCGGCTCAACGACGGCACGCTGTTCGCGCCGAAGTATCTGGAGAACAAGCTCAAGTTCTTCCCGTACGTCAAAGAGGCAGTGGCGTTCGGACACCAGCGCGACAAGGTGTGCGCGATGATCAACATCGACATGGAGGCGGTGGGCAACTGGGCCGAGCGGCGCAACCTGCCGTACTCGGGCTATACCGATCTGGCCAGCCAGCCGGCGGTGTGCGACCTGGTGCGCGAATGCGTGGAGAAGGTGAATGCCGATCTGGCCGCCGATCGCGAACTGGGCGGCTCGCAGATCGCCCGCTTCGTGATCCTGCACAAGGAGCTCGACGCCGACGACGGTGAGCTCACGCGCACCCGCAAGGTCCGCCGCGGCTTCATCGCCGACAAGTACGGCGCGATCGTCGAGGGTTTGTATGGCGACAAGGGCGAGGTGTTCATCGAGACGCAGGTGAAGTTCGAAGACGGCCGCCAGGGCATGGTCAGCGCGAACCTGCGCATCCTGGAAGCGAAGATCTTCAGCACGGCCGCGGCCAGGAAGGCGGCCTGAGCACGATGGCCGGCGAGCGCAAGATCGGCGCACCGATCCTGACGGTCGAGGGCATCTCGCTCTCGTTCGGCGGGGTCAAGGCGCTGCAGAATGTCTCGTTCGATGTCCGCGAGCACGAGATCCGCGCCATCATCGGGCCCAACGGTGCGGGCAAGAGTTCGATGCTCAACGTGATCAACGGCGTGTACCACCCGCAGCAGGGCACGATCCGCTATCAGGGCGCGGAGTTCCACGACATGGACTCCCATCAGGTCGCCCGCAGCGGCATCGCCCGCACGTTCCAGAATCTGGCCTTGTTCAAGGGCATGTCGGTGCTCGACAACATCATGACCGGCCGCAATCTGCGGATGCGCTCGAACTTGCTGCTGCAGGCGCTGCGCATCGGGCCCGCGCTGCGCGAGGAACTCGAGCATCGCACCGTGGTGGAGAACATCATCGAGTTTCTGGAGATCCAGGCCTACCGCAAGACGCCGGTGGGCCGGCTGCCCTACGGCCTGCAGAAGCGCGTCGACCTGGCGCGCGCACTGGCAATGGAGCCGAAGGTGCTGCTGCTCGATGAGCCGATGGCGGGCATGAATCTCGAGGAGAAGCAGGACATGTGCCGCTTCATCCTCGACGTGAACGATCAGTTCGGCACCACGATCGTCCTGATCGAGCACGACATGGGCGTGGTGATGGACATCTCCGATCGCGTCGTCGTGCTCGACTACGGCAAGAAGATCGGCGACGGCACACCCGACGCCGTGCGTGCCAACCAGGCGGTCATCGACGCCTATCTCGGGGTGAGTCACTGACATGCGCAGGAACTGGCCTGTCTTGCTGCTTGGTCTGGTCCTGCTGATCGGACTGATTCTGCCGCTCGCCTCGGGCGCCGCGCCGGCGGGCTTCTACGTCGAGGTGCTGCTGGGCGGACTGATGACCGGCGTGCTCTATTCGCTGGTGGCCCTGGGCTTCGCGCTGATCTTCAAGGCCTCTGGCGTATTCAACTTCGCGCAGGGGGCGATGGTGCTGTTCGCCGCGCTGGCGGTGGCGCGTCTGGCAGAGCACATGCCACTGTGGGCGGCCATCGTCATCTCGCTTGCCATCATGGTCCTGGTGGCGTGGCTGATCGAGCGGCTGGTATTGCGTCCGCTCGTCAATCAGGAAGGCGTGGCTTTGCTGATGGCCACGCTCGGGGTTACCTACTTCCTCGATGGATTCGGCCAGACCGTGTGGGGCAGCGACATCTACAAGATCGATCTGGGCATCGCCAAGGAGCCGGTGATGATCCTGGAGCAGGTGTTCCAGGGCGGCATCCTCGTGAACAAGGAAGACTTCGTCGCCGCGCTGGTCGCCGCTGCGCTGGTCGCGGGCCTCACGATCTTCTTCCAGAAAACGGCGACAGGACGCGCGTTGCGGGCAGTGGCCGATGATCACCAGGCGGCGCAGTCCATCGGCATCCCCTTGAATCGGATCTGGGTCGTCGTGTGGTCGATCGCGGGGCTCGTGGCGTTGGTCGCCGGCGTGATCTGGGGCTCGAAGCTGGGCGTGCAGTTCTCGATTGCGCAGGTCGCGCTGAAGGCGCTCCCGGTCGTCATCCTCGGTGGGTTCACCTCGGTGTCCGGTGCGATCGTGGGTGGTCTGATCGTCGGCGTCGGGGAGAAGATGGCCGAGGTGTTTCTCGGGCCGGTCCTGGTGAAGGCATTCGATCTCGCCGGCGGCGGCATCGAGAACTGGTTCGCCTATGTGCTGGCGTTGCTGTTCCTGCTGGTCCGGCCCGAAGGCCTGTTCGGCGAGAAGCACATCGACCGGGTCTAGGGAAGAGGCGAGACGATGCTGTATCGCGAAAACGGGCAGTTCAAGTCGAGCTATGCAGCCGATCAGCAGATGCTGCCGATCCTGCAGGATCGCGTCATCATGTTCGCGGCGCTGGTCTTCGCGTTCGCGGCGGTGCCGCTGATCGCGAGTGACTACCTGTTCCTGTCGATCCTGATCCCGTTCCTGATTCTCACGCTGGCGGCGATCGGCCTGAACATTCTCGTCGGCTATTGCGGTCAGATCTCCATCGGCCACGCGGCGTTCATGGCGGTGGGCGCCTACGCGGCGTACAACCTCGCGGTTCGCGTTCCAGGTCTGAGCTTTCTGGTGGTGCTGCCCTTCGCGGGACTGGTTGCGGCGGCCGTCGGAGTCCTCTTCGGCATTCCGAGCCTGCGCATCAAGGGGCTCTATCTGGCCGTGGCGACCCTGGCCGCCCAGTTCTTCATGGACTGGCTGTTTGCCCGGGTGAAGTGGTTCACCAACTACTCTTCCTCGGGGTCGGTCTCCACGGCGCCGATCGAGCTCTTCGGCTGGGTGATCGAGACGCCGGTGGAGAAGTACGTGTTCCTGCTCGCCGTGCTGATCGTCTTCACCGTGCTGGCGAAGAACATCGTGCGCGGGCATATCGGCCGCGAGTGGATGGCGATGCGCGACATGGACGTCGCCGCCGAGGTGATCGGGATCCGACCCGTCTATGCCAAGCTCACGGCGTTCGCGGTCAGCGCGTTCTACTGTGGCGTGGCCGGTGCACTATGGGGGTTCATGCATCTGGGGTCGTGGGAGCCGCTCGCCTTCAATCTGAACCTGTCGCTCAATCTGCTGTTCATGATCATCATCGGCGGCATGGGATCGCTGCTGGGCAGCTATTTCGGCGCGGCCTTCATTGTGGTGCTGCCGATCCTGCTCAACCAAGTGCCGGCGGCGCTGGGCATCCCCATGTCCACGGCGATGGCATCACACCTGGAGTTCATGATCTTCGGCGCGCTGATCGTCGTCTTTCTGATCGTGGAGCCGCATGGATTGGCCCGGCTCTGGGCAATCGGCAAGGAAAAGCTCCGACTGTGGCCTTTCCCGCACTGACGGCGCTATGATTTTCCGCAGGCAATCTCTCTAGAGGAGGGTGTGATGAAAACGAAGCTGAAGTCGCCGCTGATGGTCGCGGCCTTGGTCGCGTCGGCGCTGGCGAGCGGCACCGCGCTCGCGCAGGCGGGTGCGAAGGAGCAGTTTTTTCCCGTGCTCTCCTACCGCACCGGCGCGTATGCCCCGAACGGCATTCCCTTCGCCAACGGATACGTCGACTACTTGAAGCTCGTCAACGCGCGCGACGGCGGCATCAATGGCGTGCGCATTACTTTCGAGGAGTGCGAAACCGGTTACGCCACCGACCGTGGCGTCGAATGCTATGAACGCTTGAAGAACAAAGGTCCCACCGGAGCCACCGCGTTCCACACGCTGTCGACCGGGATCACGTACGCCGTGACCGACAAGACGCTCATCGACAAGATTCCGATCATCACCGCCGGCTACGGTCGGGCCGATTCGGTCGACGGCACGGTGTTCGGCTACAACTTCCCGTTGGGTGGCACCTACTGGGATGCCGCCGACATGCTGATCCAGCACCTGGGCAAGAAAGATGGCGGGCTCGACAAGCTCAAGGGCAAGAAGATCGCACTCGTCTATCACGATTCACCCTACGGCAAGGAGCCGATCGCGCTGCTCGAAGAGCGTCGCAAGATGCACGGCTATGAGTTGCTGCTGCTGCCGGTCACTCATCCCGGCGTCGAGCAGAAAGCGACCTGGTTGCAGATCCGCCAGCAGCGTCCCGACTACGTGTTGTTGTGGGGCTGGGGCGTGATGAACTCCACCGCCATCAAGGAGGCGGTCGCCACCGGCTATCCGCGCGACAAGATGTACGGCGTGTGGTGGTCGGGTGCCGAGCCCGATGTCACGCCGGTGGGCGATGGCGCCAAGGGCTACAACTCGCTCACGTTCCTCGCGCCCGCGGGTCTGGGCCAGGTGCACCAGGACTTGCTCAAGCACGTGTACGACAAGGGGCAGGGTACCGGCAAGAAGGAGGAGATCGGCGAGGTCCTCTACAACCGCGGACTTACGGCGGCGATGATGACCGTCGAAGCGGTGCGCAAGGCGCAGGTGAGGTACGGCAATCGGCCGCTCAAAGGCGAGGAGGTGCGCTGGGGTCTCGAGAACCTGACGATCGATGCGGCGATGATCAAGAAGGCCGGGTTCGACGGATTCATGTCGCCGATCAGCACCAGTTGCGTGAACCACGCAGGCGACTCGCAGGCGCAGATCCATACCTGGGACGGCAAGAAGTGGAACGTGCAGAAGGATGTCTATCGCGCCGACAGCGCACTGATTCGGCCGATGATCAAGGCCTCGGCCGAGAAGTACGCACAGGAAAAGAAGATCACCAAGCGCGATTGCGCCAAGGAAGCCAGCTGAGCGGTGCCTGAGCGGCAACGGAACGGCGTCGGTGTGATCCGGCGCCGTTTGTACGAGGAGCGGCCATGTCGAATGCGCCCGCGATGCTGACCGTCAACGGCATCGAGGTTATCTACAACCACGTCATCCTGGTGCTGAAGGGCGTGTCGCTGACGGTTCCAGAAGGCGGAATCGTTGCGCTGCTGGGCGCCAATGGCGCCGGCAAGACCACCACGCTGCGCGCGATCTCGAACCTGCTCAAAGCGGAGCGCGGCGAGGTGACCAAGGGGTCGATCGAGTATCTGGGCGAGCGCATCGACCAGCTCTCACCGGCGGTGCTGGTCGGTCGAGGCGTGGTGCAGGTGATGGAAGGGCGGCATTGCTTCGCGCACCTGACCGTCGAGGACAACCTGCTCACCGGGGCATTCACGCGTAAGCAGAGCAAGGCCGACCTGCGCCAGGATCTCGAGCGTGTCTACAGCTACTTTCCCCGACTCAAAGAACGTCGGTCGAGTCAGGCCGGCTATACCTCGGGCGGCGAGCAGCAGATGACGGCCATCGGGCGCGCGCTGATGGCGCGTCCGAAAATGATCCTGCTCGACGAACCGTCGATGGGTCTGGCTCCGCAACTGGTCGAGGAGATCTTCGAGATCGTGCGCGACCTGAACCAGAAAGAGCGCGTCTCGATCCTGCTGGCCGAGCAGAACACCATGATCGCGCTGCGCTATGCCAACTACGGCTACATCCTGGAAAATGGCCGCGTGGTGATGGATGGCGAGGCGGCGCGCCTGCGCGAGAACGACGATGTGAAAGAGTTCTACCTGGGCATCTCTTCGGGTGAGCGCAAGAGTTTTCGCGACACCAAGTTCTATCGCCGCCGCAAGCGCTGGCTGACATAGCGGCGGGTGAAGGGTGACGGCTGAAGGGTTGTGAAGACTCCGAGGTACGAGCGAAGTGAGGAAGCCCATGCCCGAATATTTCGACGCGCTCGAAACCCGTGACCCGGCCGAGCGCGAACGTGCGCTGCTGGCCGCGCTGCCTGGGCAGATCGCCCACGCCAAGACGCAGGCAGCGGGGTTCGCGCGCATCCTCGCCAATATCGACTCCAGCGCCGTCACCACTCGCTCTGCGTTGGCCAAGTTGCCGGTGACGCGCAAATCGGAGCTGAAGACGCTCCAGCAAGTGGCTCCGCCGCTGGGCGGACTCAACGCAACGCCGTTGTCGAAGCTCGGCAAGCTGTTCGTCTCGCCCGGGCCGATCTACGAGCCCGAGGGCACTAGCCCCGACTGGTGGCGCACCGGTCGCGCGCTGTTCGCCGCAGGGTTTCGCGCCGGCGACGTTGCCATCAACACCTTCGCGTATCACTTCACCCCGGCCGGCTCGATCATGGAGACCGGTGCGCGCGCCGTCGGTTGCATCGTCGTGCCGACCGGTGTCGGGCAGACCGAAATGCAGGTGGCGACCATCGCCGATCTGAAAGTGCGCGGCTACGTCGGCACGCCTTCGTTCCTCAAGCTCATCGTCGAGAAAGCCGACGAGTCGAAGACCGATATCTCCAGCCTCACCCGCGCGCTCGTGGGAGGCGAATACCTGCCACCCGCCTTGCGCAAAGCGATGGGCGATCGCGGCATTCGCGTCCTGCAAAGCTACGCCACGGCCGATCTCGGCCTGATCGCGTACGAGTCCGAGGCGCAGGAAGGCATGATCCTGGACGAAGGCCTGATCATGGAGATCGTCCGCCCCGGCACCGGCGATCCTGTTCCCGAGGGCGAAGTCGGTGAGGTCGTGATCACCACGTTCAATCGCGACTATCCGCTGATTCGCTTCGCCACCGGCGATCTGTCGGCGGTGCTGGCCGGCATCAGCCCGTGCGGACGCACCAACGTGCGCATCAAAGGCTGGCTCGGTCGTGCCGATCAGACCACCAAGGTGCGCGGCATGTTCGTGCATCCGTCGCAGGTCGCCGAGATCGTGAAGCGGCACACCGAAATCAAGCGCGCGCGCCTCGCGGTCGACAATGCGACCGGCCAGGACCGCATGGTGCTCCAATGCGAGGTCGGTACCGGTTCCGAAGCATTGAGCAACGCGATCGTCGAGTCGATCCGCGACGTCACGAAACTGCGCGGTGAAGTAATCTTCAAAGGCGCGGGCGAACTGCCCAACGATGGCAAGGTGATCGAGGACACGCGCAAGTACGAATGAGCGCGCGCTTTTTCGGGAGATTTCAAAGCCGGCCCGGTGGCTGATGACCGGGCAGGTCAGACAAGGAGAGGACCATGCGTTTCGTCGTGATCGCGCTGGCGCTGACCAGCACGCTGTTGTTCGGTTGTGCAACGCCAGGCCAGCAAGGCGCTGGTGTCGACCGCGCCGCGCTCGCCAATCTGGTGCGCGAGGATCTGATGGTGCCAGCACGTGACCCCGGCATCCAGATCCAGGTGCGCAACAAACGGCCGGCGTCGCTCACGCAGTTCACGCCCGAGCGCACCATCGTATTCGTGCATGGCGCGACCTATCCCTCGCACACGTCGTTCGATCTGCAACTCGACGGCATGTCGTGGATGGATTACATCGCCAGCCGCGGGTTCGACGTGTGGCTGCTCAACGTGCGCGGCTACGGCGGCTCGACCCGCCCGCCGGAGATGGCGCTACCGGCCGACGTCAACGGACCGATCGTGCGGGGCGACGTTGCAGTGCGCGATATCGGCACGGTGGTCGATCACATTCTGGCCAAGCGCGGCATCGCCAAGCTCAATCTGCTCGGGTGGTCGTGGGGCACCACGCTGATGGCGACGTACGCGACTCAAAACGCGAGCAAGGTCAATCGCGTGGTGCTCTACGCGCCGCAGTTCGTCCGCGAGACACCCTCGCTGGTACAGGCGGGCGCCAAGCTCGGCGCCTATCGAATCGTGGCGCGTGATCAGGCGCTCAATCGCTGGCTCACCGGCGTGCCCGAGGCGAAGAAGGCCACTTTGATTCCGAAGGGATGGTTCGATGTGTGGGCTGACGCAACCTGGGCAACCGATCCGGATTTCGGCACGCGCAAGCCTGCGCTGCTGCGCGCCCCCAATGGCATCCTCCAGGATTCGACCGAATCGTGGGGTGCCAAGCCGGCAAGGCCCTACTGGGACCCCGACAAACTCGTCGTGCCGACGTTGCTGGTGGTAAGCGAGTGGGATCGCGACACGCCGCCCTACATGGCGCAGAACCTGTTCCCGAAACTGGTCAATGCGCCTTGGAAGAAGCTGGTCGTGCTGGCCGAGGGCACGCA